>JASHPE010000293.1 GCA_030038235.1 Terriglobia bacterium
CCCGAGTCGTCCGACGGAGTCACGTGTCCGTTGCCCGACGCCTTCACGCGCGCCCGCTCGCGGCGTTCCAGCGTGGGGATAAGTTTCTCCATCACGCCCGCGAGGCGCCGCAGACGCTCGCGCTCATCGCGCATCACCAGGACCTGCTGCTTGAATTCCAGGCCGATCGGCAGCGCCGCAGCGATTTGAAACGAAAGCCGGCGGAACTCACGCTCCAGGTCAGCAGGATCGGCGTTGATCTCGAGCCTCTGAAGCACGTTGCGGAAGAGCGTCCGCGCGTGCTCCACGTCCGGCGTTTCGGGAACCCCTTCTTCCTCATCGTCGAAGAATGCCACCGCTGCTCGCAAGTATGACCTCTTGTCGTTGGTGAAAAGAACCTCGAATCGCCGCCGGCCGACCACGAGGATGTCCATCTTGCCGTCGTCGTAGCGCCGGATGACCTGCTTCACGCGCGCCGTGCATCCAACCCGCTGCGCATGCTTGCCGCGCAGATAGACAACGCCGAACTCGGCCTCGGCGGGCGACTTGTCCTGCTTCTCCAGGCAGTCGCCGATCATTTCCTTGTAACGGTCTTCGAAGATGTGCAGCGGCACAACTTCGTCCGGCACCAGCACCATTTCCAGGAGAAAAAGCGGCAAGAGGAGTTCTTCCATATTTGACGCGGCAATTATAGCACCACATGCTCGGAGTGCTGCGTCGCTTCGCCGCCACCGAACCTTTCATCGTCATCCTGGTCAGGCACGAGATCAACCTCGCGGCCGAGATCTGCGACCGGACTTTGCTCCTTGACGCCGGACGCCCGGTGCGCGAGGGCTCACCGGAAAACCTTTTGGAGGCTAGATAACTAGGCCGCGTGTTCCATACCGAGGTTGCGGTCGACCGGAACCCATAGAGCGGACGCCCGCGGGTGACATGGGTGATCCGGCCTGTCTTGTGACCGGTCGCTTCTTTCAAAAACAAGGCTTAAAACAGCCCTTAAACGCCCTTTAAGCGATGCCGTAAGCCTGCAGAAGACCTTGGTTTCCGAGCCTAACCCTTTGGCCATCAGCAACATGATGGCTTTCACAGGATAAATCAAATAGAATCAGCAACCTGGTGGCTTTCCGGTGAGTCGTCGATGAATTCACGTTGATTCTAAAGGAGTCTTAGGCTTCGTTGGCGAAAAAATGAAATCCCGCGCCTCTTTCTCCGGTCAAAAAACGAGTCTACCTGAAGCGGAACATCGTCCGGGGAGAGGAACTGATTCAGGATGGCCACGACTTCCGGGTTCCCAAGCTCTGCCGGACTCATGACCCGACGCGCCATGGGGATGACGCAGCCGACGGGCGCGGTTTCCAGGACGCGCCATACCAGTTTCATGGCCCGGGAGCGCCCGCCATGCCGATACGCGTTCAGCGACGATCGGCGGCTGCCAGCCGCCGTGCGCGGCCCCGTTGACCTGAGGGCGGCGCGGCGGTTGGCCGCCAAACGCGCGGGCGTTACGGGACGCTTGAGCAGTGCCATTTCGGTATTCCTCGATTACTAGCTGAATTGTATTTCCGAGCGGCGACCGTGTCAAGCGGAAAGCTGCTCGCTGCTCTGCGTTCTTGCTTGAGATGTGCCACCTGGCGGTTCATAGTGTGCGGAGTACTGTCACCGGCGGCCTCGGAGAACTCGCGCAGCGGGCCACAGAATGGAGTGCAATGGCCACGGATCAACTGGGTGACGACGCCAACGTGGTAAGTCGGCCGGGTATTACTCCCGACTGCTACAGGCCCCCGGTTGACACCACTCCGATTGCCGCGCTATACCGGTTCGAGTCTTAAGCAAGCCACGACAAGATGGATTTACCGGCCCAGGGAGGTATCGGCCATGACCCGACGATGTTGGATGTTCGCGACAGTTCCGGCGATCTGTGCACTGGCGTGTCTGCCGGGAGCCTCTTGGGCGCAGGGCAGGGATGCCGGAGCGGCGCCGGCGCAGGCGTCGAGCCCTCGCGCTGACGTCCGCCCAGGCGCTCGCGCGGCCGCTCCGGTCAGTCCGGCAAGTCAGCGGCGCCTCGGCGCCGAATACGGTAAATTGCCGCTCGCCTTCGAAGCCAACCAGGGCCAGACCGACGGGCAGGTCAAGTTCCTCTCGCGCGGCGCGGGGTATACGCTGTTCCTAACGGGCGGCGGGGCGGTGCTGGAATTCAGGGGTCAGGGGTCAGGGGCCAGGAGTCAGAAGGAGGTCTTCAGTCGTCAGCGGTCAGCTTTCAGCAATCAGCCGTCAGCTTTCAGCGCTGGGAACGAACCACGAACCGCGATCCACGATCCAAAAACAACGGACTACGGACAACGGACAACTGACCCTGCCCTAGCCTTGCGGCTCATCGATTCAAATCCAGCCGCCGCCGCTGCGGGAGAGGACGAACTTCCGGGCAAGAGCAACTACTTCATCGGCAACGATCCGAAGAAGTGGCGGACGAATGTCGCGAATTTCGCCAAGGTGCGCTACCGGAATGTCTATCCGGGGATTGATCTCGTCTATTACGGCAATCAAGGCAAGTTGGAATATGACTTCATCGTAGCGCCCGGCGCCGATCCCAGCGCGATCAAGCTGGATGTAGGGGCGGTTGAAGACAGTAGGCAGTCGGCGGTCGGCAGTAGGCAGTCAGCAGTGGGCGGTAGGCAGTTGGCCGGAGACGGCCGGGCCGAGCCCCGAGTCCCGGGTCCCGAGCCCCGAGTCGCCGCCAACGGCGACCTGATCGTGAAGCTGAACGGCGGCGAGGTGCGCTTCAATAAGCCGGTGATCTATCAGCCCGTCGGCGATTTCCCTGCTGCCGGCTCGTCACTTGTCACTCGTCACTCGTCACTGGTCAATGGCCGCTACCGCCTGCGCCACCATCAAGTGACGTTCGAGGTCGCGAAGTACGATCGAACGCGGCCGTTGGTGGTCGATCCGGCGCTAAGCTACGCCACGTTCATTGGCGTTGTCAACGCCACCGCAAATCCCACCTTTGCCATTGCCGTCGATTCCTCGGGCAATTCTTACGTCACAGGTGGCACGAGTTCGGCCGACTACCTCGCGACGGCCGGTGTTTTGCAGCCCGTTTACGCAGGCGACGGTGGAACTGACTTTAATCAAAACGCGAACCTTGCTGGAGACGCGTTCGTGACCAAACTGAGTCCCACCGGCTCGGCGGTGCTCTATTCCACTTATCTGGGAGGGACGGCCGGCGACCAAGGGACTGGTATCGCCGTAGACAGCTCGGGCGACGCCTTTATTGCCGGCACCACCGCCTCCATTAACTTTCCCACGACGACCGGAGCTTTTCAGACTATATGCGGCGATTGCAACCCCGCGGGAGACAATCAAGGAGCATTCATAACCAAGCTGGACCCCACCGGCTCCTCTCTCGTGTACTCCACCTATCTGAGCGGCAGCGGCGGCGAATATGGGGGCGGCATAGCGCTCGACGCATCGGGCAATGCTTACATGGCCGGCCACACCTGGTCGCCGGATTTCCCGGTTACGTCCGGCGCCTTTCAGTCATTCTGTTCGGGCTCAACGTATGTCGCCAAACTGAATGCCACGGGCTCCGCTCTGGTTTACTCGACCTGTCTGGGAAACCAACTCTCATTCACGCCGAACCCTATTGCGGTGGACACGCTCGGCAACGCTTATGTGGCGGGCTCTGCGTTCTTTGATATGGGATCAATCCCGACTACGCCCGGCGCATTCCAGACAACCTTTCCAGGGGGTACCTGGGACGGGTTCGTAACCAAGCTCAACGCTACGGGCGATGCCCTGGTTTACTCGACTTATCTCGGAGGCAGCACCGAGGACGAGATCCTCGGCCTTACAATCGATACCTCCGGCGATGCCCATGTCACCGGAATCGCCTATTCGGCCGACTTTCCGGTCACCTCAGGCGCATATGACACCACTTGTCGCGCGTGCGTGTACCACTCGGCGGATGGCTTTGTGACAGAACTGAATCCAACCGGCTCAGGATTGATCTATTCCACTTATCTTGGTGGCAGCACTTTCGATCAGGGTAACGGTTTGGCGTTAGACGCCGCGGGCAACGCTTACGTGACGGGCCTTGCCTCTTCTTCGGACTTCCCGACCACGCTTGGCGCCTTTCAAACAGCGTGCGCCCCCTGCGGCCTGGGAGGATCGGTCGCATTCCTAACCGAAATGAACCCTCAAGGTTCCGCGTTGGTCTACTCCACTTTTCTGAGCGGCACCCCGACGCCGCCGGGCCAGGAAGGTGTTATGGCGGAAGGCATTGGAATCGTCGTCGATTCAGCGGGCAACACCTACCTCACTGGCCCGACCTTCTCGAATACCTTTCCGACTACTCCGGGCGC
The DNA here is from genome assembly GCA_030038235.1 of Terriglobia bacterium. Lineage (GTDB taxonomy): Bacteria > Acidobacteriota > Terriglobia > UBA7540 > UBA7540 > Gp13-AA77. The sequence continues at coordinate 4,335 of JASHPE010000293.1, forward strand.
TTTTGAGACAAACTGCAGTGCCTGCTCAACCACACCTGACGGTTACGAAAACTTCGTGGCCAAATTCGTTTCCGGCGACCAGGTCTGGCCATTGGCGCTCAGCTTCCCCAGTCAGGACGTGGGTGCAAGCACAGCGCAGACTACGACGTTCACGAACAGCGAGAGCACGGCCCTCAGCATCACAGGCGTAACAATCACCGGCGCGACCGATTTCACTCAGACGAACTCGTGCGGCTCGTCGCTCGCGGCCGGAGCTAGTTGCACGGTCACGGTTACGTTCACACCTTCGCTGGCCGGCGCCCGCAGCGCGACGCTGAACATAACTGATAGCGCTGAGAACAGTCCTCAAACCGTTGCCTTGACGGGAAGTGGAGTCGGCATACCGATGGTAAGCCCCTCGCCAACGAGCCTCGCCTTTGGCAATGAGTTGGTCGGCTCAACCAGCTCTACTCAAACGCTGACGATCACGAATCCCGGAACGGGCGCCCTGAGCATTACCAGCGTCGTTGCCAGCGCGGGGTACGCCGAAACCAATACTTGCGGTTCGAGCATCGCTGCTGGCGCGAGTTGCACCGTCTCAGTTAATTTCGATCCAACGGTCTCCGGCGGCGACGCCGGAACGATAACGATCACGGATAACGCCGCGGGCAGCCCGCAAACCGTCGCGCTCTCCGGCACCGGCGTCGCGCCCGTGGTGACGCTCGCCCCCACCAGCCTGACCTTCACATCGCAAGCCGTAGGAAGCACAAGCGCGCCCCAAACGGTTACGCTGACCAACAGCGGCACGGCAGCCCTCACGGTTTCGAGCATCGGCGGCATCGGCGACTTCGCCGTCACCAACAATTGCCCGAACTCGCTGGCGGCGCAGAGTTCCTGCTTACTGAGCGTCACTTTCACGCCTCAGAGCACGGGCACGCGCTCCGGTTTCATCAGCCTTACGGACAGCGCTACGGGTAGTCCACAATCCATCGACCTGACAGGCACCGGCGTACCGCCTGCCGGCCCGATAGTCGGCCTGTCGCCATCCAGCCTCACCTTCCCGAGCCAGCTTCTCGGGACCAGCAGCTTGCCGGAGACCATTACGCTGACCAATACCGGCGGCACCGCGCTGACCGTCACCGGCGTGACCAGCAGTTCGGCCGAGTATGGCGTGCTGAACGCCTGCGGCAGCACGGTGGCGGCGGGATCGAGCTGCGCCATCGGCGTTTTCTTCGACCCCGCCGCGAGCGGCAGCCAGCCCGCCACACTGACCATTACCGACAACGCCACCGGCGGTCATCAGACGGTGAGTCTTTCCGGGGCCGGAATGGACTTCTCGCTGACCGCCGCCAACTCGACCGCGACCACGACCCCCGGCGGTACTGTAGGCTACAGCGTGTACGTGGTGCCGGTGGCGGGATTCAAAGACGCCGTGTCGCTCACGTGCAGCGGAGCGCCGGCGCAGTCCACGTGCACCGTGACGCCAGGCTCGATCGCGCCCGGCGGATCGAGTCCGGCGGCCGTGCAGGTGAGCGTGACCACGACTTCGTCCTCGGGGCTATCTCCGGGCGGCTCCAGAAATCCCATGAGATTGGGCCCAGCGCCGCTCGGCTTGCCTCCGTTCGGACTCTTGATCCGCGAGTCACGAGCAAATCCGCACGCTTGGCTTTGGATTCTGGCGTTCGTCCTACTGTCGCTTTTGCTCTCGCCAATGCTGGCTGGCGCGCGCGGCCGCGGGGCGCGCGCTGGAATCGTCAGGCTGGCCCCGGCCATGGCCCTGCTCCTGCTTGCGCTAACGGTGGCTACGGCTGGCTGTGGCGGCGGAATGTCGTCGGTTACGCCCGCGACAAACGCGGGCACACCGCAGGGTTCTTATGAACTGACCGTGACCGGCAGCTTCAAGTCCGGGGCGACGGTGCTGGTGCATACGGTGACGCTGAAGTTGACGGTGGAGTAAGGAATCGACAGTTGACAGTCGACAGTTAGCGGCGGGAAGGCCGGCGGATAGTGCCTATCGGACCGCCAACTGTCTACCGGCAACCGCCAACCGTCTACTCCCTGACCCCCGGCCCCTGACCCCTGACCCCTGGTTCGCCCCTTGCCAGCCGCACCAAGTCGGGGTACAGATCTTCCACCTGCCGACGCGTCTCCTCGATGCTGCCCGACGTGTCGATCACGTAATCGGCGCGGCGGCGCTTCTCGTCGCCCGGCATCTGTGCCTGGATGCGGCGTTCGGCTTGCTCCCGCGAGAGCGCAGTCTTGGCCAGGAGGCGTTCGAGCTGCCGCTCCGGCCGGCACCAGGCCACGATCACTTTGAGAAATCGCGACTCGATGTGCGCTTCGTAGATGAGCGCCGCGTCGGAGATCACGATCGCGGCGGGGTCTTCGGCATGATAAGCCGCCAGCAACTCGTTGCGGCGCGCCATGATCGCCGGATGGATGATGGCATTGAGGGCAGCGCGCCCGTCAGGATCGGCGAACACGATCTCGCCGAGCCGTCCGCGGTCGATCTCGCCGGCGGCCTTGAGGATTCCACCGCCGAATCGGGTCACGATCTGCGCGTAAACCGGCGATCCCGGGCGGAGCAGCTCATGCCCGAGCTGGTCGGCGTCGACGATCTTCGCGCCGAGATCGCGAAACACCGCGGCCACGGTGCTCTTGCCGGAAGCGATGCCGCCTGTGAGGCCGAAGGATGCCATCGGTGGAAAGGACAGGTGACAAGTGGCAAGTGACGAGTGGCACGCAGAGACTGAGCGCATCGCGATTAGGGAGGACCAGATCCACTAGTCACTATCACCAGCCACTTCAACCACTCGCCACTTGTCACCCGTCGCTCGTCAGCTTATCACTTGCCACCTGTCACTCACCACTTGCTGTCACGCGTCACTTGCTGTCACTTGCCACTCGTCACTTGTCACTTGCTCCTTCTCAGCCTGGCCGCCCGCACCGTATTCGACATCAGCATGGCGATGGTGAGCGGACCCACGCCGCCGGGTACAGGCGTGTAGGCTCCGGCGCGATCGCGCGCGTCCTCGGGCTGGACATCGCCGATCAGCACCGAGCCCTTGGATTCGAGCTTCCGCAGCGGCTCGGCGGTATCGTGGAAGGCGCGCTCGACTTCCTCGGATGAGACCAGACGATTCATCCCCACGTCGATCACGGTCGCGCCCGGCCTGATGAAATCCCCGGTCACGAAGGCCGGACGGCCCATGGCCGCCACCAGAATGTCGGCCTCGCGCGCCACGCCCGGGAGATCGCGCGTCCGCGAGTGGCAGATCGTGACCGTGGCGTGCTGGTGCAGCAGCAGCAGGGCCATGGGCTTACCCACGATGTCGCTGCGGCCCACCACAACGGCGCGCGCGCCGGCGATCGGAATCTGGTAGCGGCGCAGCATTTCCATAATGCCCGCGGGCGTGCAGGGCACGAGGTTCGCGCGTCCGGCCACCAGACGTCCGACATTGGTGGGATGGAAACCGTCCACGTCCTTGGTGGGATCGACGGCCTCGAGGATCCGTCGCGTATCGATCTGAGGCGGCAACGGAAGCTGCACCAGGATGCCGTCGATCTTGTCGCGCTGGTTCAAGGTCTCCACCACTGCCAGCAACTCGACGGTGGTCATCGTGGCCGGACGCTCGATCTTCTCGCTGTAGAGTCCAAGCGACTCGCAGGCTTTCACTTTGCTGCGCACGTAGATCTGCGAAGCCGGATTTTCGCCCACCAGCACCGCCGCGAGACCGGGCGTAATCCCGCGCGCCTTCAAGGCGGCGATCTCGCCGGCGAGCTCGGCCTGGATTTCGTCGCGAATCTTCAGTCCATCAAGTGTAGTTGCGCTCATCGTCCACCCTGAAGTGTTCCTTCGCTATAGGATACCTCAGGCTCGCCGTGCGAATCTCGATTCCTGCGAGTGCGAAATGACGAACCGCCTGGGACCCGAAATCCCACGAGACATGAAACCTGCGGCAAGCGCATTTCACCACGGAGAACATGGAGACTTCGTGGCCTCAATGTTGAAGGCTTCTTGGCACAAAGAGCACGGAGGTGCCACAAGGGGAGTTCAGACTTGCTCAGGCGAAAGTCTTCGCGAGCCGTGGCGACCGACCGGCGTTCCGCTTATCATGGTTGCCGGGCGACAATCGATGGCTGATCCGATAACCAACGTTCCCACTCTCGCGCGCTTTCGCGTGCTCGAGCGCACGGCCCCGACGCGTCCGGCGATCGCGGATGTCGACGGCGCGGTTGCGGCCGCGCTTTCGGAAATGGGCATCGAGCGCAGCCGCCTCGCCGGGCGCAGCATCGCCGTGGCCGTGGGCAGCCGCGGAATCGCCAGTCTGCGCGAGGTCGTCTGCGCCGCCTGCCAGTGGCTTTCACGTCAGGGCGCACGTCCGTTCGTCTTTCCCGCGATGGGTAGCCATGGCGGCGCCACCGACGAAGGCCAGCGCCAGGTGCTGGCCGAGTACGGCGTGGTGCCGGAGTTCGTCGGAGCATGGGTACGATCTTCGATGTCCGCAGTCCGAGCCGGCACGACTCCGGAAGGCTTCCCCGCTTTTATGGATCGCAATGCCTGGGAGTCTGACGGTGTGCTGGTGATCAATCGCGTGAAGCCGCACACCGGGTTCTCAGGCAGGGTTGAAAGCGGCCTCGCGAAGATGATCACAGTGGGCATGGGCAAGGAGCAGGGCGCGCGTAATTTTCATCGCCTGGCAGCGCGGCACGGGTACGAGCCGGTGATCCGTGCCGTGGCGGGAACGGTCCTCGGCACCGGGAAGATTCTAGGCGGGCTGGCGCTGGCCGAGAATTCCCGGCACGAGCTGGCGGCGATTCGGGGCGCGAACCCGGAGAATCTGCTGGCCGGCGAAGAGCAAACGCTGGCGCTCGCGAAAAGCATGCTGCCGCGGATTCCATTTGCGAAGCTCGACCTGCTGGTGGTAGACGAGATCGGCAAAAACATTAGCGGCAGCGGCATGGACACGAAGGTAATCGGCCGCGGCATCCCGTTCGCTCCGGGCGAAGCGCCCGAGATCAGGCTGATCTACGCGCGCGATCTCACCGAAGAGAGCACCGGCAATGGATTGGGCGCGGGCCTGGCCGACATCATCCACCAGCGCCTCTATCAGAAGATCGACTTCGCGAAGACGCACGTCAACGGACGCACGTCGCTGCATCCGAGCGTCGCCCGCGTGCCCATGTGGTTTAGCGCCGATCGCGAAGCGCTCGAGTTCGCACTGCGCGTCCTCGGCAGCCCCGAGCCTGCCGAGCAAAGAGTCGTATGGATTCGTAACACCTTGTGCCTTGACCGCATCCTAGTCTCCGAGGGATTGGCGGCCGAAGCAGCCGGGTTGGAGGGATGGCGCGTTGCACGGGAAGGACAGGAACGCGAATTCGACAGCGAGGGAAATCTGGCCAGTCCGGTTGCGCACGGCGCGGCGCGATTGACAGGCGATCGGACGCAATCTAGACTCTGACATATGGAAGTGCATTTCACCCCGGAACTGCAAGCGAAGGTCGCGGACCTCGCCGCCAGGGAGGGCCGCGGCACCCACGAGCTTCTGGAAGACGCTCTCACGCGGTATATCGAGGACGAATCTCGTTTTCTTCAAGGCGTAGAAGAGGTTATTGCGGCCGGCGAGCGTGCTGAGTTCATCGAGGAAGAAGAGATGGATGCCCGTGTCAAGCGGATCCTAGAGTCCTGATGCGGATCGAAGCGTCGCAGTAGAATTACGGCCGAAGAAACTCAGGAGCACCTATGAAAACTACGCTGCTCATCTTGATGGCGCTCTTCGCGTCTTGCGCTGTCCTCACTGCGCAGGATGCCAAGCCGAGCGATTCCGGATCGACAAAGGCCAGCGATCAGCACGGTCGGCAGCCGAGCCCGAAGGCCGCCGCGAAATCCTCCCAGATGCCCCAACTGCAGGATGCCACGCCGCCGGTTCCAGTCGAGTCAGCCAGTCCGTCGCTGCTCAAGGACGCTGGTCCGAAGAGCATCGAGGACGCCGCCCGCAAGGCGGCTCACGATCTGGCCACTGCGGGCGCGAGCACGCCGCAGGCGAAGGGCGGCGATCCAGCCAAAACCGCCCAAGCCGCCCAAGCCGACAAGAAGGATGACGGCGCATCTGCGCCTTCCGGAGTGGGCGAATTCCATACCGTGCCCGACGGAACGAGCCGGAGTTCGGCTAATCCGATGCTTCAAAAGGACGGTTCGCCGGCGAATCGGATTCACGGCCAAATCTACGGCGGCGGAGGGCCGGCAGGACGCGCAGGCAGCGAGTCCGTGGGGGCAACGTCCAAAAGCGGCAAGACGTCCGTCTATGTGCAGTCGGACCAGGCCTCGTCGACCGTCGCGCCGCCGCAATGATGCCGTGAATGCGCAGCCGGGGGAGAAAACGGAGGACTCGAATGCACCGTCTCACACTGACGGCAGCGGTGCTGGTTTCAGGCTGGGCGTTACTGGCCGGTCCGGCGACGATTCGGGCGCGTGCCACGCCGGGAGGTACGACTCTCGATTGCGGCCAGATTCAGAGCGCGATCTTGGGATACTCGGTCGCCTACTGTGTTGACCTGCCGGCGGACTACACCTCCGGCACGAAGCGCTATCCCGTGCTCTACGTCCTGCATGGATTGTTTGAGAACGAGCGGAGCTGGGCCGAGCGCGGCGGCAAGGACATTCTGGATGGCATGGTCGCCAAGGGCGAGGTGGAGCCGTTCATCGTGGTCTGTCCCGACGCCGGCAAGACGTTCTATGTGAATTCATACGACGGAAAAGTCCGCTACGAGGACTTCTTCGTGCAGGAATTCATCCCCTACATCGATCAGCATTACCGCACTGTTGCCACCCCCGCAGACCGCGGCCTGTTCGGGATTTCGATGGGTGGTTTCGGGTCGTTGCATATCGGGTTCCGCCACGCAAACCTGTTAGGCGCTGTCAGCGCCCAAAGCGCGGCGCTGCTGCCGAAGCTTCCGAATCCTTTCCCAGCCACACGCCGCTGGCAGTTCTATGCCCAGTTGCTGCAAGACCCGTTTGGCTCGCCTCTCAATGAGGCCTACTTTGAAGCCAACAACCCCATCGACTTGGCCCAGCATCCGGACACGTTCAAGAACCTCAAACTCTACTTCGATTGTGGCGACCACGACCGCTACGGGTTCCTCGAAGGCAACCAGCTTCTGGACCAGATTCTAACCGGAGAGCATTTCCCGCACGAGTTCGCGACGCGCGACGGCGACCACGGCTGGAGCTACGAAGAAGAATACATGCACTACGCCCTCCAGTTCCACAATCAGCAGTTCCACCAGGCGCTTACATGGGTGTCGCCAGGAAACACAGCGGCGGGCGGGAGGACGAAGTGAGAAAGGACGCGGGCGCCGGACGCAAGTGTGCAGTCGGGGCGCTGATCGCCGCCAGCTTGTCTCTTATATCCCTCGCGGCAGTCGCCGCCCAAAACCCGCCGTCACCGGACCAGGCGGCCATGGGCAACATCCCGCCGGAGGCGCGCGCGCAGGCCGAGACCAAGGTCGTGGACTATATCCGCGACCATCTGCAGCCGGGACAGCCGCTGCCGGTCACCGAGCTGGAACGGAACGTCTTCACGCAACCGGCCGAGCGCCTGGCGCTCGGAAAGCTGTACAGCGCTTTCTTCAGAATCCCGCTCTTCGTCGCCACTTACCAGCAGAAGTTCGGACATCCGCCGACGCTCCCGACCATCGCCGACCAGTTTGACCTGCACGTGCCCGGCGAAGCGGATGTGTTGCTGCGCGTGATGGAGTCTGATCCGCGCGTGCCGCATTTCCTGAGCCGCGATCCCCGCACGGGCGAGATCACCAGCGTGGACGTGGCCATGATCCGCTCCGATCCGCGGTTCGGCCAGGCGCTTAATCATCAGATCGCGGGCTGGGAAGGTCGGCGTCTGGAGGCGCTCACGTTGCAGGGTCTCGATGGAAAACCCGTCGCGCTCAGCAACTCCACGGGCAAGGGCCTGCTGCTGGAAGTCTGGTTTACGGGCTGCCCCCCATGCATGCAGGAAACCCCGGTCCTGGTGAATCTTAATCGCGAGTTCGCAGGCAAGGGACTCTTGATTGTAGGCGCGAACGCGGACAGATTGCTCGGCCTGAGTTACACCGACGCTGTGCGCCAGCGATACATCCGCGAACATCAGATCGATTTTCCGATCACCAACTGGGACAAGGCGGCCGATGCGGCGTATGGCGGCATCTCGATTTTTCCAACGCTGTTCCTGATGGATTCAAGCGGCGTGGTGCGGCAGCACTGGGTGGGATTTATCGGCGCCAAAGAGTTGCGGGAGGCAGCGGCGAAGATCGTGACGGGAAGTCCGGCCGGCGCGGCGGGCGGACGCTGAGCAATGGAGCCGGCATGGGAGGAAACTCGCATGGGTAACAGAACCGTTTTGATTCTGGCCGGATTCGTCGGCGCGCTGGCACTGGCGGCCGGGAGCGCTCTGGGCCACGGCAACCAAGCCGGCAAAACCGAGGCCACCATCGGCAACGCCAAGGTGACGATCACCTACGGGCGTCCGACCCTGAAGGGGCGCGACCTCAGCAAGCTCATTCAACCCGGCCAGATGTGGAGGATAGGCGCGGACATGCCGACCAGCATCGAGTCGGACGCCGATCTCGATTTTGGCGGAACGCGCGTGCCGAAGGGCAAGCACGTACTGCTGGCACAACTCACGGCGCCCGGGCAATGGTCACTGATCGTGTCGAACCAGCCCGTGAATCGCTATCAGGGGGCCGCGAAGCTGGCGGAAGTGCCCATGCAGGTCGAAGAGCAGCCCAATTCCGTCGAGGAAATGACCATCAATCTGACGAGCGACGGCGGCAGTGGCACGATCGAGATCGTCTGGGGCACGTCCAAACTGTCGGCGTCGTTCAAGCCCGCTTCCTGAGATGGCGCAGTCCGCCGCAGCGCCCAGGCTCCTCGCGTCCACCCTGGCTCCCTCGGTTGAATTGTTTACGCCGGGGAGGCGTCCCGGAGGCTCTGAAAGAAGAATCGTGACATGCCACCCTCGGCCGGAGATCAGCGCGTTCCCGCCTTGCTCGCGCTGTCCCAAGTCCGCCATTCGGAGCGTACTCCTTTTGCTGGCCGTGTTCACCCTGGCGGGAGCGGCGCTTGCGGCCCACACTCCCAGCTTATGGGGGCGAACAGTCGTGGACGTGCGTCTTCAGGCTGACGCCGAGCTGACGTTCTCGCAGTTCGCGGCCCAGATCGTGCAGCAGAAGAACCAGCCCCTCGACCCATCCAAGATCAGCGCCAGTTTGAAAAACCTATATGCCACCGGGCGCTTTGTGGAGCTGGCTGCCGAGGCCGAACCGCAGGGCGCTGGGGTGGCGCTGATCTTCCGCGCGCGGGCACAATACTTCGTCGGCGTCGTGCGTGTGGAGCGAGCGCCTTCCAATGCCGATCCGGCCGCGCTAGCGTCGGGCGCGGGACTGCGTCTGGGGCAGCCGTACTCCGAGGAATCGCTCAACGCGGCCAAGGCAAAGATTTTGGCGGCCCTCGCTTCGAACGCTTATTACCGGGCCACGGTCGACGTTAGCGAGCAGCGGCATCCGGAATCGGAGGAGAGCGACATCTTTTTCACGGTGAGCGCCGGGCGTCCGGCGCGGCTCGCCGGCATCGACTTCACAGGCAGCCCGGGCGCGCCCGCGGCCACATTGGTCCGCGAAGCGCGCTGGAAGACCGGTGCGGAAATGACGCAAGCGCGCCTGCAGCACGGCCTTTCGCGGCTGCATGCGTTCTACCTCAAGCACGACCACCTGGAAGCTTCAGCGACCGCCGAAAAGCGCTCGTACGATCAGCGCACCAACACGGAGCGTCTGACCGTGAAGGTTGATGCCGGACCCGAGATCCGAGTGCGGGTGGCGGGCGCTCACATTTCGGCTTCCGAACTGCGCAGCATCCTGCCCGCTTATCTCGAATCGAGCGCCGACCCTCTGACCCTTCAGGACGGTCAAGCCGTTCTGGCCAACTATTTCAAGGACCGCGGATATTTTGCCGCTATGGCGAAGCTCTCGAACGAGGTCCCACCCGCGGGCCAGGGAGCGCAGACGGTCACTTACACGGTGGATCTCGGTCCGCGGGGAAGATTCGTGGGCTACAGGTTCCAAGGCAACCGGTCGGTCCCGGCAAACGATCTTACCGGCGCGGTCCTGCTGCAGCCGTCCGCGCTTGACCTGCGGCGCGGCCGCTTTGATCAGGACTTGCTGGATCGTTCCGTGCAGGCGATCACTGCTCTATATCAGACCCGGGGCTTCGCAGACGCGAAGGTAGTCCCATCGCTCGACAGCACCTACCAGGAGCAAACAGGGCATCTCTTCGTGACCTTCAATATCGAGGAGGGCGCCCAGGCGCACGTCCGGAAGATGACCATCGTAGGAATGAGTGAGGACCTCCGCAAAGGGCTCGGATCTTCCCTGCTGACCGCGCCCGGCCAGCCTTACTCCCCTGCGCGCGCCCGCGGCGATCGCGATTCAATTCTGAGTTACCTGGTTAATCACGGGTACGAGGGCGCGGACGTGCAATGGCACCCCTCGGAACCAACGGCCGGGCACGAGGTCGACGTGGAATATGGCGTTCAGACCGGCGTGAAAGAGACCGTGGCGCGCGTCGTGGTGCTGGGCAATGATTTCACGCGCGAGAGCGTGATCAATAAGGAGTTGAGTGTGGCCGCGGGCGAGGCCTTGAACGGCAGCTCGTTGCTTCAGACTCAGCAGCGTCTCTACGACCTCGGGATCTTCAACCAGGTGCAGGTGACCACTCAAAATCCTGCCGGCTCATCGACGGACGAAACCGTGCTGGTGGGAGTGGAGGAGGCCAAGCGCTGGACGCTTGGTTACGGCGGCGGACTCGATGTGCAGCGTTTGCCGAGCAACGGCTCGTCGCAAGGGCAGGCGCCGACGGGGCAATACGGTGTGAGCCCGCGCGTTTCGCTCGAACTCGATCGAATCGATCTCGACGGCCGGCCGCAGACCTACTCGTTGACGGGGCATTTCTCCAACCTGGAAAAAATCGGATCGACCAGCTACACCATTCCGAGCTTTCTCGGTCACCCGGGGCTGGAGCTGCGCATCACGGGATTGGAAGACCAGAGCCGGAATGTTTTGACGTTCAATTCTCAGCGCCAGGAACTCGCTGTCGCCCTGCAGAAACGCTACAGCCAGCACTCGTCTCTGCTGGCGCGCTACAACTTCCGTCACGTGACGGTGTCGAACCTGCAGATCAATCCCGCCGAGGTGCCGCTTTTGAGTCAGGGTGTCCTGGTCGCCACCGTGGGCGGTAGCTACGTAAACGACCATCGGGACAATCCTGTGGACGCGACCCGGGGCTCGTATTCAACGCTGGACGCGGACGTGGCATGGACCGGACTCGGCTCGTCTGCGGACTTCGGACGCATCATCGGTCAAAATTCCACGTACTATCGCCTCGGTTCCCACGTGATCCTGGCCCGGAACACGCGCGCCGGCGTGGAACCCGTCTACGGCCACACCGATGTGGACCAAGGCGTGCCGCTGCCGGAGCGCTTATTCATGGGCGGATCCGACTCGGACCGCGCCTTCTCGCTCAACGAGGCCGGGCCGCGCGACCCGATCACCGGATACCCTCTCGGGGGCAAGGCCTTGTTCCTCAATCAGGTTGAGCTGCGCTTCCCTCTCGAACAGAACCACCTGGGGCTGGTGTTGTTTGAAGACGCAGGCAACGTGTTCTCATCGCCTCGTCTCTTCCGGCTGCTGAAATTTGTGCAAAACGGACCGACCGACTTCAACTACGACGTGCAGGCCGGAGGCCTCGGCCTCCGTTACAACACGCCGGTTGGGCCGATTCGCTTCGATGTGGCTTACAGCCCGAATATTCCCAGCTTCCTGGCTTGCACGAACCAGACGGTTTCGGCCTGTCCCGGAAGCGATGTTGAGGTGCTTCGATTACCCAGGTTCGAGTTCGTCCTAAGCGTCGGGCAGAGCTTCTGACGCTTCCCGCAGCCCTGATTCTCCTGGCCGCAACCGGCCCCGCACAGACGGCGGCCGGGACTCCGTTCGAGATTTTGGACCGCGTGGTCGCGGCGGTGGGCAATACTGCCGTCACGGCAAGCGACGTGGAACGCGAATACCGTTTGGAGTTGTTTCTCGACGGCAAAGAGCCGGAGAACGACGCGGACGACGCTACTCTCAAACAGGTGCGACAGCGGCTGATCGATCGCATTCTCCTCGAGGACGAGGAGCGCGCCGATGCGATCGAGGTTTCCCCGGACGATCCGGCGGTAGCCGCACGCTGGGCGGGTTTGCAAAAGAGATTCCCGAGCGCGGAAGCCTTCGCAGGCGCGCTCAAAAAGCTTGGCATGAGCGAGGGCGCGCTCAAGGAAGTTCTTGCTGAGGAAGAAGGCATTCTCCGCCTGATCGATCAAAGACTGCGCCCGCAGGCGGTAGTGGAGCCTTCGGATATCGAAGCCTATTATCACCGCACTTTCGTCCCGAGCCTGGAGCAAAAGGGGAACCAACAGCCGCCGCCGCTCAGCGATGTGGAGAGCCGCATTCGCGAGATTCTGGTGCAGCAGAAAATCGATTCCCTGCTGGACGAATGGCTGAAAGGACTCCGCAACCGCGGGGACGTGCGTGTCTTCGGCAGCGCTGAGACGGGCGGAGCTCGATGACCGAGCCCAAGGCCCATACCGGATCCAAGCACTGGCGGGTGTCGAAGCCGGTTCGCGCGATCGCGTACGCTTCTGGAGCTCTGTTTCTGGCGTACTTCACTCTGGTGGCCGTGTTCAGCACGTCCTGGTTCAAACGAACCGCGCTTGAGCGCACCCGTGCCAAGCTGGAAGCTTTGACCGGCACCCGCATCGACATCGGCCAGATGCAGATCAATCCCTGGGTGCTGCAGTTGACTTTCCGCGGCCTGGTGATGCACGGCAGCGAAACCGGCAGGGAACTGCCTCTGTTCACTGCCCGCGAGCTGGTGTTCAGAGCCAGCCTCAGGAGTCTGCTTCACCGGCGGGCGCTGCGGCTGGCGCGCCTCGATCTGGAAGGCGCCACGATTCACCTCTACACCCGCCCCGACGGTTCCACGAATCTGCCAGGTCCCGCGGCCCAGCCCGAGGGCCTACATGCGCTCGACGATCTTGTGGACTTGGTTGTACATCATTTCTTGATTGCCCAGAGCAGCTTCTACTGGGATGACCAGCGGTGGCCGCTTGACATGAGCGCGCGTGGCCTCGCCGTGGTCATCGGATTACAGAGCAGCAGCTATTTTGGGTCCATTTCGGCCAATTCTGTGGAAATCTCGAATCCGGACCTTCGTCTGCCCGCCATAACGGTATCCACACACATGACGCTGGCCACGAACTCTCTCCGTCTGGACGGCGTGGTCTGGCGCTCGCCCGGTTTGAACGGCAGTGGCGCCCTCGCTCTCCACTGGATTCCGTCGGTCGTATCGCAGTTCTCTTTCCATGCGGCGGGAGAGGCCGGACCCGTGGCGCGAATTTTTCTCAAGGGCGGGATCCGCCAGGGAACATTTATTGCCGATGGCCAGGGCGAGTATCGCGATGGCGCGACTGAAGTGCACGGCCATACGGAAGTTCATAACCTCGTCCCGGCTGGACCGTATCTGAAGTCGAGTCCCGTGAAGCTCAGCGCTGACTACGTCGTTCAAGGCCGGCGACTGCGTCTTCCGCGGTTGACCGCTTCGCTGCTCGGCGGCACCGCGCGTGGCAGCGCCGAAGTTTTGTACGCCGGGAGAACGCCGTCGCTGAATGCCGACGTCGACCTGCAGGATTTCGATGTCGCCAGGAGCATCGCCACCTTACCGCAGGGACCGGTAATGCTGAGCTACTTCCCCGTAGCCAGCCGCGCCTCGGGTACGCTTCAGTTGTCGTGGCAAGGCGCCCGAATTGAAACACGTTACGATCTTCAACTCAACTCCTCGGGCCTGTCGGCCAACGGCCGCGAGCCATTGACGGGCGCTCTCCGCGGCACGGCCACGCTTGCCCCATCGCCGGTCGTCGAGCTTGAGTCTGCGGAGCTTCACATTTCCCATTCCACGGTGAAACTGCAGGGCTCCGCCGGACCATCGAGCGTCAACCTCGCCATCCAGATGCAGACGGCCAACTTCGGCGAGTGGAAGAAGCCCGCCGAGTTCCTTGCCGAGAGGCCGCTGCCCGTCAAACTGGACTCGACCGCGAACTTCGCGGGGACGCTCACTGGATCCTTTGCCAGTCCGCTGGTTACCGGACGTTTCGAGGTCGGGAGCTTCGAATATGAGAGCTGGAAATGGGCCGGCCTGCAAACGAACGTGGCCGTCGGACCCGACGAACTGCGTGTGACTTCCGGACGCCTCCTGGGCCCGCACAGCACGCTCACCTTCGAGTCGACCGTGTCTTTGCAGAACTGGCAGTATGCGGCGGGCGACCCTTTCGACCTCTCGGCGCGTGCCGGCAAGACTTCGATTCAGGGGCTGCGCGAGGTATTGGGCATCCAGACGCCGATTTCGGGCGTGGTTACCGGCGAACTGCATGTGAAGGAGAACACGCATCAGCTTTCGGGCAGCGCTTCGTTTCTCATTACGGGAGGCAGCTATGCCGGCGAGGGCTTCGACTCCCTCGACACCGGGGTATCTGTCAAGAACGGCACCTGGAGCTTCATGCGCTTCACGCTTAAGAAGGACCACGGCGAGTTGACCGCAAGCGGCACTTTCGATCCCATCGTCCATAAGCTTTCTGCGCATGCTCGGGGAAGCGGATTCTCGCTCGCTGGTTTTCGTCGGCTGCAGAATCTCGCACCCGCCGGAAGTGAGACCGGCTTCAACGGGACGCTCGGATTCGATCTCGACGTCGATGGCACGATGGAGAACCCTTCCGCACATGGCAGCCTGCAAGTTCAGAACCTGGCGGCAGGTGAAATCGCTCTCGGCGACCTGACGAGCCGGCTGCAGACGAGCAACCGTGAGGCCACGGTTCAGGGGCAGCTGCAGGGAGCCGGAGGAACCATCCATTTCCAGGGCACAAGCCGCATGGGAAGCTGGCAAAACATCGATTGGCCGGTCACCGTCAGCGCGCAGTACACCGGCCTGCGTCTTGATCCGTGGATGCGAGCTTTGGGTGTCGCCGCCATCATCGGAACCGTGGACGCGACGGGCAGCTTCGATTATTCGGGCTCGCTCGGCGGTGGCCTGCCGGTTCGCGTCAAGAGCGAAGTCCAGAACGTGAAGGTGAGCTTCGCGGGCCTCGAGTGGCGGAACGATCATCCTTTCGACATCTCGCTTCAGAAGCAACATATCGAAATCACACCCTTCGATTTGCAGGGTCCGTCCACGGAGTTTCGCTTCCAAGGAAGCGCCGAACTTGCGCCCACACCGGCGCTCGATCTGCGCGTCCAGGGGCAAATCGATGCGCAATTCCTGCACGTCTTCGATCCTGCGCTGCTCACCACCGGGCGCTTCGATGCGCAGGTAAATGTGCAAGGCACCTTCCGGCAACCGCTGCTTTACGGGTCGCTGAAAGTTGACCAGGTGAGCATCGGATATCCCGGGTTCCCGATGCGCCTGGCCGGTCTGAACGGCGACGTCGATCTGCAGGGCGACCGCCTCACGGTGCGCTCTCTGCGCGCTGAGAACGGGCCTGCCTCGGTCAGCATCGCGGGCTCCGCCACGCTTTCCGGGACGCCGCGCTACAACTTGCAGGCTGAGTTCAGCCATGCTCGCGTCGCCTACCCCGTGCAGTTTGTTTCGGTCGCCAGCGGAACCGCCCGGCTCAGCGGCACGCCCGGCGAGGGCGTCCTAAGCGGCGAGATCACCGTGGAGCAGATGTTCGTCAGCCAGAATTTCAACGTCATCAGCTGGGCCTCGGCTCTGATGACGCAGCCGGCAACCACGCTGGAAGGTTCCTCGACCCTTTCGTCCGGCGTGCGCCTGGACGTGCACGTGGCGTCGGCGCCCACCGTCAGCGTGGAGTCGCGCGACCTCTCAGCCGTGGCTGCCATCGATCTCTCCCTGCGCGGGACATTAGCCGACCCGGTCGTCTTCGGCAACGTCCACATCCAGAGCGGACAGGCGATGCTGCGACAAACGAACTACAAGCTGACGCACGGCGACATCATCATGGCCAACCCGCTACGCACCCAGCCTGTGCTCGATCTCGAGGCCACGACGCGCATCCAGCAATACGATCTTGTGCTGCGCATCACAGGGCCCGCCGATCACCCCAACATCAGCTATCGCTCTGACCCGCCGCTTTCCACACCGAGCATCCTGGCGTTGCTCGCCTTCGGCTATTCCACGCAGGACCAGTTGATGGCCAACACCGGACGATCGTCGTTCAGCACACAGGGCGCAAGCGCGATCCTGTCGCAGGCGCTCTCCAGCCAGGTATCGAGCCGCTTCACGCGACTGTTCGGCCTGAGCCGTATCAGCATCGACCCCAGTCCATACAGCACCGGCGGAACGCAGCTCACCGTGGAAGAGCAAATCGCCCGCGATTTCACGATCACCTATGTGACGACGACCGGTGGCATTGTGGAGCGCATCATCCGGGTCGAATGGGACCTGAGCGACACCATGTCGCTGCTCGGCATCCGGGATCAGAACGGCGTCTACGGGTTTGAGCTGGACTTTCGCAAGCGCTTCAAATAAGCAGGCATTCGTGGGACAAATTCTGAGCGCCAAGCCGTTAGCGCGCTGACGCGCTGCGCCTCTTCCGCCAAGACGGCTTCGTTTTGACCCTCTAAGACGATCTAAGGCTGAGATGGGCCCGTTTTCGGGCTGTTTCTGGCTTGTTCCTAGCTTCGTTTTCTTGGGTGAATCTCGCCCGTCTTTGGCTATATGTCTTTTAGAATGTGAAATTTGAAGCCGACATGGCGCGGTGTGTTCGTTAACGGACACTTGGTGGGACAAATGCGAGTAAACATAATATATTCAATCTGTTACAGACCGATAATTTGTTGACGTGACGTTGGAAAATTTGTGGGGGGTTCCTATCACGGGACGGCTGTGCTCTCGGTGAAATCTCAGCCGCTCCTCCGGCGTGAGACCTCGTTCCTCGGCCTCGGCATCAGAGCGGTAGACCTCGCCGAAGCTTTCCAGCACGAACCGGCACTCCTGGGGAAAGTTCGACCAGCAATCGCGGTAAGATTCTTCTGGAGCGCGGCCTCGAGTTGAGAACCGCGCTGATCTGTTGCGGCACCGTCGCGACGCGCATCGTCATCAGTGGCACCCTAGGCGGTTATGAAAGCAGCCTACAATCTTGAGGTATTCGCGAAGGAGATTTCCGGTCGCCATGACGGGCAAGTGAAGCCAGACCTATCCACGAGAGTATTCAGGGCCAGAGCGCCAGGACGCTTTGGCCCTGTTTGCGATAATGTTGGGGTTAACTCGTCCGGACAGACAAGCCTTTCGGGAAGGCAATAGTGGGCCAGTTTGATGCAGCGACGGCCGCTGCTGGTCGCGGTGGGCGGAGCCGTTAGCTATCGTGGCGCTCGCAACCCAGTATGCGAGCCCCAAAGCGATTTGAAAACAACGACATTCTTCGAGTTCGGGAAGAAATTACCTCGATTCACTGCGCAGTCAGGTGTGTGTGGAAGCCAACCCCCGCAACTGCAATCATTTGAACGAGTCAGCCTTTGGACCCTTTCTTGCTCAGTTGTTTATCCTAAGTCAGGGGGAATGCGGGATCGAAGGGGTCTGGTATGAGAGCTTATTTGGTGATGTTTCTCGTGGTTCTGATACCCACAGCAGCGGCGGCGTTTTATTCGGCAAGCCTCTCGGATTTGTTCGCGGCTGCCGCCAACGTGTTCTTTCGCGTCGCTCCGATCACCTTGGCCGTGGGCGCCGTGATTGGACTACTTTCCCACCGTCGGGTTTGAATGGCCAAGGCGGCTCGCGAGCTTGACGCCAGACGCCCAACCACTCCTCTTTTTCTGCCGCCGCGTTGTTCCCAAAAGCATCTGTGTCTGTGGGTTAGGAGGGACGGTCGTCGTCCGTGAGCATGAACGCGAGACCAGAGCCACAGCAAGCCGTAAATGGTTCACCAACCGAAGGCGAATGGGGCACTTGGCGTCATCGCATGAAATCCCTGTGTAACGTCCCACCCGTGCTGCGGATGGTCTGGGATTCCGGGCGTGGCGTTGTGCTCGCCGGGCTCGTGCTTCGCGTGATAATCGCCCTGATTCCATTGGGTTTGCTGGCGGTGACGCGCTTGATTATCAACGCCGTTGTAGCACATGAACAACATCAACCCTTGATTCACGGATTCTGGTGGCTGGTGGTTCTGGAATTCGGTCTGGCTGCAGTCGCCGGCCTCCTCGGACGCGGAACGGATTACTGCGACACTCTCCTGGCGGACCGGTTCACCTTACACATCAGTATCCGCATCATGGAGCACGCCTCCCGCCTGGATCTGGCCTCGTACGAAGATCCTATCTTCTACGACAAGCTGGAGCGAGCGCGGGTGCAGGCGACGGACCGCTTGAGCATGATACAGGCTATGGGGCGCGTGGTGCAGCAGGCCATCACTACCTTCAGTCTGGCGGCGGGCGTGTTTTTCTACTCCCCGTTACTCCTGGGGGTGCTGGTGCTCTGCGTCGTGCCCGCGTTCCTTGGCGAGAGCCACTTCGCGTTTCTGGGATACTCGCTGGCCCACAGGCAGACTCCGGTCAAGCGTCAACTGGATTATTTGCGCGTGCTCGGCGCAAGCAAGGAGAGCGCCAAGGAGCTGAAGCTGTTCGGTTTGGCGCCGTTCCTCAGCTCCGAATTCACGCGGTTGTCGCAAGGCATCTATCACGAGAATGTCGCGCTGGCCCTGCGCCGACTGCGGGCAGGAGCCCTGCTTTCCCTGCTCAGCACGCTTGGCTACTACGGGACCTACGCGTGGGTGGTCTATGAAACAGTTATAGGACGGCTTTCGGTGGGCGATTTGACGTTTCTGGCCGGCGCCATCGCCGGCGCCAGTACCAATATCCAGATGCTGTTCTCAAGCTTCACCAGCATCGCCGACCAGGCACTGTTCCTCACGGATTTGGTCGATTTCTTCGCCGTCGAGCCCACCGTGCGGTCAAAGCCGAACGCCCAGCTGGCTCCCAAGCCCGTCCATACCGGGTTTGAGTTTCGAAACGTCTCATTCAAGTATCCCGGTACCTCCCGCTTGGTACTCGATCACTTGAATTTTTCTCTGCGTCCGGGCTGGCGCATCGCCTTGATCGGCGAGAACGGCCAGGGTAAGACGACGATCGTCAAGCTCCTGACCCGGCTTTACGATCCTACGGAGGGACGTATCCTGCTCGATGGCGTCGATCTGCGCGAATACGATCTTGAGGATCTGTCCCGCCAGATCGCCGTGATCTTCCAGGATTTCATGCGTTATGACTTAACCGCCGCTGAAAACATCGCGGTGGGCGAGATTCTCAACAAAGACAATCGCCCGCGGATCGAGAGCGCGGCCCGCAAGAGTCTGGCTCACAACGTGGTGGCGCGACTTCCCGCCGGATACGAGCAGGTTCTCGGACGTCGTTTCGAGGGCGGCGTCGATTTGTCGGGTGGGGAATGGCAAAAGATGGCTCTGGCGAGGGCGTATTTGCGCGATGCCCAGGTGCTGGTGCTCGATGAGCCGACGGCGTCGCTGGATGCGCGCTCCGAACACGAGGTTTTTGAGCGCTTTGCAGAGCTGACCGAGGGAAAAATGGCACTGCTGATCTCGCACCGATTCTCGACGGTGCGCATGGCGGACCGCATTCTCGTGCTCGAGAATGGCCGCATCGCCGAAGAGGGCAGCCACGATGACCTGATGGCGAGCGCCGGTCGCTACTCGGAAATGTTTGAACTGCAGGCGGCGAGTTATCGATAGGAGCGAGATGCCCGATCCGTTCGGCTCTGAGGCTGACGTCCCCCGGCTGCAGGTCCCTCCTCCGGCGCCTGTGGAGGGCGAGCCGAAGGCTTCGCGTCCGCCTGCCGGCGCCTGGGAAGCGCTCCACAACGAAGCGATCCGCGAGGCGAGTGAATGGAGGCCGAGCCGACGGCCAAAAGGATTCCGAACGCTGGAGAAGACCTCGCAGGAAGCGGCTGATTTGATACAGGCTGCCATCGCCCGGGCTGGAAAATCCTCGAGTCGCGACCCCAATATTCCGGATGACGCTCGTTGGCTCCTAGAGAATCAGAGACTGCTCAACTCGGCGCTGGCGGAAACGCGCAGTGCGCTCAGGGCCTGCCGGGACTTGCCCCAACTCGAGCAGGAGAATCATTCCGGGGAGTCCATACCACGTGTTTACGCGGCAGCGGCGGCCTTTCTGCGATCCGTCAACGATGTGTTCGACGAAGTGGCCTTCAGAGTCTATTTCGCCGCCATTCAGGAACGCTGCCCGTTCACCATGAACGAGCTGTGGGTCCTCCGTTCGATGCTGCTAGTCGTCTTGCTGCGGAAAATCGCCAAGACAGCGCCCGCGGTTGCAAGTACCGCTCGTCATTCGGACTTGCCGCTGGCCGATGACGCGTGGCGGCAGGACGTGTCCACCGAAGTGCTGGTCGCGAGTCTGCGGGAGATCGCGGAGGCGAAAGGGGCGGCATCGCCCGCAGAGATGAGTGTGACCGAGCGCGTGCTGGAGGAAGATCCGGCGGGCGTCTACGGCCGCATGGATGCCGAGAGCCGCAATCGATATCGCTCGATTATCAGCGAACTGGCCCGGCATTCACCGCGCTCGGAGCTGGAAATTGCCAGGGCGGCGATCGCGCTTTGCCGCCTGGCCAGCACGGAGTGGAACACCGATTCCCGCCGCGCAGAGCGCCGCGGCCACATCGGCTATTATCTTGATGACGGGGGCCGCGCCACTCTGGAACATCAGATCGACTACAGGGCGCCGCTCATCGAACAGATCCGCGACGCCATACGCCGCAAGCCCGACGCGTTTTACCTGCTGGGACTCGAACTCCTGACCTTCGCCATCATGGGTTTCGTCCTGAACGGCCTGCACGTTCAGGTTCCGCTCATCTGGGCGTTACTGCTGCTCCTGATTCCGGCAACCGAGTCCGCGATCGGCGCCATGAATCAACTGGTGACGTCGCTTTTGCCGCCGCGTCCGCTGGCCAAGCTCGATTTTTCCAAAGGCATCCCGGCCGAGTTCACCACCATGGTGGCGGTTCCAACCCTGTTGATCAGCGAGCCGCAGGTCGGTCAGATCGTGCGCGACCTGGAGTTGCGCTATCTCGGCAACCGAGATCCTAATCTGCACTTTGCTCTCTTGACCGATTTCCCCGACTCCCCGCAGCCTCCCGGCGACAGAGGTATACTCGTGGAGCAGTGTTCAAAGCTGATCGAGGATCTGAACGACAAGTATCGTGCTCAGGGCATGGCCCCCTTTTTTCTCTTCCATCGCGATCTGGTTTATAACCCGGTTGAGAGCACCTGGATGGGATGGGAACGGAAGCGCGGCAAATTGCTGGATTTCAATAACCTGCTGCGCGGCAAGTTTGACAGCTTCCCCGTGAAGATCGGAGATCTTTCCGTGCTGCCGAGGGTGCGGTACGTCATCACGCTTGATACCGACACGCAACTGCCCAGGGATTCCGCGCGGCGGCTGGTCGGCGCGATTGCCCACCCCTTGAACCGTGCCGTCATCGATCCGTCTACCAATACGGTGGTGGAGGGCTATGGGATCCTGCAGCCGCGGATCGGGATCAGCGTTCGTTCCGTAAATCGATCGCGGCTGGCCAGCATCTATTCGGGCCAGGCGGGTTTCGACAGCTACACGCGGGCGGTCTCCGACGTTTACCAGGACCTTACCGGCGAGGGCAGTTTCACCGGCAAGGGAATCTACGAAGTTGATGTTTTCGAGCGCGTGTTTTCCGACAGATTCCCGTTGAATACAATCCTGAGCCACGACCTGATCGAAGGAGCGTACGCCAGGGCCGGGCTGGTTTCCGATATCGAACTCATCGACGATTATCCTTCACATTTCAGCGCCTTCAGCCGGCGCAAACACCGCTGGGTGCGGGGCGACTGGCAGATCATGCGCTGGCTGCTTCTGCGTGTACCCGATCACTCGGGCCGATTGGTGAAGAATCCCATCAGTGTTATTTCAAAATGGAAGATTCTCGATAATCTCCGGCGCAGCCTCGTGGAGCCGACCACTTTTGTGTTGCTGCTGGCCGGGTGGTTCTTTCTCCCCGGCGGTCCTGTGCGCTGGACCTTCGCCGTTCTGGCCCTGCTGCTGATCCCTGCATACCTGCGTCTGGTGCTGGCGCTTGCCAGTCTCCCCCGAGTGCAATATGTTGGGGGCTTTATCAGCGACGTCGCCGAAGGTTTCGTGACCGACCAGGTCAACGTCTTCATGCTGCTTGCGTTCCTGGCTCATCAGGTGCTCGTTAGCCTCGACGCCATTGTGAGGACAGTCGTCCGCGTGACCATCACGCGTCGCAGGTTGCTGGAATGGGAAACGGCGGCGGAAGCCGAGGCCGGAACCGGCCGGCGGACGCCGGTTGATCTTTACCTGGAAGTGACACCGCTGGTGTCGACCGTCATCGCCTTGCTGCTCCTCGCCACTCGGGCGTCCGCCCTGCCCGTGGCGGCTCCGATTCTGGTGATATGGGCATCTTCGGGCCTGCTGTCGCGCTGGCTCAATCGGCCTCTGCGGCCAGGCAAGAGTGAAATCACACGCGGAGACGAGGACTTCCTGCGCAGCACGGCGCTCCGAACCTGGCGATTCTTCCGGTCGTTGAGCACTGAGCAGAATAATTGGCTGTTACCCGACTTCGTCCAGGAAGATCCTCGCATCGTCGTCCAGAACATCTCGCCGACTAATCTCGGATTCCTGCTGAATGCGCGTATTGCAGCCCACCAGCTTGGCTATCTGAGCGTCGGCGAGTTTCTTGAAGCTACGGAAGAAACTCTCAACAGCATGCGCCGGATGCCGCGCTTCCACGGGCACTTTTTCAACTGGTATAGTACGCTAAGCCTGGAGCCGTTACAGCCACGATTCGTATCAACGGTCGACAGCGGCAATCTGGCGTGCAGCCTATGGGCGCTGAAACAGAGCTGCCTGCAGCTTGCAGCGCGTCCGCCGTCGAGTTCTAATCTCGAGCAAGGCATCCGCGATCATATCCGGATTGTCCTGGAGCTGGCGCCGTCCATAACCGGCCGGCCGTCGACGGATGCCGCCGTTGACGAGTTGCGGTCTGCCACCGACCGGCTCACTGCTGGCACGTCTGCTGATCATTTGCCGGAAGTGCAGCGCGCGCTGGCGGAACTCGACACTGAGATCGGACCCGCCGACGGCGACACTGGGGAGCTCAGCTACTGGATCTCCGAAACGCAGGCGAGAGTCGCGGCGCGGCGCACTGCGTCCGGTCACGAGGAACGGGGCTTTCGCGAGCGCCTGATGAGCGTAGCGGATGAGTGCGACGTTCTGGTTCGGCAGATGGACTTCCAGTTTCTTTATCGCGCAGACAGAAAGGTACTATCGATTGGGTACGACGTGGGTCGCCAGCGCGTGGAGAGTAGTTGTTATGACCTGTTGGCGTCAGAAGCGCGAACGGCCGCCTTTGTCGCCATTGCCAAGGGCGACGTGCCTCAGGAGAGCTGGTTTCGCCTGGGACGTCCGCTTACTCGCTGCTACGGCCGGCGGACCCTGCTCTGCTGGTCCGGCACGATGTTCGAATACCTGATGCCGGCTCTCTGGATGAAGACCTATCCCAGAACGCTTCTCGATGAAACCCTGCGCTCGGCGGTGAACTGCCAGCGAAAAGCGGTACAGCAGAAGAAGATCCCTTGGGGCGTCTCAGAGTCGGCTTGCAGCCGGAAGAATGAACTCGGCCATTACTTCTATCACGCCTTCGGATTGCGCGCATTAGCCTTGCGTCCCGATTTGTTTTCCGGCACAGTGATCTCTCCCTATTCGTCGTGCCTGGCGCTGACGGTGAACACAACAGCCGCAGTCGAGAACCTGCGCCACATGCAGAGTCTCGGGTGGCAGGGAGATTACGGCTTTCAGGAATCTGCTGATTATTCGGCATGCTCCGGTAGGGAGTCCGGGCGTTTCGAGTTAGTGCGCTCGTGTATGGCGCACCACCAGGGCATGATCCTGCTCGCGGTCTGTAACCTGCTCGCGGGATCGGCAATCCAGAACCTGTTCCATGCGGAGCCGATGGTGGCGGCCACCGAGCGCTTGCTGCAGGAGAGGATCCCACGAGCTGTGCCAGTTGAGCAGCCGGAATCATAGCAGGCAGGAGGACCTGTGCAGCCAGCAAACGGGACGGAAACATGAGGCATCAAAGGAACCAGGCCGCAGGCCGATCCTTTAACAATCAGCCCTTCGGGACTTAGGTTATGCCTATGGAGTGAGACACGCCAGAATGACTCATTCGGCTTTACGAGACCGCCGTCAGAGGATCCCTGGCCCGCCGTGGACAGGCGCAATATACCGCCGGGCAGCATGCTTTGCTTTGCTGTGCCTATTGCCCACCGCCGGTGTCGCGCAAACCGCTCACCACCACCGAACTGTCGCACCAGTCACCGCCGTCACCAGAACCGTGGCAACGCCCACAAATGGGCTCAGTCCGGGAGACATCGATCTCCTGGACGACATTTCGCGCAGAGACTTCCGCTATTTCTGGGAATGGACCGATCCCAACACCGGCCTTACCCTGGACCGGGCGCGGACCGATGGCCAGCCGGAAGATAATCCGAACCATTTGCACGTGGCCAGCATTGCCGCCACAGGCTTTGGTTTGACGGCGTTCTGCATTGCGGCCGAGCATCGTCTCATCAGCCGCGGAACCGCTCGCGAGCGCGTGCTCCCCACCCTCCGCTTTTTCGCTTATAGCGCCCCGCGCGAACATGGCTGGTTCTATCACTACATGGATTCCGTCACGGGCCAGCGCCGCTGGAACTGCGAAGTCTCCTCGATTGATACCGCTCTCCTGCTCGCTGGGATACTCACGGTGCGCCAGTATTTCAACGACGATCCCGAGATCGTTGAACTCACTACGCTCATCTATAACCGCGTTGATTTTCCCTGGATGATGGACGGAAGCAAGATGTATTTTTCTCATGGCTGGACGCCGGAGAGCGGGTTTTACAAGTACCGCTGGGACACCTACAGCGAACTGATGATCCTCTACGTGCTTGGAATTGGCTCGCCCACGCACCCGATTCCGCCATACACGTGGAATGCCTGGAGACTTCCCATTGTGAACGTGGGAAATTACACTTTCGTCGGCGGCGGCCCGTTGTTCATCCAACAGTACTCCCAGGCGTGGATCGATTTGCGCGACCGGATCGACGAAGGATCACTGAACGGGCAATTGGTTCCGAAAGTCAACTATTTTGCGAACGCCGTGGCAGCCACCTATGCTCAGCAGGAAGCCTTCAGTAAGGTCTTGTCGCGGAAGTTTCCCGGTTATTCGCAGAACGTCTGGGGCCTGACGGCGTCCGACAGCATCAAGGGTTACAGGGACTGGGGCGGCTCACTGTCGGACCCGCGAATCGATGGGACCGTCACCCCGGCGGCTGCAGGAGGATCCTTGATGTTCGCGCCGGACATCTGCATTCCGGCTCTGCGCACGATGTTGGTGAAATACGGCAAGGAGATTTATGGCCGCTACGGCTTCGCCGACGCTTTTAATCCGACCACGGGTTGGGTCAGCCAGTACGTGATTGGCATCGATGTCGGAATCACGATGCTGAGCGACGAGAACCTGCGCACCGGCGAGGTTTGGAAATGGTTTATGAGTAATGTGGAGGT
>JASHPE010000294.1 GCA_030038235.1 Terriglobia bacterium
GTGGTGCCGAAGCCTCTCCAGCTCCGCAACTAGAACGCGAAGCATGCGAGCCCGCTCAGGCACCTGGACCCGGCAAATCGCCTCAACGGTCTGGCAATAAGCCAGCGCATGGGCGAATGCGGTTGTGGCAGCAAAGCGCTCGGCTAGTAGCAGGCAATCCTCTGCGGTCCGGCCTTCGGCGATTTTCTCGATTCCTCGGTACTTGTAGAACAGGCGCGGAAAGGCGCGGATGACGTCTTCACCCACGGTTTCGAGCAGGAACAGCACCGATTCCGTGACCCCCGAGTAGATGGGGCCTACGGGCATGACGAAAGCGCCGGGATTCTCTACAATCCGCCGCGGCCGCCAGTCGGCCCGGGGCTTTCGTTCGGCTAATGCTGCCTGCTCATCGAAGTCTCTGCGCATGGGAGCGACGTCTTCCTGCCAGAGGTCATCGTGGAGCACAAAGTCACCCAGCCGCGGATGGCCTTTAAAGCTGATTCCGAACAGGTCCTCGACCTCGCGCTCCTGCCAATCCGCCGCGTGGACCTGAGCGCTGATACTCGGAATTGTTCTCTCCTCGAGAGGCTGCCGCACGAGCAGATGGACCCACCTGGCCCCATCCTGCCCATAGAATAGGTAGCGGATCTCCCACTCCGAAGATTGTTCTTCCACAATGAAACCCGCGAAGCGGTAGCCGAGGTCGGCTGCAAGCCAATGCGCGACCTCAGGAAGTATCGCGGCGCGGCCGCAGCGCAGCTCGGCGACCGGCTTCCGGCGGTCGACCCACGACTCCACCAGCTCGGGCCACCGCACTTCAGCTTCACGCGCCACTTCGATGAGGTTTGTCAAGCGCTCATCCTCCAATCAGAGCCGCCGCGCGGCTCAGTAGTTCGTACAAGCCGCGTGGGACGTACAGTCCGAATACGATCACAGGCGCTGCCGCCAGAAGCAAAGCGATCTTGCAACTCGCCGGGAGGGGGGCGGCCGCAAGAACAACGTCGCCTGCCGGTTGGCCGAAGACCATCCTGTTCACGTGCAGCATGATGCCGAAGAAGGCGATCACCAGGAACACGGCTAGGAGTCCGATGGCCAGATATTGCCCTTGCGCAGCACCGGCCCTCAGTATGGAAAACTCTCCCAAGAAGACCGCAAACGGCGGCGCCCCCGCAATGGCGAGGCTGCCCAGCAAGAGGGCGCATCCTGTAGCCGGTGCGGTGCGTATTAATCCCAGAACCGCGGCGATTTCCCGAGTGCCGAAAACCATCAAAACAGCGCCGGCCGCAAAGAAGCAGAACGACTTCGTGAAGGCGTGTGCCAGAATCTGGTACACCGCGCCGTAATGGGCTCCCGCTCCCCCGAGGCCGGCCGCCGTCAGGATGATCCCCATGTGCTCTACCGTGGAGAAGGCAAAGAGGCGCTTATAGTCGTGCACCTGGATGAGTAGAAATGCCGCCACCCCGACTGAGATGAGCCCAAACACCAAAGCCCACTGTTCGACGGCTCCTCCCAGGGAAGCGTGGGCGATGGGCATCAGGCGAAGAATGACGTAAAGGACCGCCGTGGTCTCAACACCAGAGAGCAGAGCACAAACGGGAGTGGGCGCTTGACTGTGGGCGTCCGGCAACCATGTGTGTAGAGGCACGAGTCCGACTTTGGTGCCGAACCCGATCAGGATGGTGAGAAAAGCCATCCGCATCAGCACCGGCGAGATTCGCGGGGCGAGGCTTGCCAATCCGCCCCATGTGAAAGTCGAACCCCCTGCTGCCTGCATCGCCCAATAGAGGACCAGGAAACCGAACAAGGCGATGGCAGCGCCGGTGAGAGTAAGCATGGCGTATTTCCAGGCCGCTTCCAATGCTTCGCGGTTGCTCTCGTAGCCTACCAACAGCACGGACAAGAGGGTGGTGAACTCGACTGCCAGCCAGGTGACGCTCGGGACCGCGAGCAGCGGTACCGCCACCATTGAGAAGATGAAGAGATTGAGATTTCCGTAATAGTGGTAGAGTCGGGCCCGATCATGCGTTGTCGCCGGCATGTAGCCCATCGAAAAAATGGAGGCGGTCAGCCCGACCGCCGTCACGAGCAGCAGAATCAGGACTCCCAAAGCATCCACTTCGACCCAGCCAGGAGCTGCTACGACTTGTCCGGCCTCGACCACTTGAATCGCCACACGCACCGACAACGCCAGCAGGATGAGCGAGCTCACCAGCGTCAGCAGAGCCGATGCCCGTTTTCCCAGGGCCGGAATCCAGCACAGAACTGCCGTTAGCAAGGGCAAGATCAAGATGGCGGCAAGAATCACCGGGATGACTCCTCCTTGAGCACGGCCAGCGAGCCCACATCAGTGGTGCCAATGTGCTCGTGGATGGCCCGCGTAAGCACTCCGATGACGAAGACAGCAATCAGCACGTCGAAGGCGACGACGAGTTCGACAAACAGGTGCAACTCCGGCGCAACCGCGAGGCTGGTGAAGAACGCGCCATTCTCCATCGAAAGTAGGCCCAGGAGCTGCGGCACAGCCTCCCGGCGGACCGTCAGCGTGTAGGCTCCCAGCAACAACGCCGCCAGCCCGATCGGGAGGTTTACCCCGATCCGTTGCGTCGTGCCCAGCTTGAGGAGGGGCTCGCTGAGGAAGTAAGCGCCAACCGCGAGGCCGAGCGCGACCAACAGCGAAATGGGAATGTTCAAGACCTGCGAGATTTCGCGGCGCGTGTAAATCTCTTCCGGAACCGT
>JASHPE010000030.1 GCA_030038235.1 Terriglobia bacterium
TTGGTTTTTCGCCCGACCTTGCCAATTACCTGATTCCGGGCGCGGCCCTGGTCAGCCTGATGCTCGTCGATTCCATGGTGGCGCATCGATGGCTGGGCTCGGTGAGCTGGAAGGGACGCGAGTATTCGACGAGCCGCCGGCGCTGAGGGTAAGCCTGTTCGGATGTCATTCTGAACGCAGCGAAGAATCTCGTATATCCTTTCTTTGCAGAACGGGATTCTGCGCTCAGAATGACATGCTTGGAGGTTTTCAGCTTCCACTTACGACGCTGAGTTATAAGTAGCGGTAGAGAGCGGTATAGTACACGGGAATGACGGTTGGGGAGTGGCCATGGTATACGTCACGCGGCGCGCGGAGTTTTCCGCGTCACACTTTTATCACAATCCCGATCTCGGTCCGGAAGAGAATCAGCGGATTTTCGGCAAGCTCAATAATCCGCACGGGCACGGCCACAATTACGTGCTGGACGTCACGGTGCGCGGCGACGTGGACACCCGCACCGGCATGGTGGTGGATCTCAAAGACCTCAAGCAGGTCATTGAGGATGAGGTGATCCAGGCGATGGATCACCGCTTCCTCAACGAGGAAGTGCCCGCTTTCCGCGAGATCATCCCCACGACCGAGAACATCGCGCGCGAGATCTGGCGGCGCCTCGAGGGAAGGATCGGGGCCGGCCAGCTTCATCGCGTGCGTCTGTACGAGACGGCCGACCTCTACGTCGACTATTATGGAGAGTAATGGTTCATTTGACGCGCCGGTACCGGATTTCGGCCGCACACCGGCTTCACAACGACGCGCTGGGTCCCGAAGAGAACGCGCGCCTCTACGGAAAGTGCAATAATCCGCACGGGCACGGGCACGATTACGCGCTGGAAGTGACGGTGGCCGGCGAGGTCAGTCCGCGCACGGGGATGGTTATCGATATCGGACTGCTCGACCGGTTGGTCGAGCGCGAGGTGCTGGATCGGTTCGATCACAAGCATTTGAATCTTGACGTCGACAACTTTCGCGACCAGGTGCCTACCACGGAGAACCTGTGCCTGGAGATTTACCGCCTGCTTGCGCCCAACTTTCCGGTATGGTCGGTGAAGCCGGAAGACGAGCCGGAGGATACGGGGCGCGAAGATTCGGCGCCGGGCGCGCGTTTGCTGCGAGTGCGCATCGAGGAAACGCCGCGGAATTTCATCGAGTATGAGGCCGAAGACGGGGTTCGTCACGGTCGATAAGCGGAACCGCGGCGGACGAGATTGGGCTCGAGACTGAAGCATGAAGATGCACGATTCCAGGCCGGCCGGCGACAGCGACGCGATCGAGGGTCTCATCCATCGCATTCTCGGCGAACTCGGCGAAGATCCATCGCGCGAAGGATTGGCGCGCACTCCCAGGCGCGTGGCCAAGTCGCTGCGCTACCTGACGTGCGGGTACCGGCAGGACCCGGACAAGGTGCTGAACGGCGCTCTCTTTTCAGTCGGATACGACGAGATGGTGATCGTGCGTGACATCGAGGTCTTCAGCCTTTGTGAGCACCACTTGCTGCCGTTCTTCGGCCGCTGCCACGTGGCGTATATTCCAAATCGCAGGGTGGTCGGGTTGAGCAAAATCCCGCGGCTGGTGGACGTGTTTGCGCGGCGCCTGCAGGTGCAGGAGCGCCTGACCACGCAAGTCGCGGAGACGATTATGGAGAAAGTGCGGCCGCGCGGCGTGGGCGTTGTCGTCGAGGCGCGCCATTTGTGCATGATCATGCGCGGCGTCGAGAAGCAGAACTCGGTGGCGGTCACGTCCGCCATGCTCGGGTGCTTCCGCCACAATGCGCAGACACGGAATGAGTTTTTGAATCTGGTGCGAAACCGGCTGCCGGCAACCGTGTAGCCGACCAGGGGACCTTTTCCTACGGCATCTTCAATGGACAGCACTCGTTCCCAAACCGAATCGCCGTCTTCGCTCGAGAGTCCAGCGGCCGAATCTGCGCTGAGAGGCAAAGTTGTCACCGTGGTGGGCGGAAGCCGCGGCATCGGATTCGCGATCGCCCAAGCCGCGGCGCGGGCTGGCGCGACCGTGGTCATCATCGCGCGCGAGACCGCACGGTTGCGCGTGGCCGCCAAGGAACTCGGCGGAGTGTTGACGCTCCGCGCCGACGTCACGCAGGAGCTTCAGACCGTTCGCGCGTTTCGCGTGCTCGGCGGAAATTGCGGGCATCTCGATGTGCTTGTGAACAGCGCCGGGATGTTTACCTATAAGCCTTTCGAACGCACCACGATCAAGGACTGGAGCCTGAATCTCAAGGGCAATCTGACCTCCGTGTTTCTGGCCACACGCGCGGCGCTGCCGCTGCTTGTCGAAAGCCAGGGCCAAGTGGTGAACATCCTGTCCGTTTCAAGCCGCCACGCCTTCGCAAATTGCTCTGCGTACACTGCCGCCAAGTTCGGCGCGCTCGGACTGACGCGCGTACTCGCGGAAGAGTTGCGTCCCAAAGGAATACGTGTGAGCGCTATCCTGCCGGGTGCGACAAACACGCGGCTGGTCCGCGCGTTCGGCTTTCCGGTGGATCGTGAACGGCTGGTGCAGCCCGAAGACGTCGCCCAAGCCGTGCTTTCGGTGATCCTCGCGCCGCGGCACGCCACGGTCGCCGAGACGGTGATTACACCCTCAGGCGGCAGTGTCTGATCGTACGGGCGCCCCTCGTGGGTGCCCTCGATGGGCGGCCACAAGGGCCGCCCGTACGTCGTGATCGGCAATGAGAGTACTAGTCACAGGGAGCGCCGGACATCTCGGCGAGGCGCTGGTCCTCACGCTGCAGAATCTGGGCCATGAGGTCTTCGGCGTCGATGTCCTCGAGTCGGCGTTCACCACAAACGCCGGCTCGATCGTCGACCGTGATTTCGTGCGGGATTGCATGCGCGGAGTTCGAACCGTCTTCCATCCGGCTACGCTGCATAAGCCGCACGTGGTCACGCACAGCCCCCAAGAGTTCGTCGACACCAATGTCACCGGCACGCTCAACCTGCTGCAGGAGGCGGTCGCAGCCGGCGTTGAGTCGTTCATTTTCACCAGCACGACCAGCGTCTTCGGCGATGCGATGGTGCCGCCTCCCGGCGCGCCGGCGGTTTGGGTCACCGAAGACGTCGCGCCGGTCCCCAAGAACATCTACGGTGTGACCAAAGCCGCAGCCGAGGATCTTTGCCGCCTGTTCCACCGGAAGCACGGGTTTCCTTGTATCGTTCTCAGGACGTCGCGATTCTTTCCCGAAGAGGACGATAGCCGCGAGATGCGTGAGGCCTACACTGACGACAATCTCAAGACGAACGAGTATCTCTTCCGTCGCGTGGACCTGGAAGACGCCGTGAGCGCGCACATCGCGGCCGCGCAACGGGCGCGCGCCATCGGCTTCGGGCGGTACATCATCAGCGCGACCACGCCATTTTTGCCAGAAGATCTTGCGGACTTGTGCAGGGACGCGCCACGGGTCGTGGCGAGGCGGGCTCCGGGCTATGAAGCGGAGTATGAACGCCGTGGCTGGCGCATGCTTCCCGGCATCGATCGGGTGTATGTGAACGAGCGCGCTCGCAATGAGCTTGGCTGGAGACCGCGATATGATTTCAGGTCGGTGCTTGAGCGCCTCGGGAGGGGAGACGACTTGCGAAGTCCGCTGGCGCAACGCGTCGGGTCAAAGGGATATCACGCTGAATCGTTCGCCGAAGGCCCGTATCCTGTGGAATCGGGCCGGTTTCGATAAAAGGGATCGTCAGAAGCCGCAGCGCGGGAAGATTCACTTCCGGGCACGGCACAAATAAGCTTTTCAACGAAGGGAGAACCGTTATGAGACGAAGGAAAGGCATTTCGCGAAGGGAATTCATCGAAAGATCCGTAGGAGGCGCCGCGGCTGCCGCCGGACTCGCTGCTGCCGGGCGAACGTTGAACGCGGGACCGCCGCGGCGTCCCGTGGCGGCGAGCGACAAGATCACGATGGGCGTGATCGGCGCGGGAATCCGCGGCCTCGAGGACATGCAGACCGCTCTGGACGCCGGCGCCAACGTGGCCATGGTCTGCGATCTTTACGACGGGCACCTGCGCCGCGCCCAGGAAATCCAGGCGGGGGTTCCCGTCACCCGGGACTACCGCGAAGTACTCGATCGCAAGGATATCGACGCGGTGCTGGTAGCCACTTCCGATCACTGGCACGCTCCGATCTCGATCGCGGCCATGAAGGCCGGCAAGGACGTCTACAGCGAGAAGCCGATGACGCACACCATTCCGGAGGCGCTCGAAATGGTGCAGGTCTCGAAGGAGACCGGGCGCGTGGTCCAGGTGGGCAGCCAGAGCCTGAGCATGCAGTCCACCCATCAGGGCAAGGCTTGGGTGGACGCGGGCGAAATCGGGACGATTTATAACATCCAGTGCGAGATTTACCGGCCCGATCCCATCGGCGCCTGGAAGTATCCGGTTCCGCCGGACGCTTCCCCGCAGACGATCGACTGGGATCGCTACCAGCAGAACGTCCCCGATAAACGCGCCTTTGACGCGGCGCGCTTCTTCCAGTTCCGCAACTGGTGGGATTACGGAACCGGCATCGCCGGCGACGAGTACGTCCACCTGCTGTCGCGCGTTCATTACCTGATGAACGTGCAGTATCCGCTTAGCGGTGTAGCCTATGGCGGCATCTACCACTGGACGGGCGACCGCGACGTGCCCGATATCCACAACACGCTTTACGACTACGGTAAGTTCCAGGTGGTGGTGCTCGCGAACCTGGTGACCAATTGGGACGGCGGCGAGATCGTCCGCTTCATGGGCGACAAGGGCACGGTGGTGCTCACCGAGGAATCGGCCAGCCTGCTGCCTTACCACGAGTGCTGGGAGTACGAGTATCCGCTCGAGAGCTGGCCGCGCGATCTGAAAGACCAGTTCATCGCGGCGCACAAGAACGATCCGACGTCAGACTATGGCGGCTGCCGCTCGCAGACGAGTCCGCCCAAGAACTTCCGCCAGACGGCCGAAGGGACCCTCGACCACATGCACAATTTCTTCGATGCGATGCGCAACCGCACGCAGCCGATCGAGAACGTGGATTTCGGCTGCGGCACCGCCGTCGCCTGCCACATGGCGAACATCTCCTA
>JASHPE010000295.1 GCA_030038235.1 Terriglobia bacterium
ACAGGATGCCCGGCTGCCCGAGTCTCCTGCCTCACCGCATCAGCCGAACGACCTCGGCGAGCAACACATCCAGTTCCGGCGCGAAGTAGACCTGCTGCGCTGTGGGCAACGTCTCGCTCTTCCGTATGCGGATGTGCAAATGCGAGTCCGCCACCTTCCGAGCAGCGTTTTCGAGGTGGTGCATCGTTTCCTTGAATGATTTCCCGCCATCGTAGTTATTCGCCACTTCGTCGAAAGTCTTGCACCCGAACAAAGGCGGCACGTGGTCGAGCAGTGCTCGTGTAAGCATCGCCGTGGCAAAATAGCACCCCTCAGCGTAGGACGTGTTGATCTCCTCGCACAGGCGGATGAGCCTCCTGAAGTCGAATCGGGCGGACCCCAGGCCGCGCAACTCGTCGAGGCGAGTTTCGGCGATCAGGCTCAACGTGCCAGACGACGCCCCAGCTTTCGCTTGGTTCTCCTTCATCTCCACCCATTTCCAAGCCAAGTCGATCACTTCTTGCGGCCCGCCAATATCCCGAATGCCCCCTGTGGCCTCCAGGTCACCCTTGACGCGGGCCAGGCCGAGCCTCTCGAAGTGCTCGAATCTCGCATTTTGCTTTAGTAATTCCTCCCCGCTTCTGGAGATCGAAAACCAAGGAGCGGGCTGCCTGGCATCGCCAATCAGAGTCCCTTGCCTTTCCAGCCAATTCCATGCTTCCATCAGCGCCCGGATCACCTCTTGCTGTTTATCTCCGTATTCGAGCTGTTGGCCTGGCCCGGGAGAGGCCTCGAGGGCGGCGAAGAAATTTAGCTGGCTGATCCGGCCGTGCTGGTAGATGGAGTTATGCGGCACGTCCTCGTAGCTTTTCAGGTGGACGAGCAGGACACGGCCAAGCGTAGGCAAGTCCTGCCGGAGTAGTTGGTCAGCGGTGGCAAAGAACGATTTTAATGGACGGAGTGCCATTTCGATGTTTCCTCTTATCACATCCCGCAGCTTAGGTGGTGCCTGGCCCGTAGCCCTAGCGCTTGAACTGTCGCCGCATCGCCAGCAAGAACAGCGCTGCCAACGTCAACGTCAGCAGCACCTCCGCCAGCGCCAGCAGGCGTCCCCACGGATAGCTCGGCTGGTAGGTCAAGTCCCTCTGGAAGGCGGCGACGTAGAGGCTGGTCACGAAGGCATTGCCCAGAAGGCGGCCCCGGTCGCGCCATTCTGTGCCTTGCTTGGGTTGAGCCGTCCACGGGCACGAGTACGTGAGGCGCTCCGTGCAGGGAGCAGCCGCCCCCTGTGAGACCGACATGGACGCCGAGGCTTGCGCCCGGGCGGGAACCGGCGCGGCGTGTTCGGAGTCGACGCGGAGCCCGACCGCGGGATACAGCAGCGCGAAGGCCAGCACCACGAGGATGCCCAGCAGCCCAGGCCTGGCGTAGCTCTCGCCGTAGGCGCTGGCACGCTTGTACCAGGCCACAACCCCGAGGTTGCGGTGCAGCCATCGCAAAGCTCCGTTCCGGTGCGGGCTATGGAGCCGTACCATCTCCAGCTCGCCGTAGTGGAAGTCGCCCGCGGTCCAGTAGTCGCCGCGGTCGTCGTGATTCATCTTCAACTGGTGGTACAGCTCGAAGACGAGATTGTATTCGCGCTCGTCGGGGTAGCCTTGCTGTGGCGCAAGCGCCTCGGCGGCTGGGTCGGAGACGTCGACGACCTCGTCGAACACGATGCGTCTGCCGTCGCTGCGCTTACGCCAGTCAACGCTGGAGAACTCCATTTCGGACACATCGCAGTTGTGCAGGAGGGCATGCCGAAGGCTCGTCTTGTAAAACTTCACGTTCTCCGGCTTCTCGAATTGGGCGTTGGTCATCACAAGGCACGGTTTGCAATCTGAATCCCCGGAGCCCGGCCTGAAGACTGTTTCGAGAAACATCGCGGCTCCCCCGAAGCGCGACCCATCGAAGAACGCCCCTTTCGAGAATGTAGTCTTCGTGAAGTCAGCCTCTTCCATGAACGTGGCACCGGAGAACTTTGCATCGCCTGCAAACTCGGCTCCGTTGAAGTCTGCCCTCTGGAGAAATCTCGCGTTCTGGAATCGACCGTCACGCTTGAATTTCGCGCCGCTGAAGTCCGCGTCGCAAGTGAAATTGGCCCCGACGAAGGCCCCATACTCCTCGAAATCGGCCGC
This sequence comes from Terriglobia bacterium, assembly GCA_030038235.1. Taxonomy (GTDB): domain Bacteria; phylum Acidobacteriota; class Terriglobia; order UBA7540; family UBA7540; genus Gp13-AA77. The sequence continues at coordinate 2,157 of JASHPE010000295.1, forward strand.
GTCGAAATCTGCCTTGCCCTCAAACTCCGTGTTCAGGAAGTGTGCTGGCTCCTTGAATATCGCGCCACCGAAGTAGGCCCCGCGTTTGAAGTTCGAATCGGAGAATTCGGCGTTGCCCGTGAAGACCGCGCCGGCGAATACGCAGGTCGCCTCGAACGGGCGCTTCTTGTATACCGAGCGAGGAAATACAAAGCCCCGGAAGTCCGCCACGCCGCCTCCGGCGTCCGCGAGCATGCCCTCGAAGGCCTTCTGGAACTCGCGGTCGCTCTTTTCGGGGTCGCGGCAATGCATCAGGCAGACCGGCTTGTCGTCGGCGCCGGGCCGTCCCCGGTAGATCGACCTTCCACATCGTGGCCAGAGACCCCGCGTATTATCGAATGACATCTCGAACGGGCAGCCTTCTTCCGGGCCGGTACGTTCAGCCTGCTCGGCGTGGGAATGGTGGCTCATCGCGCTGGAGTTTAGCACGCGTCGATCAGGGAGCAAACCGCCTTGCAGCGCATCAGACCCGGAGCTATGCTTCAGGTGGGTAGTGATCATCGGGGGAAAATCATGATCAGAATCATTGGGGCGCGGTGCTGGCTTCCGCTTGCGGTGTGCTTCGCTCTCTCGGTAGTCCAGGGGAGTGCTCAGGGCGCAAACCCGTGCCTGAACACCCAACCATGCAATCAGGGCGACTCGACGATCCACTCAGGTCCGGCAACCGATGCCGCCCGGCCCGCGACCGTGGACTGCCACGGCACTCACGGGCTCGCGGTATTCCGCGAACCGGCCGCCGTCAGCATCATCGCGACGCTCGCGTGCGGCGAGTCCGTCGAGGTGCTGAAGACCGGAATCGGCCGCGAGAACCACGTCGCGGAGGTGAGGAGCAAGGAAGCCCAGGACGGCTACGTCTACCAGAGTTTCCTCGACTTGACGGCACCAGGTTCCGGCGCGGTTCCAGCGACCCAGGCGGACATATCAGTGACACCGGCTTCGAAGCCGCTTTCGAATGAGGCGATCCTAGGGCTCGTGAGCGCCGGGGTCGGCGAGGACATCATCGTCAGCATGGTGAGCACGCAGCCTGGAAAGTACTCGCTGGGCGCGGATGACGTCGTCGCCCTCAAGAAGGCGGGCGTCTCCGACAAGGTCATCGCCGCCATGCTGTCGAGCGATGCCAATACGCGAGGCCCAGCACCCGCGTCCCCCAATACGGTACCAACCGTCAGGGTTCCCGATGATCCGGGGCTCTACGCAGTGATGTCGGACGGCGCTTTGCGGCATATCGCGGGGCGGCCGACCAGCTTCGTCCGCACCGGCAGCCTGCTGGCCTCGGGCGTGACCGCCGGGATTCATGCGCGGCGGATCAACACCCAGAT
>JASHPE010000296.1 GCA_030038235.1 Terriglobia bacterium
GCTTTTGCGCGTTTTTTCCACTGTAGGTTGAGGCATGTCGGCTAGATATAATCTCAAGCGCCGGAGAGTCAGTGGGTTGCAAAATTCGAAAAATTCAGGTTTTGCGAACCCGGGGGCGCCCCTTAACGGTGATTTTTCCAAAATCCCGCCATCATTATGACTCCCCATGACATTCCGGCTTTGGAGGGGCGCGCCCCACTGCATTTTGGGGGTGCTTTTCGCGACGTAGGTCGATCTAGAGAGGCTAGACAGGCAGACACGAGTACTTGCGCATACTCGCAAGTGCGAGGTACCGGGGCTCGGCCTGAGCCGCGCCCTGATCCGGCATAGGCGCGAATCCGCGACATTCTGCCGTTTAGACGGTGCGTCGGTAGCGGCGAGGTTCCGGGCAGTGCAGGCGGGATGCTCTCGCAGAGACATAATCACCCTCCAGGCGCCAGCCAGCCCACCCAGCCGGGCGCAGGCGAATCTTTGCCCCGCGTTTTTGATGAACTCCCTATATATGTATATAGCAGTATAGTGCGCGTTGTCAAGAAAAGTAACCGCGAGGTGGCGTCAACCGAAGTTATGAATCTTGGCGCTTCTGGTGGGCCCAGTGGTGCGCGGCAGGCGGTCCGAGTTGGGCTCGGGAGCAGGTCGCCACATTTTTCAAGAGTAGGTCTCAGTCCAATCCAGATCGCCTTGGGTTCTGTAACAAAGTACGGAACTCCCGGTTGCTATTCTTGCCCCGCAGTTCGGGCAGTTGAAGCCGCTGGCAGCTCCGGAATCTCCGGACGCTTCGTATTCCAGTTTGGTCCCGCATTCTTCGCACTCAACGGCATCGGCATAAATTTCGCTCATGTGATTTATTCTTCCTTTCCGAAGGGCGGGAACATCGGAACCGCCCATCCCCCGGCCCAGAAACGGCGTTTGGAGAGGAGTCTCCAGAAACACCGCTCTGCGCAATGCGGATACTGACACGCCGAATGAGCGCGTTGATGTGACGCGCGTCACATCCGGCCAGGCGACCTACACCGTCAATCGCGGGTCGGCCGGCCCCGGCGAGGGAGAGCCGCTTGCAGTCGATCCGGCACCGCAGCCGCGCGGCTTGTGGTTAATGGCAATAGGGATACTCCTTGGAGGCTTTCGCCGGTCGATCAAGCGCTACAGGGCTGGCGCCCGGGATTGCTAACTGTTGACGGTCGAGTTCCTTCCACCCCTTATACAGAACCGCTCCCGTACTTCTAGTGGATTTACCTGATTGCCCGGAGCGCAGGGCGGGCTCACACTGGGCGCTACGTGGTACAAGTGTTTGAAAAAAGTGCAGCTTACGTCAGGGCGGGCCGAACGCTGAGAGTGGAGCAGGGACATGGAACTGCGACAATACGACCTGTACGAGATCATCCCTGGTGGCCGTCCACGCTGGATCGGCGCGGCAGCTAATCTGGACCACGCCCGGACGAGGTTGAGGGAACTTGCCGCGGCTTCGGCGGGAATCGACTATTTCGTCCGTGAGTTTCGCTCCGGCGTGGTAGTAGCTGTGGCTTCGCGCCCAAGGCCCGCCGCCAAGCCTTTGCTGGCGCACCCCAGGTCCTCAGCGGCAGCAGCGCGCCACGAGGTAAGAGCGAGCGCGGCGCCGAAGAGCATGCCGGCCGTGCAGTTGAGCCGGGCTTAGCGGGAGAAATTTTCGTTCAGCGCCGCAAATGCGTGGTGTCCCGATTTCAGACGTACGGGCGGCCCTCGTGGCTGCCCAACTGATGCCTTGCGTGATCAACGCGCTTTAATCGGGCGGCCACGAGGGCCGCCCGTACGTCTGAAATCGGGACACAACTCGCGAACAGAACAGGAGCGCTGTTCGTCCGCACGAACCTGGTTGCCTTATGCATCCCATCAGGGGGAAGGAGATTCGCATAGGGAATCCGCCGGTGCGCCATCGGCCATGGGCACCCACGACCGGTCCACAAAAACCAGCCCGCGAATTCAACGAGGGATTTTGCCGGCCGGAAGGCGGTCGGAATGGGACACCGGCTCGTCCGGAATTGCGGGTTAGGGGCCAGGGATTGAGGATCAGGGAATATTCAGAAAGGAATAACATGCGCACACAACCCACGGGAACTTCAATAACCGACGGCGATTTGGAGACCGTTCTGCAGCAGTGCGAAATGCTTCAGGCGCTCCAGGCAGTCCGCTCGGGGGACTTCTCGGTACGGTTGCCCGGCGATCGCACCGGAATCGACGGAAAGATCGCCGATACCTTCAATGACATCATTGCGGCGCTCCATGAGCGCCGGCTGGACGCCCGCAGAGCGTTGATTGGTCAGGAGCAAGCCGACGCTCATCGAGCGCCGCTACAGCAAGCCGCCAGAACACACTGAACCGCTGCCGGTACGGTAGATATTTTGTAGGGGTTCATTCAGAGAGGAAGATCATGCGCGCGCAAGCCACAGGAAGTTCGAAGAGCAACGGCGGCACGGCGGTTCCGGCCGCGGTTCTACAGCAGTCGGAGCTGCTTCAGGCGCTCCAGGCGGTCCGCTCCGGCGACTTCTCGGTGCGACTGCCGGGCGATCGCACCGGAATCGACGGCAAGATCGCCGACACCTTCAATGAGATCGTGGTGGCGAATGCGCGCATGGCGGACGAGTTGAAGCGCGTGGGCCAGGTGGTGGGCAAGAAGGGGCAGACCAGCCAGCGCGCCCGGTTCCAGCCGCTCGGCGGCGACTGGGCTGAGATGGAGGCCTCGATCAATGGGCTGATCGACGACCTCCAGTGGCCCACGACCGAAGTCACACGCGCAATCTCGGCCGTGGCCCAGGGCGACTTGCTGCGCACGGTGCCGCTGGAAGTGGACGGCCGTAAACTCGAAGGCGAATTCCTGCGCTCGGCCACAATCGTCAACACCATGATCGAGCAGCTCGTGGTTTTCACGTCGGAAGTCACGCGCGTGGCCCGCGAAGTGGGCACGGACGGCAAGCTGGGCGGCCAGGCCGAGGTCCGCGACGTCAGCGGCGTGTGGAAAGACCTCACGGACAGCGTCAATTCCATGGCCAACAACCTGACGGCGCAGGTCCGCAACATCTCCGAAGTCACCATCGCCGTCGCCAGCGGCGACCTCTCCAAGAAAATCACCGTCGACGTTCGCGGCGAGATTCTGCAGCTCAAAGAAGCCATCAACACCATGGTGGACCAGTTGCGATCGTTCGCCAGCGAAGTGACGCGCGTGGCGCGCGAAGTGGGCACCGAAGGACGTCTGGGTGGCCAGGCCGTGGTACCCGGCGTCGCAGGGACGTGGAAAGACCTCACGGACTCGGTGAACGCGATGTGCGGCAACCTGACGGCGCAGGTCCGCAACATCGCCGACGTGACCACGGCCGTGGCGCGCGGCGACCTCTCCCGCAAGATCACGGTGGACGTGAAGGGCGAAATTCTGGAGCTCAAGAACACCATCAACACTCTCGTCGATCAGCTCAATGCATTTTTCAGCGAAGTCACCCGCGTGGCGCGCGAAGTCGGCACCGACGGCAAGCTCGGCGGACAGGCTCAGGTGCAGGAGGTGCGCGGCGTCTGGAAGGACCTGACCGAGAACGTGAACTTCATGGCCTCAAACCTCACGGCCCAGGTCCGCAACATCGCCGACGTTACGATCGCCGTCGCGAACGGCGACCTTTCCAAGAAAATCACGGCCGATGTACGCGGCGAAATTCTGCAACTCAAGGAAGCCATCAACACCATGGTGGACCAGTTGCGATCGTTCGCCAGCGAAGTGACGCGCGTGGCGCGCGAAGTGGGCACCGAAGGGCGGCTGGGCGGCCAGGCCGTGGTCCCCGGCGTGGCCGGAACGTGGAAAGATCTCACGGACAGCGTCAACTCCATGGCCAATAACCTCACCTCCCAGGTCCGCAACATCGCCGAAGTGACCACGGCCGTGGCCCGCGGCGACTTGTCGCGCAAAATCACCGTGGACGTGAAGGGCGAAATTCTGGAGTTGAAGAACACCATCAACATCATGGTTGACCAGCTCAACTCCTTCGCATCGGAAGTGACGCGCGTGGCGCGCGAAGTGGGCACCGAGGGCAAACTCGGAGGCCAGGCGCAGGTGCCGGGCGTGGCCGGCACGTGGAAAGATCTCACCGACAACGTCAACTTCATGGCCTCGAACCTCACGGCGCAGGTCCGCAATATCGCCGAAGTGTCGACGGCTATCGCCAGCGGCGACTTGTCGCGCAAGATCACGGTGAACGTGAGCGGCGAGATTCTGCAGCTCAAGGAATCGATCAACACCATGGTCGATCAGTTGAACGCCTTCGCATCCGAAGTGACGCGCGTGGCGCGCGAGGTCGGCACCGAAGGACGTCTCGGCGGCCAGGCCAACGTCCGCGGCGTGGCCGGCACGTGGAAGGACCTCACGGATAGCGTCAACTCCATGGCCAACAATCTCACGGCGCAGGTCCGCAACATCGCCGAAGTGGCGACGGCCATCGCCAACGGCGACTTGTCGAAGAAGGTCACGGTGTCCGTGAGCGGCGAAATTCTGCAGCTCAAGGAAACCATCAACACCATGGTCGACCAGCTCAACGGATTCGCGGGCGAAGTGACCCGCGTGGCGCGCGAGGTCGGCACCGAAGGCAAACTCGGCGGCCAGGCGCAGGTGCACGGCGTGGCCGGCACGTGGAAAGACCTCACGGACAGCGTCAACTCCATGGCCGGCAACCTCACGGCGCAGGTCCGCAACATCGCCGAAGTGGCCACCGCCGTGGCGCGCGGGGACTTGTCGCGCAAGATCACTGTGGATGTGCGCGGCGAGATTCTGCAGCTCAAGGAAACGCTGAACACCATGGTGGATCAGCTCAACGCTTTCGCGGCCGAGGTGACGCGCGTGGCGCGCGAGGTCGGCACGGAGGGCAAACTCGGCGGCCAGGCCGCCGTCCACGGGGTGGCCGGCACCTGGAAGGACCTGACGGACAGCGTCAACTCCATGGCCGGTAACCTCACGGCCCAGGTGCGCAACATCTCCGAAGTAGCGACGGCGATCGCGTCGGGCGACCTCTCGCGCAAGATCACCGTCGACGTGCGCGGCGAAATCCTGCAGCTCAAAGAGACGCTGAACACGATGGTGGACCAGCTCAACGCCTTCGCCGGCGAAGTCACACGCGTGGCGCGCGAAGTCGGCACCGAAGGGCGACTCGGCGGTCAGGCGAACGTGCCCGGCGTGGCCGGCACCTGGAAGGATCTGACGGACAGCGTGAACTCCATGGCCGGCAACCTCACCGGCCAGGTGCGCAACATCGCCGAAGTGACCACGGCCGTCGCGCGCGGCGATTTGTCGCGCAAAATCACGGTGGACGTCAAAGGCGAAATTCTGGAATTGAAGAACACCATCAACACCATGGTGGATCAGCTCAACTCCTTCGCCTCGGAAGTGACGCGCGTGGCGCGCGAAGTGGGTACTGAAGGCAAGCTCGGCGGCCAGGCCGTGGTGCCCGGAGTCGCCGGCACGTGGAAAGATCTCACGGACAACGTCAACTTCATGGCGTCGAACCTCACGGCGCAGGTCCGCAACATCGCGGAAGTAGCGACGGCTATCGCCAACGGCGACTTGTCGAAGAAGATCACGGTGGATGTCCGCGGCGAAATCCTGCTGCTCAAAGATACGCTCAACACCATGGTGGAGCAGCTCCGGTCGTTCGCAGCCGAAGTGACGCGCGTGGCGCGCGAGGTCGGCACCGAAGGACGTCTCGGCGGTCAGGCCGTGGTGCCGGGCGTCGGCGGAACGTGGAAGGACCTCACGGACAACGTCAACCTGCTGGCGGCCAATCTTACAACCCAGGTCCGCAACATCGCTGAAGTGACGACCGCCGTGGCCCGCGGCGACCTCTCGCGCAAGATCACGGTGGACGTGAAGGGCGAAATCCTGGAGCTGAAGAACACCATCAACACCATGGTGGACCAGCTCAATGCGTTCGCCGCCGAAGTGACGCGCGTGGCGCGCGAAGTGGGTACCGAAGGCAAGCTCGGCGGCCAGGCCCAGGTCCCGGGCGTGGCGGGCACGTGGAAAGATCTCACGGACAACGTCAACGTCATGGCGGCGAACCTCACCGAGCAGGTGCGCGGCATCGTCAAAGTGGTGACCGCGGTTGCGAACGGCGACCTGAAGCAGAAGCTCACCGTGCGCGCCAAGGGCGAAGTGGCGGCCCTGGCCGAAACCATCAACAACATGACGGACACGCTGGCGACGTTCGCCGAGCAGGTGACCGGCGTGGCGCGCGAAGTCGGCGTGGAAGGCCGGTTGGGCGGACAGGCCAACGTTCCGGGCGCCGCCGGAACCTGGAAAGACCTGACTGGAAACGTCAACCTGCTGGCGGCCAATCTGACCACACAGGTGCGCGCCATCGCCGAAGTCGCCACGGCCGTCACGCGCGGCGACCTGACGCGATCCATCAAGGTCGATACACGCGGCGAGGTGGCCGAACTTAAAGACAACCTCAACACCATGATCACCAACCTGCGCCTGACGACGGAGCAGAACAGCCAGCAGGACTGGCTGAAGACAAACCTGGCGCGCGTGACCGGATTGCTGCAAGGGCAGCGCGACTTGAGCACCGTCGGACGCATGCTGCTCTCGGAGCTGACGCCGCTCGTCAACGCCCAGCGCAGTCTCATCTACCTGATGGATGGCGACAATGAACAAGCGGGCCTGAATCTGCTGGCGGGTTACGCCGTCAGCGTCCACAGCGACGCGACACCGGATTCGGAATCGAACGGAAATGGCGGCGCATATGCCTACGATCGGCTGCGAGTGGGTGAAGGATTGCTCGGGCAGTGCGCGGCCGAGAAGCGGCGTCTGCTGATTTCGGACGTCCCGCCCGACGCCGCGCCCATCCGCTCAGGTCTGTTTGAGGCAGTGCCACGCAACGTCGTCGTGCTTCCGGTGCTCTTCGAGAGCCAGGTGAAAGCGGTGGTCGAGCTGGCGTCGCTCAACGCTTTCACTTCGTCGCACCTGGCGTTTCTCGATCAGCTCACGGCCAGCATCGGCATCCTGCTGAACAGTATCGAAGCCACCATGAAGACCGAGGGTCTGCTGAAGCAATCGCAGCAGCTTGCGAGCGAACTGCAAAGCCAGCAGACGGAGTTGCAGGAGAAGAACGAGCAGCTTGCGCAGAAGGCCCAGCAACTCGCCGAGCAGAACGCCGAAGTGGAGCGCAAGAACGAGGAAATCGAACAGGCCCGCCGGGCGCTCGAAGAAAAGGCCGACGAGCTGGCGCTCACCTCCAAGTACAAGTCGGAATTCCTGGCCAACATGTCGCACGAGCTGCGCACGCCGTTGAACAGCATCCTCATCCTGGGCCAGCAGCTTTCGGAAAACGCGGACCACAACCTGTCGGACAAGCAGGTGGAATTCGCCCGCACCATCCACGGCGCCGGCACCGATCTTCTGAACCTGATCAGCGACATTCTGGACCTTTCCAAGATCGAATCCGGGACCGTTACGGTCGACGCCGAAGATATCCAGGTGGCGCACATGCTGGAGACGGTCGAGCGCACCTTCCGCCACGAAGCGGAGAATCGCCACCTCAGCTTCGAGCTGTCGCTGCAGGACAACCTGCGCACCATGAGCACCGACTCGAAGCGCCTGATGCAGATTTTGAAGAACCTGCTCTCCAACGCATTCAAGTTCACCCAGGATGGCGGCGTGCGCCTGGCCGTCTCAGCGGTGGCAGGCGGTTGGACGCCGGGGCATCCGGTGCTCGCCACTGCGGGAAGCGTGCTGGCCTTCGAAGTCTCGGACACCGGTATCGGCATCGCGCTCGAAAAGCAGAGGATCATTTTCGAGGCGTTCCAGCAGGCCGATGCCAGCACCAGCCGCAAGTTCGGCGGCACGGGGCTGGGTCTCGCCATCAGCCGCGAGCTGGCCAGCCTGCTCGGTGGGGAAATCCAACTGCGCAGCACGCCCGGGACGGGCAGCACGTTCACGCTGTACCTGCCGATGACCTATGTCGGTCCTTCGGTGGCCGCCCGCACCGCGTCGAGCCAGGAATCGAAGCCCGGAGTCGTGCGGCTGCCGGTGGTCCGGCTGCCGGAGCGCCCGGTGGAGCAGGTCCCGGATGACCGCGCCTCGCTCGAACCCGGCGATCCGACGCTGCTCATCGTCGAGGACGAAGCGCATTACTGCCGGATCCTGGCCGATCTCGCCCGGGCGTCGGGCTTCAAAGTGCTGGTCGCGATGCGAGGCATCGACGCGCTGGAGCTGGCGCGTAAGTATCATCCGACCGCCGTCTCGCTCGACGTATTCCTGCCGGACATGTTGGGCTGGACGGTTCTCAGCCAGCTCAAGCAGGACCCGGCTACACGTCACATCCCCGTCCAGATCGTCACCCTGGACGAAAACCGCCAGCACGGCCTGGCGCGCGGAGCCTTCGAGTTCATCACCAAGCCATCGACGCCCGAGGGTCTCAATGCCGCGCTGCAGCGGATCAAAGACTATGCGCAGCCACGGCGCCGACGGTTGCTGGTGGTGGAAGACGATGCCGGCGACCAGTTGAGCATCCGCGCGCTGCTGGAGCACGACGACATCGAAGTGGAAACGGCAGGGTCGGGAGAGGAAGCCCTGAATGTGCTTCGGACGCAGCCGGCCGACTGCGTGGTCCTCGATCTGCGCCTGCCGGACATGTCCGGCTTCGAGGTCCTGGAGCGATTGAGCAAGGACCAGGCCTTGCGCGATATTCCCATCGTCGTGTATACCGGGAAGGAATTGTCGCCCGATGAAGACGCGCGACTGCACAGCATCGCGCGAAGCATCGTAGTAAAAGGGGTGGAATCTCCGGAACGGCTGCTGGACGAGACGGCGCTGTTCCTGCATCGTGTGGTGGCCGATCTGCCAAGCGAGAAGCAAGAGATGATCGAGCGGCTGCACCGCTCGGACGAGGACCTGGTCGGGAAACCGGTGCTGGTGGTGGACGATGACGCCCGCAACATCTTCGCCCTGAGCAGCGTGCTCGAGCGCCGCGGCATGAGAGTGCTGTCGGCCACCACAGGTCGCGAGGCGCTGGAGAAGCTCGACGCGACTCCGGAAGTCTCGATCGTGCTGATGGACATCATGATGCCGGGAATGGACGGCTACAAGACCATGCAGTTCATCCGGCAGAATCCGAAGTATCGCCGGCTTCCGATCGTGGCTCTCACCGCCAAGGCGATGAAGGGCGATCGCGAGAAGTGCCTGGAAGCCGGCGCGTCAGAGTATCTGGCGAAGCCGGTAAATACGGAGCAATTGTTGTCGGCGTTGAGGATGTGGCTCCATCGTTGAGTGCGTCATTGGGTCAGGAGGTAAGTGCGTCAGTATGTCAGTATTTCAGTATTCAGTACGTGAGTGCCGCGGGTCGCGTTTGGCGCCTGTCAGTGGAATACTGGGGGCTGACAAACTGACCTACTGAGGTACTACTGACATGCAGGAGTTTCGACAGCTCAAGGGTTGGCAGAAAGGGCATCAACTGACATTGGGAGTCTACCGAGCGACGGCCAAGTTTCCCAAAGCGGAGTTGTTTGGGCTTACCGCGCAGATGCGCCGGGCAGCGGCATCCATCCCGGCCAATATCGCCGAAGGGTGCGGCCGCCCGGGAAGAGCGGAGCTGGGCCGTTTCCTCCAGATTTCGATGGGTCAGCGAGTGAGATTGAGTATCACTTGATGCTCGCACACGATCTGCGGCTCCTTGCTGATCCGGAACACAAGCGGCTCGACGGTGAAGCCGTGGAATTGAAGCGCATGATCAGTTCGTTCATCGTGAACCTCCGAAGTCACGCGGTGCCAAGCGAACTGAAGTGCTGACGTACTGACAAACTGAAGTACTGAAATACTCACGCACTGACACATTCGACGGAGATCGCACTTTATGGCCTCACTCGCAATGTTGCCCGGAGAGCAGGAAGGCAAGGGTCGCACAGAGCGTCAACGCTCCGAGCGGCGGGTCAATATCCTGATGGTGGACGACCAGCCGGCGAAGCTCTTGAGCTACGAAGCCATCCTCGCCGATCTCGGCGAGAACCTGCTCAAGGCCACTTCGGGCAAAGAAGCTCTGGAGCAGCTCTTGCGACATCAAGTCGCAGTTGTCCTGATCGATGTCTGCATGCCGGACCTCGACGGGTTCGAGCTGGCCTCGATGATCCGCGGTCATCCGAGGTTCAGCAAGACGGCCATCATCCTGGTCTCAGGCGTGATGGTGGACGATCGCGACCGGCTGAAGGGCTACGATTCCGGCGCCGTCGACTATGTTTCGGTTCCCATCGTGCCGGGCATCCTGCGGGCGAAAGTGGCGATATTCGCCGAGCTCTTCCGGAAAACGGAGGAGCTTGCGCTACTCAATGTGGAACTCGAGCGGCGCGTCGAGGAGCGCACCGCCGAGATCGAAGGGCTGCTCAAGACTGCCGATGAGGCGCGGCAGGAAGCGGAAAAGGCCAACCAGCTTAAGGACGAGTTCCTGGCGATTCTTTCCCACGAACTCCGCACGCCGCTCAACGCCATCACGGGCTGGGCCCACATGCTCAGCGCAGGAGACCTCGATGCGGCTACCCGGAAGAAGGCCGTTGACTCGATCGGTCGCAATGCTCTGCTGCAGGCCGCGCTTATCGCCGATCTGCTCGACATATCCCGAATCGTCAGCGGCAAGATGCGGTTGGACTTGAGGCGGGTGGAGCTTTGTTCCGTCGTGCAGAACGCGCTCGATTCGGCTCGCCCTGCAGCGGAAGCCAAGGGTATTCAACTCGAAGCCGACGTCGCGAGCGGTATTGGGACCATCAGCGCCGACCCGGCGCGCCTGCAGCAGGTGATTTCGAACCTTCTTTCGAATGCGGTCAAATTTGCGCCGCGCGAGGGTCACGTCCGCGTCCGCGCAGAGAAAGCAGGCTCCTCAGTGGAGCTTGCGGTTCTGGACGACGGCCCCGGAATTCGTCCTGAGATTCTACCCTTCATCTTCGAACGCTTCCGGCAGGGCGACTCCTCCACGACGCGCTCTCACAAAGGTCTGGGATTGGGATTGGCGATTGCGCGGCACCTCGTGGAGATGCACGGAGGCACAATCGAGGCGCGGAACAGGGACGATAGCTCGGGAGCGATCTTCAGGACGATGCTCCCGGCTTCCGGCGTGGTGGTGCCGGCGCTAGGCGAACCCGCGGGAGATCCCGTGTTCGCATCCCCGGGCAAATTCAACGGCGACGCCGCGCCTTCATTGAAGAACGTGCGAATTCTGCTGGTTGACGACGAGGCTGACGCGCGCGAGGTGGTGGCCACGGTGCTCGAGGGCTGGGGCGCCGAAGTGCTGCTGGCCCATTCCGCTGCCGACGGGCTGGGAATCCTGGAGCGCGAGCGGCCGGACGTGCTGATCGCCGACATCGAGATGCCGGGCGAAGATGGCTACGGACTGATCCGAAAAGTCAGGACTCTACCGTTGAACCGCGGAGGCCAGACCGCAGCCGTGGCGCTGACCGCTTATGCCAGCGCATCCGACCGTACGAAGCTCTTGAGCGCCGGTTTCGACCGTCATGTTCCGAAACCCGTCCGGCCTCCCGAATTATTCGCGGTCATATCGGCGATGATGAGATCAGGCGGCAAGGCGAATGTGGGTCCTTAGTCATTGGTCCTTGGTCATTGGTCTTTTGTCATTTGTTCAGGCTTTGCGCCTGCCACTAAGGACTAAGGACGTGGTCGCGAGAGGAAGTTCTCATGGAAAAACGCAAAGAGCACATCTTCATTGTCGACGACTTCGATGACAATCGGGAGATGTACGCCTATTTCCTGTCGGAGCACGGCTTTGTTGTGACCCAGGCCGCGGATGGGCAGGAGGCCTTGGAGAAAGCCGTGCGGCTTCAGCCTGACCTGATCATCATGGATCTTTCACTTCCCGGAATGGACGGCTGGGAAGCGGCACGCCAACTCAAAGCCGGTGAGAAGACCAGGCACATCCCCATCGTCATCCTGACAGCTTACGATCTCGGCAACGTCGGTCCTGCGGGCTGCGATGGAATTCTGACCAAGCCCTGCCTGCCCGACCAGATGATCGCCGAAATCACCCAAGTACTCGACAAATACCGAAAGGCGGACGGAAAGCATATCGCCGGAGCGGCCTGATTGTTCCCGATGTGCGAGGAAGGATTGCACCACAAAGGGCACAGAAAGCACGGTGATGAACTCTCTGTGGCCCTCCGTGACCTCCGTGGTGAAATGCGCACTTTTGTTGCGGCTCACGACCGCGCCCCAGCGCCCGTCTGACGATTTTACCTGACAATTACTTAATCCTGTGTTAACAATTCGCCTTGGGGGAGTAAGAGTTTAAGTGGCGGGGCAATTCACCGGCAGGCACTTGCACCGCCGAGCGCGGATTGCGCCCGATCGGCGGACCAGACGACGGGAGGGTTCCGTGGGAAGTTGAAAGTCGAAGGTCGAAAAAGGCCGCTATCTTTCGATCTTCGACCTTAAACCTTCGACCTTCGACTTTCAACTTCTATACCGTCACCGCCGCGGCAAGGCCCCTCACCGGATTCGAAAGATCCCCCGGCATGATGACGTCCCCGGCGCAGGTGACGACCGCCCGTTCCAGCACGTTGCGGAGCTCGCGGACGTTCCCCGGCCACGGATACTCATACATCAGGCGGAGGGCCTCCGGATCGATGGCCTTCGTCGGACGGTTGTGCTTCTGGCAGAGATCCTCGACCAGGGACGCGGCCAGAATCTCAAGGTCCTCCGGGTGATCGCGCAAAGGCGGCATGGCGATATGGACCACATTCAGGCGGTAGTACAGGTCACGGCGAAGATTTCCCGACTTGATCGCTTCTTCGGGCGGCCGGTTGGTGGAAGCCAGCACCCGCACCGAGATCGTGGTTTCGGACTTGGCTCCCAGGCGCCGGACCTTGGAATCCTCGAGCACCCGCAGGAGCTTCGCCTGCGCGGTCAGAGGCATCTCTCCGATCTCATCGAGCAGGAGCGTCCCGCCCTGGGCAAGCTCAAAACAGCCCATGCGCGATTCGAAAGCGCCGGTAAATGCCCCCTTCTCGTGGCCGAACAACTCGCTCTCGATCAGCGTTTCCGGGATGGCGGCGCAATTCACCGCCACGAAGGAGTGGCTCCGGTACGGGCTGAGCTCATGAATCGTGCGCGCCACCACTTCTTTTCCGGTGCCGCTTTCGCCGGTAATCAGGACGGGCGCCGCCGAGGGCGCCACCAGCTGGATGAGGGACATGACCTGCCGCATCTTCTTGGAGTTGCCGACCAGTTTCCCCAGTGCGCCCAGGTCGCGAAGCTTGCGATGAGCGATCTGCAGTTGCCGCTCGCCCTCGTGCCGGTCGAGACAGTTGCGCAGCACCACCTGCAGGTGGGCGGGATCGGTTCCCTTCTCCAGGAAGTCGAAGGCGCCGAGGCGAGTAGCCTCGACGGCGTGCTGGATGGTGCCGTGTCCGGTCAGCATGATGAAGGAAATGGCGGGACTGAACTGGCGGGTGCGCTTCAAGAGATCGAGGCCGGTCAACCCCGGCATCTGCAGATCGGAAAGGACCACGGCGGGTTCAACGCCCTCGATCTTCTCCCAAGCCTCGGTGCCGTTGGCGGCAGTGTCAGCGCTGTAGCCCCATTCCTTCAGCAAATCGACGAGCGCATCGCGGACCCGCTCGTCATCTTCCACAATGAGAATCTTCGGCTGCTTGACCACCGAAACATGCTCCAACTTGCGCCCTGGTTGTGCCACTTCATTCACCCCTCTGGCGGTCCAAGGCCGGAGAACCCGGCTGCACTATGTCCTGGACTCTTTGCCGGAGGCTCCCACATCCGGGCCCTCACGGCTGGCCTCTTTGACCGTCTGCACGCCCTTGCGGACGGCCGAGAGCTCGGCGCTAATAAAAGACGCGTGCTGGCAAAGCGCCTGGACGGCCGGCACCAGATCGCGGCCGGCGTGGGACTTCACAACGTATGCGCGAATCCCGGCGTCAAACGCCCTGCTGACCATCTCCGGAACGTCGTGCTGGCTGAGCACGAGCATTTCGGTCTTGGGGGCGGCCTGACGGATCAGCAGAGCGGCGCTGATCCCGTCGAGCTCGGGCATGCTGATATCCAGAGTCACGACGTCTGGGTTCAGTTGGGCGGCCTTCTCGAAAGCCTCCCGGCCGTTGGCCGCCTCGCCCACCACCTGCCACCCGGGTTGCAGCTCCAGCAATTCCTTCAGACCGCGCCGCATGCGTTCATCGTCATCAACGACCAGCATACGAAGCATCGTCATCGGACCGTGCACCCTCCTTTCGACGGCTGCGTTCCTCGACCGCGCAGCCCGAGAGAGGTGCACGGAATCCGGTTCCGACCAGTTCTTTCGTACTGCCGAATCAACCGCCTGTACGCGAGGCGTCAAACTGGTACAAGTGAACTTGCCGGCCTGGTCAAAGCCGGTTTCTGGAGCAAGGCGAACTACCAACCCCGCACTTCGAAGATTTCACTGTCCATGGACCAGCGTCAATCCAGAAATACCCTTAAACGCGGCTTCCGGAATACCCTATCAGCCCCGCGGCGACGCCTGTGCCAGCGGCGCCGATGCCGCTATTCGAGGGAATCGGACCGTCAAAAAGGAATGTTCAGACGGTAAGGGCGGCCCTCGTGGCCGCCCAACCGGGCGCGCGCAACGGCCGCGATCGGGCGGCCACGAGGGCCGCCCCTACGTCTGAAAACGGAGTGCAACCGGGATGCTTCGGGATACGATAAAATACAGGAGCATCATGTGTTTTCCGGAGCCGGCTCGAAATCAGAGAGGTATCAAGCCCTGAGGACCGCGAAAGTGACAAAACGCACTCGACCGGACGAAGCGGAGCCTAATCCCGGCGTGAGTCGAACCCGCGCGGCAGAAATCCGCGCCGAGTCCGCACGGCCCGCGGAGTCTCACGCTTCCGAAGCGCTGCGCCAGCGCGAGGAACGCTTCCAGTTCATCCTCGATGCCGCCGGCGTGGGCACGTGGGACTGGAACATCGACACGGGCGAAGTCGAGTGGTCCGGGAACATGGAGCGAATTCACGGTCTTGCTCCCAGATCGTTCAACGGCACGTTCGATAGCTTCCTTCAGACCGTTCACACTGAAGATCGCGAGCACGTGCGAGCCGCCATCGAGGCAGCCCTCAAAGGCGCCGGCAAATACGAAATCGAATATCGCCAGTCGGACGCCGCCGGTGAAACCAGGTGGATTGGCGGTAGGGGCCGCACGATATGTGACGAAGCCGGCCGGGTGGTACGGATGGTAGGCCTGTGCGGCGACATCACCGCGCGCAAACAGACCGAAGAAGAATTAAAGAAGGTTCAGGCCGAGCTCGAAATGCGCGTGGCGAAGCGGACGTTTGAAGCAGCCCAGCTCAACGAAGTCCTGCGCGAGAAGGTCAGGCTCATCGAGATCGCGCATGACGCGATCGTCGTTCGCAGCGTCAACGGCTCGATTCTGTTATGGAACCAGGGTGCTGAACTCACGTACGGGTGGCGAGCACAAGAGGCGGTGGGCAAGATCATTCACACGTTGCTTCAGACAAAATTCCCAGAGTCCCTGGAAAAGTTCGAAGCCCGGCTGCTCGAAAAGGGATGGTGGGAAGGAGAATTGACTCACACCCGGCGCGACGGCACCGAAATCATCGTGTCCAGCCGCCACGTTTTGCAGCGAAGCAATGAAGGCCGGCCGCTCTCGGTGCTGGAGATCAACCGGGACATCACCGAACAGAGGCGGGCGGACCTGGCGCATCAGGAAAGCGAAGCCCGTCTACGCGCTCTCATCGAAGCCACAGACGACGTGGTATTCGAGTTCGATGAGGACGGCACCTACCTGGAGGTTTGGGCAACGAACGAGTCGCTGCTGATGCGTCCGAAACGGGAAATGATCGGACGCCGCGTGGATGAAGTCCTGGGCCCCGGCGCCGGGCGCTCGTTCATCGAGGCCTTCCGCCGCGTGCTGGATTCGGGCCGTGCGGAGAGCATTGAGTACCCTCTGGAGTTCCCCGGGGGCGCACGCTGGTTCCTGGGGCGAATTAGCCGGGTCAGTCCCGTGGGCCGCTCCCGGCGGCGGATCTGCTTCTGCGTTCGGGACATCACCGACCGCAAGCGGGGGGAAGAGGATCTCAGGGAAAGCGCCGAACGCTTCCGCCTGGTGGTTCAGAGCGTGAAGGATTATGCGATCTTCATGCTCGATCCGGGAGGCCGCATCTTGACGTGGAATGAGGGCGCCGAGCGCTTGAAAGGATACCGGCCCGAGGAAATTATCGGAAGGGATTTTTCTGTCTTCTACTCGCCGGAGGATGTACGCGCCGGCAAGCCTCATAAACTCCTGCGAATCGCCAGCGAAGAGGGCCGCGTCGAAAACGAGGGCTGGCGTTTTCGAAAGGATGGCTCCCGGTTCTGGGCTGACGTGGTCATCACAGCGCTTCGCGATGAGGCCGGCAATCTGCGCGGATTTGCAAAGGTCACGCGCGATATGACGGAGCGCAAGAAATCTGAAGAAGCGCTTCGGGAGCTGTCGGGACGTTTATTGCGGCTTCAAGACGAAGAGCGGCGGCGCATGGCGCGGGAGCTGCACGACAGCACGGCCCAGACCTTGTCGGCCCTGTCGCTGAACCTGGCGCTCGTGAAACAGCGCGCCGGACCGGCGTTTGATGCGCGCGCCTCAAAATCGTTTAACGAGGCGACGGATCTCGCGGAGCAGGCTTCGCGCGAAATCCGCACCTTCTCGTACCTGCTTCACCCGCCCATGCTCGATGAGGCGGGCTTGCCTTTTGCGCTTCGCTGGTACGTGGACGGATTTGCCGAGCGCACCAAGATTCGGGCGGAATTGCAGCTCTCGGCGGACCTCGGCAGGCTTCCCAGCGATGTTGAGACTGCCCTATTCCGCATCGTGCAGGAATGCCTGACCAATATTCATCGCCACTCGGGAAGCCGCACCGCCCGCATCGAGCTCCGCCATGACCAGGGTCAAGTGACTTTGGAGGTGGCGGACCAGGGTAAGGGGCTGCCGGAAGGAACGATTCAAGAAGGGAATGGCCGGCCGGCGACGCTCGGGGTTGGAATACGGGGCATGCACGAACGGGTCAGACAGCTCGGCGGCCACATTGAAGTCAAGCGCGGGCACCCGGGAACGATCGTCAAAGTCGCCCTGCCGCTTCCGGAGAAGGCACAATGAGCCCGGAACTTCGCATTTTGGTAGTAGACGATCACGAGGTGGTCCGGCGTGGACTGAAGGCGATCCTTGAAGGTCACCCTGGATGGGCCGTGGTCGGCGAGGCATCGAGCGGCCGTGAAGCCGTCGAAAAAGCCGCAGCCCTGAAGCCGCAGGTGATCATTCTCGACATGAGCATGCCGGGACTGAATGGCCTCGAAGCCACGCGCGGCATCCTCAAGGCGCATCCGGAAGCGCAGGTACTGGTCCTGACCCAGCATGACTCCGAGCAACTGGTGCGCGCCTTTCTGCAGGCCGGCGCTCAAGGTTATCTGGTGAAATCCGACGCCGCGCGCGAGCTGTTGCCCGCGGTGGAGTCATTACAGCAGGGACGGCCGTTCTTCACCTCCAAAGTGGCCCGCATGGTTTTGGACGGCTACATCAAAGGCTTGGAAGCCGAAGAGGGCCCTCGCAGTTCACTCACGCCGAGCGAGCGCCAGATCGTTCAGTTATTGGCCGAGGGCAATACCAACAAGGAAATTGCCGCGCAACTGAACCTGGCCGTGAAGACGGTCGAAACGCATCGAGCGCACATCATGCGCAAGCTCGAGATCCACTCGGTAAGCGAACTGGTGCGGTATGCCGTGAGGAATAACTTGCTGCAGCCGTAGGGGCGGCCCCTACGGCTGAACGATGCCATTTCGAATCGCGTAGCGTACGACGTCGGCGAGAGAATGCGCGCCGATCTTGCGCATCACATTCGTGCGGTGAGTCTCCGCGGTCTTGACGGAAATGTCGAGCCGGGTTGCAATCTCCTTGTTGCTGAAACCTTCGGCCAACAGTTGGGCCGTTTCGCGCTCGCGAGCTGTCAAGTCGACAATCGACGCTGCACTACTGGGCGACCCAAAGCCGTGGGATTGCGAAATCGTCGAGCTCACGAAGGGCTTTCGGCGGATCACCGATTCGACGGCTGCGATCAGCTCCGAGCCCGCATCGGACTTGACAATGTAGCCGCGCGCACCGCACGCCATGATCTGGCGGGCCACGTATTCGGAATCATGCACGCTGAGGACAAGGACTTCCGTTTGCGGGAGCGCGTCGCGAATGCGGCGGGTGGCTTCCAGGCCATTAAGCTCGGGCATGTCCACGTCGAGCAGAGCCAGGTCAGGCTTCAGTTCCATCGCCAGTTCGACAGCCTGGGCGCCGTTCGAAGCTTCCCCAACAACAGTGCAGCCGGTTTCTCCTTCCAGAAGCGTCCGCAGTCCGCGCCTGACGATTTCGTGGTCATCGGCAATGAGAATACGGATCGGCCTCACCAGCTTCAACGGCCCTCCTTCGGACCCATTCTAGCCTTATCGGGCTCGCCAGTGCGGCGTCAAGCGCCCGCGTCACGTGCCAAAACGGGTCTGGCTACCATCGTTTCGATGCTCGGCAGCCAAAGCAGGGCTGAATTCCTGGGCGCCGAAACCAGAGAGGTCCCACTCTCCCAGCCTCGGCTTATTGTCCGGTTCCGGACGTAGATCCCGCCGCGTTGCCAGCCGATCGTTTTCCCTTCACCTCAACGGAAGCCACTCTCAGAGTCTCCCGATCCTGCATCACTCCGGTGATTTTCGCCTTGATGCTCTTTCCGGGCTTGACCTCCGCCGTCTTGAGAGCCTCCTGCGCCTTACTGTCTCCTCCATTGTCGAACTTCACCACTTGCCCGCCCGACATCGCGAGGCCGAACACCTGGGTCGATGGGCTGGCCACGCAACCCTTGGCCGCCTTATCAATCCGCTCGGCCTTCGCCATCTGTGCCGTTTGAGCCTGATTCATGTCGGGATTGGCAGCACCCTGATTTGGAAATGAGGGCGATGTGGCCGGAGTCTGTCCGCCGGGTGTCGCACTACCGGGAGGGACCCCGCCGGGCTGCTGCCCGCCAGGCTGCTGCCCTGCCTGCCCCGTGAATCCTGAGCCCATGAACTGCGGCGCACCGGTGTTGGAATTGCCACCAGGCGCCGGGTTCCCCTGCAGGCTGTTCAGCGCTTTCGCCATGCAAGGGATATCCACCAAGTCGCCGCTCCAATGCCTTTCCTTGCCTGAGTTCGCGGCTAGCGTGTCAGAAGACTGCGATGCCGCCGGCGGGGTTGCGTCCTGCCCCGCCCACGCGGATCCGTATAGAAACAGCGCCCCTGCAAACGTTGCTGGAATGAGTCGCCGGAGAGTCATATGAAGAATCCTCCTTTCATCTGGTCATCCGAACTACACTCGCAAAAAGCCTGCCAACCGGCCACCCGCGGCGTCGCGCTATCTCGCTGAAGGCGCGGCCGTTGCGGAAAACGCGAAAACCGCTTTCACTCATTCCGGAGTGATCTTACCCGGGCGATGTAAGATTTTACCGGCAAAGCAAAGCCGGCCCGCGTCATTTAGAGACGTTTCCGAGCGCCCGGTCAAGATTGAACGCGGCGCTGATCAGTCCCATGTGGGTGAAGGCCTGGGGAAAGTTTCCCAGGGCCTCTCCGGACACACCGGTCTCCTCGGAATACAGTCCCACCTGATTCGCAAGCCCAAGCATATTCTCAAAGATCAGCCTCGCTTCCTGCAGACGTGAGGGATCGGCGCCGCCTGCGCGCGTCAATGCCTCCACCAGCCAGAAGGTACACATGTTGAAAGCACCCTCGTCGCCCGCCAGCCCATCATCGGTATGCTCGGAGGAGTAGCGAAACACCAGGTGACCACCCATGAGTCCCCCTTGGCCAAGAGGCTGGTTGATCGCAGCGATGGTGTCGAGCATCATGGGGTCGTTCGGCGACATAAAAAAGACAAGCGGCATAACCAGGTTGGCAGCATCGAGGGCGCTCGAGCCGTAGCTCTGGACAAACGCGCGCCGCGAGGAGTTCCAGCCCTGGTCGAGAATCTCCTGGTAAATTTCGTCCCGGACCTTGAACCATCGGTCGCGGTCGGCCGGGAACGAGCGCCGGAGCGCCAGGCGAAGGGCGCGATCGACCGTTACCCAGCACATCAGCTTGGAATAGACAAAATGCTGTTGAGGCCCACGCACCTCCCATATGCCGTTGTCCACGCCGCGCCAGTGATCGCAAACCCAGTTGACCAGGCGCCGCAGATCTTTCCAGAGTTCAGCCGAGATGGGACTGGCGTATTTGTTGTACAGGTAGACCGCGTCGAGCAAGGCGCCATAGATATCGAGCTGCATCTGGAGATATGCAGCGTTGCCAATCCGGACGGGACCGGAACCCCGGTAGCCTTCCAGGTGACACAGCTTTTCTTCGGTGAGGTCCTTGCGGCCGTCGATTCCGTACACGGTTTGCAGCGATCCATCGGGGTCAAGTTCGCTGCAACGTTTCTCCAGCCATCCCATGAACCGGACGGCTTCGTCCGTGAATCCTATGCGTAAGAGACCGTATAGGGTAAAACCCGCGTCACGGATCCAATTGTACCGGTAGTCCCAGTTCCGGGCGCCGCCAAGACGTTCCGGCAGGCTGCACGTTGGCGCGGCGACCACCGCTCCTGTGGGCTCGTAGGTGAGGAGTTCAAGAACCAGCGCTGACCGCTCCACCATCTCCCGCCAGCGGCCGCGATAGTTGGAGCGAGAGAGCCAGTTGCGCCAGTATCCTGCCGTGAGCTCGAGTAATTCGAGGGATTCGGCGTCTGAAGTCGCAGCAAAATTCTCGCCGGCATTCTCCGCCATGGGCCGCAGTATAAACGTGGCGGTTTGGCCCTCCTCCAGAACAAATTCACTCGCTATTCCACTGCCGTCCTGATCGAGAGGCCGGGTAGCCGCGAGTTCCAGATGCAGGTCGGGTGAGTGGAAGCGCGCTCCCTCGGGGAAAATCCTGGTCTGATGCTCATGGCGGCCATAGTTGAACGCCGGCCGGCATTCCACCCGGAAAGCCATGGAGCCGCGGAACACTCGCACCCTGCGGACCAGTTGTGTCCGCTGGTTGAACGCGGGCATGAAATCTGTCACTTCGCTGGCGCCACCCGGCCCGAGGAAGCTGGTCACCAGAACGTTGGTGTCAGGCCAGTAAAAGTGGCGTGGACGCACGCCGCCAGTGGCGGCGGGGCCTATTCGGAAAACCCCTCCCTTGCGATCGTCGAGAATTGCGGCAAATACGCTGGGCGAATCAAAGTGTGGCAGACACAGCCAATCAATCGAGCCATCCAGGGCAACCAGAGCGGCTGTGTGAAGGTCTCCGATTATCCCGTGGTCTTCGATTGCCTGGTAAGCCATGCGTCAAACGCGCCGGGCAGGCCAAGGGAAACCTGGTTTTGGGTAGCCGCGCGCCCGTCCTTCGACCAGAAAGCGTCTGGCTGTGACCAGAACTATCTGGCGCACTTGCACTTCAGTTGTTTGATTGCTTCAAGTTGGGATTAGATGGCATCCGGCCGCCACGCCTCGCGCCCTTGTTCAAAAGGCCGGATAGGGTTCTCCAGCGAGTTGCGTCAGGACAACCAGTGGATTCCCGCCAGACGATACTGTGAGTCTGCCATGGCGCTACAGACTCCAACCGATTGAATACAAACGGCCAGCAATCCAGACTCAGGTTGTGGCGAACTTCACAGCTCCGGGAGTGGACTAAAAATGGCTACACACCTGCCGAACGAACGTGCTCTAGTTGCCGCCGCGCAGCTCGGAAATCACGATGCTTTCGCGATCCTGGTCAACCAATACCAGCAGAATATCTTTCGGCTCGCCCTCAGGATTACGGGAAACCACGAGGACGCTGAGGACGCGCTGCAGGAGGCCCTGCTGAAGGCCTACTGTAACCTCAAGAGATTCCAAGGGGAATCCCTGTTCTACACTTGGCTGGTACGCATCACCATGAACGAAGCGCTGATGAAGCTGCGGAGGAGCAAGCGGAACGGAAGCCGGCAACTGCCGATCGATGAAGTTCTGCCCCTCAGCATCGATTCGAGCGCGGTCACCGGCTCCCAGCCTGCCGATCCTGAGAAGTGGTATGCCCAGGTCGAGCTTCGCGAAACGCTCTGCACGGCTCTCAGCGGCATCAGCGGGCGGCTCTGCGATGCCTTTGTGCTGCGAAACGTGGCTGACCTTTCGATTAGAGAAACCGCTGCCACGCTGGGACTGTCGGTCGCCGGCGTGAAGTCGCGCTTGTTACGAGCCCGCGGCCGGCTGCGGCAGAGGCTCCGCAAGACGCCTAACCGGGCACCACGACGCGTGAGCGCCCCGGGCAACACCCTGCTCGGCCCGAATGCAAGATTGGGGCCCGTCGATCAAGCCAAACTGCGGCGCCGATTTCCCGAGCATGAAACCATGCCGGTCGCGCTGGCCGAACTGGCTCGCCGCGCCCTGGTGAGTGGCCGGATTTCCGCGTAAACTGATAGGGCATGCAGCCCGAGGAAAAGGAGGTACTCCTCCTGATTCTCGGGCATTTTTTTTTGGTTAATTTGCCGGTCCTGCCATACCAGGAATTCCCGGGGAATCAACGAAACCTCTCCGGACGGTTAAGCGTGCCGTTTCGAAGTCCGGCGCCAGGCTCGTCCGAAAACTTCTAGCAGAGTAAACCGATCGCCTCTGGGCGCCGGAACCGAAGGCACGGGCCGTCGGGCGCGCGAACCGCCTCTTTGCCACAGCTTTGGCTGCAGTGCCCGCGGCTTTGCGAAGCGATGGCTCAAGACCTCAGCGATATTGGTTCCGTAGGGCAGAACCACAAAGTCGAAGGCGCCCGCATCCATAGCCTCGAGCTCAAGTCCGCCCTCATCGGCGCTATCTCCGGCTCCGGGTTCGTCAATCGTCAGCACCACATCGACGGGAGGTTTTGCCTCGCGAGCTGAGGCGAGCACTTGCCGCCAGTTGCCGTTCGCAAAGCTGCTTCCTGTAAAAATCACATCGGGAGCTTTTCGGGAGGCCAGCGCCGCGCTTACGTCCAGACACGTCCGAGCGTAGACTGTTTCCACGCCGTAGATCTGCAACGCCGATTCAACCTGGGACCGCACACGCGGATCGGCGTGCGCTACTAAGGCTATCTGTCGCCGTTTCATTGATCCCCCTCCTTCGTTCTCAGCGTCGTCGGGCACGAGCCGAGCCTCAATTTATGAGCAAATAAGCCTTCGATCAATCGGGTGATTTGCCTATGTGGGTACATACTTCGCCTTAGACAACGTTCTCATCAGTGTTTCTGATCGGTTTTGGCCGGGCCAAAAGCGAGGAGCACGTTTCCGTCGAGTTCGTTGGTGTACCCCGCGTGTGCGTACAGCATGCCGCTCACGACTGCCGGTCCGCCATTGTTGAAAGCGCCGCCGTGGGCCTTCACGCCATTAACCGTCTCGAAGTCCCGGCCGGCGTCGAAATCCCAGATCACAGCGCCGTCGCGGGTATCGTATGCGCGCAGGTGGCCGTCGAGAGAGCCTGCGAATATTACACCGGCTATCGCCGTCGGCGGAGCCATCTGCGCGGCGCTGCAGCCGAACTGGCCGAGACAACCAGGCTTCGGCGGCCGCACATACCATTCCCGCGCGCCGGTCAACAGGTTCAAAGCTACCAGTCCGCCGCCAGCTTCGGCCTTATCCGGATTCCAATCCGAGACCGGGAAATAGCCATATCGCCCGCTCACAGCTCCACCCCACTCGATGCCCCCCAGGGGTCCGCCTTTCGCCACCCGGGTTCGCCAGACTAACGACCCGTGGCGAGGATCCAGAGCGTAGACAACGCCGGACTTTTGCGCCGCTATGAGTTCTTCCCTTCCCGCGACTTCGTCCAGAACCGGCGGAGCTCCGAAATCGTAATCGTCACCCGGCCTCTCCGGGCAATTAGCCTTCGTTGGCGAGACGCACGCGATGTTCCAGAGATCGTCGGGCGTCAACTGACGTGACCAAAGCACCCTGCCCGTGTCCAGGTTAAAAGCCATCACGGCGTCCGATGTGCTGGTCGGCGGGTCCGAGTAGTTGTTGCCGGTGGCAGCATAGATCACGCGCCTCCGGACATCGATAGTCGGCGGTGACCAGATCGGCGATCCTGAAGGCCCCCACATCTGCACTCCGCTCGAGTTCTTGCTGGTCCGGCGCGCCGGCTCGTCGATCGTGTAGGCCTGCCAGATGGTCTTGCCGGAGTTCGCATCGAGCGCGATCAGACTTCCTCGAAAGGTACAACATTCATATTTGGGGTCTTCTGCGGCGCCTTCTTCTCCGGACGACATGGGAACGTACAGGCGATCGCGTAATAGTAAGGGCGAGCCGGTGATTCGCGCCGCAGGATGAGCCTCGGGATGCACCTTCCAGACTGATTTCCCGTCGGCGCTGGTCACCCCGTAGACGTTCCCCTGCGTGTCGCCGAAGAATGCCAGGCGCCCATCGTCCGAGATCGAAATGGCGGTTTTGACGGTATCGCTGGCCTGAAAAGTCCAGTAAATGCACCCTGTGTCGGCATCAAGGGCGTAGACGGTGCCATCTTCGCTGCCGGTGTAGAGCCTGCCCGCGACCACCGTGGGCTGGCCATAGGTTGCCGACGCACCCGGGAATCCGAACGCCCACTTCAGCCTCAATTCAGGTACATCGGAGCGATCCAACCCAGCGCTTGCCTCCGGCTGAAAGCGAGTGTTGTCCGCCTCGACGCCCCATCCTCTCCACGCCGGGCTGTTCAGCGGCGGATCGACGTTGATCTTACAGAACCCTTTCGACATCGCCGACGTGCGCGGATTCCCGAGGTAGTTCGCCACCGCGAGGCGCTCGGCCTTGCTGAGTTTCGCGCCTTGCAGCTTCATCTCCCCCGATTGCAAAGTTGTCAGAATCGACTTCGTCGACATGTCACGCAACGATTCGAGCAGCGGCGCCCGTGTCTGACTGTTCGCCGCATGGCAAGTGGCGCACCGCGTCCGGAATACATCGGCGCCGTCAACTTGCGCGACGGCTCGCCGCCGCCGGCAGCCCGAGATACAAAGGCCTATCAGAATGGCGGTAAGAACTACCATGAAGGCCTTAGCCGCGGAGGCCGGCCCAACATGTCGTATAAAAGGCGAACCGCGCCGCCTGCCGTGATAAGTCCGATTGAACTGCCCTTCTGGGCCCATTTAGACCTCTTTTCAACGCCTTAGCGCGCTCTCGTCTCCCACTCAGAACCTGACGTGCGCGGCGCTCCGGAGTTACACGAGCACGCGCCCTTCCATTGGCCTCGGGTCTTATCCGTATGGGGCCGGCGCAAGGACCCGATGAGTCCGAATGGCATGTCGCCTAAATCAAAGAGCTTGTGCTGCGCAGGTCATCTCACCGAGGAGAGCGTCTTGCCACCGATTGTGTAAGCCGCGTAGTGCCTTTCGGCGGAGTGCGAGCGCAACAATTCGGAACGGCGAGACGAGAGGTTACTCGATATGAAGACCACCGTGTTGATAGGTGTGCTGCTGGTCGTCCTTGGAGTGATCGCCCTGGTCTACCAGGGGTTCTCCTACACCCGGCAGAAACGGGTGTTCAAGGCGGGGCCAATCGAGGCCACGAAGAAGACTCACGAATATGTGCCTCTGCCCCCGATTCTGGGAGCCGTTGTGCTCGCCGGAGGTGTGATCCTGATCGCGACCGGCGCGCGCGGACGCTAGTTCTTCCGTTAGAGCTTTGCGCGAACCGGTTCTCAAATCGCAGGCTGTTCTATGCCAGGGAAAAATGATGCTCCTCGAGTTCCCACCCGACCCTTTCCCTGGCGCACTTTCTTCGAGTCGCTGTTTAACCGGCTTGATGCAGACAACGTAACCGGTCTTTCGGCCGAGGTCTCATACTATTTCAGCCTTGCCCTCTTCCCTTTCTTGGTCGTTTTGGGGGCGTTGGTCGGTATTCTGCCGTTCACACATTCGTGGCAGGCTATCCTGGCCTGGATCACGCATTACCTGCCGGCCGACATTCAGCAAACAGCGTTCGACACCGTCGCCAGCCTGACGCAAAGCCGCAAGAAGTTCCTGTCGGCGGGTCTGTTGGGCTCAATCTGGGCTTGCTCTGGCGGATTGACGACGCTGATGTCGGCGCTAAACAGGATCTACGGGGTCACGGAAACCCGAAGTTATTGGAAAAGGCTAGGCCTTTCCGTCCTGTTGCTCCTTGTCTTGGCCCTGCTTCTCCTCGCAACCTTCGGACTCTTGAGCGCCGGCCATTGGCTCGACGGGCTTATCTTTTCAAGCGCCGGGGCGCATGTGGCTCTCACTGTCGTGGCGCGAGGGGTGCGATGGATCGTTTCACTCACGATCACCGTCTGCTGCATATCCTTCCTTGATCATGTGCTGCCCAATGGAAAGCAGCCGTGGCGCTGGATTACGCCGGGCACCGCGCTTGTGGTCATAACCTGGGCCGTCAGCACATTCGGCTTCAATTACTACGTCCTTCACATCGCTTCCTATCACAAGACGTACGGCATTCTCGGCGGATTCTTCGTGCTGATGGTCTGGATTTATATCGTCAGCTTGATCGGCCTTGTGGGAGCTGAAATCAACTCTGAACTACAAAAGGTCTCTCGATGAAACTGTGGCTCCGCTCGGTCTCCACGTCGAGTCAACTCTCGGCCTGCCTCGGCCTCGCTCTGACGCTTTGCTTCCGTGCCGCGGCCCAGGAGCTTCCGCCGGGTGTCGATTACAATGGCCAGCCGGTTGTCGACGTCGATCTCATCGCGCGTCCGACGATGAACATCGACCCCTTCCGCCCGCTGGTCACGCAGCAAAGTGGGAAGCCTTATTCGCAGAAACTCGTGGACGAGAGCCGCGCGGCGCTCCAGGCCACTCATCAATTCAGCAGGATTGATGTCAATGTCACACCGGAGGCCGGCGGGCTCCGGGTGGAGTTCATCATGGAGCCGGCTTATTTCCTGGGAGTCATCCAATTCCCCGGGGCAACCACGGCATTCAGCTATCCCCAGCTTCTCGAAACCGTCAATTATCCCGTGGAGGATCCTTACGAGAAAGTGCGGGTGGATCAGGGACGCGAATCGCTGCAGAAGTTCCTAGTGCACAGCGGCTACTTCCAGTCAACCGTCACCGCTCAGGTGGAACTCGACTCGAAGCTGAAGCTCGCGACGGTCACCTACCTTGTAAGCCTTAACAAGCGTGCGAAACTTGGAAAGATTCTGATCACCGGCCCCACGCCTGTAGTGAGCGCCAGGCTGGAGGGCGCGCTGCACTCGATTCGCGCGCGGCTCAAGGACGCGAACCTGAAGCGCGGCCAGCATTACAGCCCGAACCGGCTGCAGGCGGCGGAATCATTCCTGCGGGAGTACCTTGGCCGGCAGAATCACCTCGCGAACACCGTTAAGATGGACCCACCTCAATATGACGCGGCCACGAATCGCGCCGATGTGAGTTTCAACGTGACCCTGGGTCCAACCGTCCTGGTTAAGGTCACGGGCGCTCATGTTTCCCAAAGAGAACTCAAGAAACTGATTCCCATCTATCAGGAGTACTCGGTCGATCGCGAGCTCGCCGGAGAGGGGCAGCAGAACCTGATTTCGAAGTTCCAAAGTAAGGGCTACTTCGACGCTCAGGTGACCTTGCACTTTATCAGTGAGCCGAGCCAAATCGAAGTGACCTATGCCGTCCAGCTCGGCAGCCGGCATCGCGTGGCCAGCGTCAAGGTAGCCGGCAACCATCACATCAGCGACAAGGATCTGGCCGGCCAGATCATGGTGCAGAAGGCCCATTTCATGTCGCGCGGCAAATTCAGCCAGCAGTTGGTCGGCGACACCGTGAATAACCTGGAGGCCTACTATCACGATCACGGTTTTCTGGATGTCACGGTGACTCCCAAGACCGTCGATCACGAGCCGGACATCGACGT
Source organism: Terriglobia bacterium (assembly GCA_030038235.1). Lineage (GTDB taxonomy): Bacteria > Acidobacteriota > Terriglobia > UBA7540 > UBA7540 > Gp13-AA77. Next base: position 27,882 of record JASHPE010000296.1, read on the forward strand.
GACGTTTCAAATCGACGAGGGCGCCGAAACCACGGTCGCGGCCGTGAACGTCGAGGGGAATCGGACCCAGTCTGTGAGCAAGCTTGCCCCTCAGGGACTGGCGCTCCGGCCGGGTGTGCCCTTTTCGCAATCCGCCATCCACAAAGACAGGAACAGGATCGTGGCCAGCTACCTTGATTTGGGCTATCCGAATGCCAGTTTCCGGGCAACAGCAACTCATGCCGGCGACACTCACCGCATGACCGTCACTTATCAGATCGACGAGGGACCGCACGTGAACGTGGCTGCCGTCGAATACGTCGGCAACAGCCACACGCGGCTCTCATTAATCGAGCGCTCGGTGAACGTCAAGTCCGGCGTTCCTCTGAGCGAAGGCACACTGCTGGCCTCTGAAAGCAAGCTCTATGACCTGGGAATCTTCGATTGGGCCGACGTCTCGCCCCGAAATCCGCCGGGCGCTCAGACCGCTTCGGAGGACGTGCTGGTCAGAGTCCATGAAGCCAAGCGCAACGCCATCACTTACGGCGTGGGCTTCGAATCCACGCCGCGCACCGGCAGCTTTTCGAGCGGCGTTCTCATCCTCCCCGGACTGCCTACCGTCGGGCTTCCGAAGAATTTCACGGTGCTCGAAAAGACGATCATCAGCCCGCAAGGCTCGATCGAGTACAGCCGGCTGAATATGCGTGGCAAGGCCGAGACCGCATCTGTTTCAATCCTGGCCTCGACACTCGATCAGAAGCTGGCGCTCAGCTACAGCGACCCGCATTTCGAGGGCACGAATTGGAAGTCGCTCTTGAGTCTTTCCGCCGAGCGAACCACCCAGAATCCCCTCTTTACGGCGCGGCTGGGAGAGGCTTCATTTCAACTCTCAAGGGCGCTGAACGCGACAGGCAACAAGCGCTTGCAGTTTCAGTACGACTTCCAGCGCACCACGCTCACACACTTGATGATCCTCGACTTTGTTCCTGTCGAAGACCAGAACATTCACTTGTCGACGTTTTCCGCGTCATTTGTGAACGACACCCGCGACAAGGCGCTCGACGCGCATAGCGGCGTATTTCAAACCGTGAATCTCAGTTTCAGCCCGACCTTCTTCGGTTCGAGCGACAACGTAGGACGCTTCTTCGGCCAAACCGCCTTCTACAAGCAGGTGAAGCCTTGGATGGTTTGGGCGAATAACTTCAGGCTGGGCCTGGTCACCTCTTGGGCAGGCAGTCACGTTCCCTTCAGCGAGCGATTCTTCTCCGGCGGCGCCGACAGCCTGCGCGGGTTCCCACTGAACGGCGCCGGAACGCAAGTCACCGCGTACCTGTGCACGATGGCCGACGATCTTGCGAGCTGCACCGCGAAGGTGAACGTCCCGATGGGCGGTCATCAGCTCTTCATCTTTAATTCCGAGGGACGCTTCCCGCTACCCATTTACCACAATCTGGGCGGCGTGATTTTCTACGACGGCGGCAACGTCTACGAAGGCATCGGTCTCAGCCGATTCTTCAGCGGCTACAGCAATAGCGTGGGAATCGGCCTTCGCTATTTCACTCCGGTGGGACCGATCCGGCTCGACATCGGCCGCAATCTGAATCCCGTCAGCGGGCAGGACGCCACCCAGGTGTTCGTCACGCTGGGACAACAGTTCTAATTTAGACCGAGCGACCGTCTGAAAGCCGGCGGCTCGGCGGCTTGCGTCGGGGAAAGGCTCAAAGGCTTGAAAGACTAAATACAGAGGCACGGAGACGCAGAGAAGACAGTGAAAACTGCATGAAAAGGTCGCTCGTTTCCGACGTTTTCCCTCTTTCGCTGTGCCTCTGTGTCTCTGTGTTGGAAGTCTTCGCAATTACTGTAACACGCCCGTGTTATGCTGTCGCCCGGGGAGGGCGAGCATGGAAAACGACGACAAAAGACTTGATGAAATGCAGAGCGCTTATAAAGCTGCTGTCGACGCCTGGGTCGGCGCGATTCGAGAAGAGGAAGCTCTGGCCTCGGTGAATCATTCGGTGGCGGAGGTCGATCGGTGGGAGCATGCTCACTTCCATGAAGAGGACCTCCGTAACAAGGCAAAGGCGGCCAAGAAGGAATATGAGGCGGCACTGCGGTTCAAATTCTTCAAAATTCCCGAATGATAAAACGTCCCACGCAGGTAGCACAGCCACTCTTGGCTGTGCTGGGAAAAAAGGCTGAAACAGTGACAAAGCACAGCCAGGAGTGGCTGTGCCACCGCGCGAAGAAAGCGTGCCAATCCTCGATTTGCTATGTAATGGCTCGGCGCGGCGTTCGGATTCGACTTCACCTCGATAAGCCTGCAAAGGAGCTAGAAAAGAAGTGCAGCGGGCCCTGGGTCATACGACAGATTCGCGGCTTAATGTGGAACCAAGCCACCTGCCGATCAAATTCGCAGCCATCTCACCTGCGCGGTCATTGAGGTGAATCTGATCCGTATGAACGGCAAAACCTCTTCGCCCGGCGATGACGTTCCAGTTCCGGTGAAGAACATAATGCTGGACGGCTGCGCCAAGCAATAGTCCGGCCCGGAGTTTGAAAGGAAGGGGTGAACGAGTACCTGAACTCTCAATCAGCGTTCTCAGGGACTCACCCAAGGGCAGGTAATCTGCACCCTCTTCGTCGGCAACCCTGCGGATGACTGCATTGCACCTTTCAATGCCACGATTGATTTCTCCTGTGAGGTCCTCGCCCAGCGGTGGAATGGATAACATTGCAACTCGTGCTTTCGTCTGACTACGGAGACCGGAAGCGAGAGCCCTTAAGCTTCGTTCAAATGAATGTTCCGAGACTTCCGGAAACCCAGTCCTCGCATCGTTCGTTCCGATCAGAACCGTCACTGCATCGGGCTCGCAGCGCACGATCTCGGGAAGACGGCGGAGCAACTCCAGGGAAGTGCTTCCATTCTGACCAGCGTTGATGAATGCGAACCCGCGGCAGCCGAGTTTTTCCCGGAGCATCGCGACGTAATCAGAGCTGAGCGAGGCGTGAGTATGACTGTCGCCCGCACAAAGAACAGTGGTCGAAGCTTGGCGTTTTCCCCTTCGCAAGTATGCTCCTGGGTTGTTTGTCGGCTTTCTTCTGACAACGCAGAGGAGCGCGAACATTCCGGCAAAGAGAACGCCCAGCACACTCGCGAGCGCGATAACGCATGACGCAGTAATCGAAGAACCAAGCATAAATAGAACCTCGCACCCGAGCGGCTACGGCGAAACGAAGCTGCGCTCTATGGGACGATGACCAATCGGTGCCGATGGGCAGTGCGCCCCCGGCCACAATGGCCAGGTAGCGTCCTTGCACCATCACTGAGTTTGTTCTTGCCTTTGCTTCTCTACGCCTCGTACTCTACTGACGGTCGCGTGTGCCCACTAACGAGATAGGGACAATCGCGGCTATTACTTGGTTAAATGAATTAGCCCTGCTCAGGTTGCTCGTCATCGGAACAACGACAACAGGATTTCCGTTATTGATGGACCGCCGCGACATGATAATGCACGGCCTTCTACCGGCCTGCTGCCTTCCCTGTTGGTCAGGAAGCACGAGCCAATATATCTCGCCCTGATCAATGGGTGAGTGCTCTTGGAGAGGCATGCACGACTACTCTTCGAGCAGGACGCTGGACGCTTCTGAAAACGAAGCGTCCATCAAAGCACGGTCCTCCTCGTCTGGAGGGAATGAGTCGATTGCCAATTCAGCAGAAGGTCCAATTCGATTTTCGAGGCCCCGCTTTGCCCAAGCGTACGCGTTGACCATCGCTCGCAGCCCTTCCACTAAATCGTTCACCACTTCTGGATAAATGGCCTTGTCGGCGTCCAGCGCCGTGCTTAGGCAGTCCAGGTTGAACTGCGCGAAAACCACGAAAAACTGGAAATGATCGCAATGCTCATCATCGGCCTTCTTTTTCGACTCGTCAAAGGGGGCCGAGACGATCTGCTCAACCAACTCATGGATTTTCCTCAGCGTCCAAACCGTGAACAGCGCTTGATCTCGCAGGCCAGACCCAAAAGCTCCCAGACCTTTTTCCCTAAAATTAGCCTCGATCTCGCATATCGATTCTCGCGTCAGGCGGTCCAGAACATTTCTTGGAACGACTGCCGTGGCAAAATTAGATGCCGCACGCGCCAAGACAAAATATTTCGGGAACTCAGATGCAGCGATCCGCTTGAATTCAGCGCTTGTCCGAGCCTCAATTGCGGTGCCCAATATCTGCCTAATGGCGTCGGTGCATCCCTTGAATACTTCTGCCGCCGAAGGGCTCACGGCGCGAACCGATCTCTTTGAGCGCGAAGAGCCTCCTCCAGGTTGCAAGCATCTGAAAAAGGGGGCTTGTCGGGTCACTACCTGGCGCGGGGCGAAGAAAGCGGCAGCAAGCTGCCGCACTCTAAAGCCTTCGGCTGACCGTCACCATCGGTTGCACATTACTCGAGCCCAGGCGCTACGCCTTATCCATCTATAACTTGGAGTTGCGGCGCGTAGGCTATCTACGCAGCGGGGCCGATGAGTTGCCGCCCTCAATTCTAGCCTAGGCTAGCGCCGACGCTATTTTACTTGACAACTGCCTGGTCTGGTGCTATGCCTATGAGCGGGAGGGCATTCAGAGATCGCTCTGGAGGTCCGCCATGCTGCGCCAATCCCCTCGACTCACCCCGGCGTCGCTCGCCGCCCGCCGCGCCAACGCCCTCAAATCCACCGGACCGCGCACCCATCGCGGCAAAGCCTGGTCGTGCCTGA
>JASHPE010000297.1 GCA_030038235.1 Terriglobia bacterium
CAATGTGTGATTGTCGACGTGCTGATGCCCTCCGATCACATAAAGCCCGTGCAACAACGCCTCGGCGCCTTCGCCGTTGAGCACCGCGCGAACTTCCTCGCGGTCGAGCCGGCCCCCCAGAGCAATGGAGTGCGTGGTAACGCTCGACGATCGGCCCTGCTCGGTCTGCACGATGCCGACGTGATAGCCATGCTCTGTCTCCTGCTGGATTCGGGTGTAGTCCACGATGGCATTTTCGCCCGCCACGACTTCTGTGACGGCGTCGGTAAAGTAAGGAATGGCAATCGGCAAATCTGGTCGATCGAAACCGACGTGCAACTCAATAAAACTCGCCTGAGCGCCCGCGCCGACCTCGATCAAATTGCGCGGATGCGTCATCGCCGGTTCAGAACCGGGGATCGTCACGAAGAACAGGGCAAGGGGCCTCTCCACCACTGTATTTGGAGCGATTTCAATTAAGGCGCCGTCTTCAAAAAGGGCTGTGTTCAAGGCTACGAAGGCATGATCGTCATAACCGGCATGGCGGGCAAGGTGTTTCTTCAGAGCCGAATCGCTCGAAACTCCTTTACCGCCCAGAGCCTCTGCCAGACTTCCAATTCGGGCGTTCTGTTGAGACAACTCAAGATGCGAAAGCTCCGGAGTGTAGCGTCCGTTCACGAAGATCAGAACATTGCAAGTCGCGACCCACGATCCGCCCACGGACAGGAAAAGGCCCTCAGGCCCAACGACAGCGGCGAAAGGCCTGGCCGGCGCAAAGGCCGTGCGCGCGATGGGCGCCACATTCGTGAACCGCCACTCTTCGTGCTTGGTGGTCGGGAACCCCAACTCGCCGAAACGATCCATGGCGGCGTGGCGGATCTCGCGGAGCCAGGCAGGTTCCCGCGTCTCACGCTCTTGGGCCAGCGCGGCGAAACGTTCGAAATAAAGGTCCTGCTTTTCCTGAACAGCGCTCATGCGGTCTGTTCGCTCCTTAACCTAGCCACGAAATTGGTCCTGACACCTAGCACCTGACACCTCACACCCAACACCTACCTAACCCCCTAGCCCCCGACCTCTGACCCCGACCCCTAGCCCCTGTTCTTCGTCTTCCACGCCGAGCCACCCGTAGCCCTTCTCTTCGAGCTCGAGCGCCAGTTCCTTGCCGCCCGACTTGACGATCCGGCCGGCCGAGAGCACGTGGACGAAATCCGGCACAATGTAGTTCAGAAGCCTCTGATAATGGGTCACCACGATCATTGATCGCTCGGGCGACCGCAGGGCATTCACGCCCGCGGCCACGATGCGCAGCGCGTCGATGTCGAGCCCCGAGTCGGTCTCATCCAGGATCCCGAGCTTCGGCTCGAGCACGGCCATCTGAAAGATCTCATTGCGCTTCTTCTCGCCGCCCGAGAAGCCCTCATTTACCGGGCGGTTGATCAGGGTCTCGTCCATCTCGAGCAGCTTCATCTTGTCGCGGGCCAGCGCCAGGAAATCGATGGCGTCCACTTCCTCTTCGCCGCGCGCCTTGCGCGCCGCGTTTAGCGCCGACCGCAGGAAGTACAGATTGCTCACGCCGGGGATTTCCACCGGGTACTGGAAGGCCAGAAACACGCCTTCGCGCGCGCGATCTTCGGGCGCCATGGCCAGCAGGTCCTTGCCTTCATAAAGCACCTCGCCCTCGGTGACCGTGTAGGCATCGCGTCCCGCCAGCACTTGGGCCAGGGTCGATTTGCCCGACCCGTTCGGCCCCATGATGGCGTGCACTTCGCCCTTGCCGATCGCGAGGTCGATTCCGTGCAGGATTTCGTTGTTGCCAACCTGTGTGTGCAGATTCTTGATCTCAAGGAACATTCGGTTTAGTTAACTCCTCATCCGCGAAACTCGAAATTCGAAAATAGAAACTCGTCCCTACGCGAATAACTCCAAAACCTTCAACGAAAACCCCGGCAGCAGTTCGGCGTCCTCCAGCAGATCGTCGCCACTCAGGCGCGTGACCCCGGCCAAACCGTGGATGTGAACCTCGCGCTCGTCATAGTATGCCACCCACACACGCTGGCATCCCGCGGCGAAGTAGTCGCCGATGCGCTGATCGATCTCGCGCGGTGTGTTGCTGGGCGAAACCACCTCGACCGCGAGGTCGGGCGCGCCTTGGGGCAGCGTGTGAAGTGGCAACTCGCGCCCGGCGCGCACAAAGCTCACATCGAGCCTCCGGACGGTGTTGCCGAACAGGTGAAAGTGCTGGATCCCAACCACCGTGTCGCATTTTTGAGCCTCGACATAATCGAGCAGCGCTATGAGGACACAGTCACGCACGAGATTGTGCAGAAGCATCTCCGGACCAATTTCAACCGCCTCTCCTTCTACCAACTCGTAGCGGCCGTCGCGGTCGCCGGCAGATTCCGGCAGCCGGAGGAACTCTTCAACGGTCAAAAGTGCCTTGCCTGCCATGTCTAGCTCTTGGCTCCTGCCGCCCGGGCCCGAATCTCTTCGTCCTTCATCACCAGATAGTCGACTGCCGGCGCCTCAGCTCCCAATTGCCGCAGCAGCGTTGTCACTTGGCCGCGATGGTACGTCTGATGATTGACCACGTGGAATATCGTCTCGCCCAGCGGATAGGTGCATACTTCTCCGCGCCAGTTCCTGTACGTCAGCGGGCGCTCCAGCGCTCGTTCGTCCAGCCGGGCCAAGTAGGAGCACATGTTGCCCTCGAGCGCGCTCCAGCGCTCGCGGATTGAATCCAACGTCGGAAACTTCTCCGGGGCGACCTGCTGCCTGTCCGCTGGAGTCGGCGATCGGCCGAGCCAGCGCTCGAGCCAGACCCACTCGGCAAAAATCAGGTGTGCCAGCGTGTCCCGCACGGATGAAAAGCTGTTGCCCATGGGTCGCAGGAACTGCTCTTCGTTCAGCGCCGCGCAAGCTCCAAGCTGGCGATCGCGCGCCCAGTAGTTGTAGTCGAACAGATCACGCAGTGTGTCCAGTGGAATCATGGGTTCATCACCTCTTCGGCTCCTTCCAGTGAGCCGCATTCCGGGGCAGGCACAGGGGCCTGCCCTACGTTCCCCTTACTGAATCGTCGTGGGGCGGTCGTCCTCGCTCAACTCCAGTGCTTGTTTTCTAAGCTGCTCCGAAGCGTCATAAAAGACGCCGCGCACGAAGGAACGGAGCTGCTTCAAAGCCTCCAGCGTCCTCTTCGCCTGCGCGGACTCCTCGTCGTTGGCGGCCTGGAAATTCAGGGCCTCGGGATCGTCATCGATCGGAAACACCTTCGCGCGTTTGAAAGCGAGGGCGTCCCGGGCGAAGCTCCGGATGTTTCCCGGCATCCACTTTGAATCGGCGGCCACAATGGCCTTGGCGAGATCGAGAATCTGTTCCGTCCAGCCGGCGATCTGGAACGTCGTGAACCGGTCCAGCGTGATCGCCACCGTCAGCTTGCTGCCGTCCGGGATAATCTCCAGCGTCGGTTCCGGAAGATTTGAGGGACCGCTCATCGCTCGTTCCCCACACCGCACGCGACCTCGGTCGCAGCGTGTCACGCTTTCGGATTCCACAGACCGATGATGTTGCCCTCGGGGTCCGACATCCAGGCGAAACTGCCCTGATCGCCGGGCAGCTTCACCGGCGGAACCAGCGTCTTGCCGCCGAGCGCTCCCGCCTTGTCGAGATACGCTTGCAGATCGTCCACTTCCACGTAGAACGTCACGTAATTGTGCGGCTCGTGCCCGAGCGACGTGATGTGGCCGCCGATCCCGCCGCCCGTGTTGATCATCGTCGCGGGGCCCATCGGAGTCATCTGCCAATCGAAGAGCTTCGCGTAGAAGTCGGACGTCTTGGCGCTATCTCTGCAGCCGATCTCGAAGTGAACGACAGGTTTTCCCATTCTGCCCGTTTCCTTTTCTCAAAATCTGTGCAGTCTGAGTAATCTGCGTATCCTAACCCACGCTTCCTTCCAAGCTCACGCCCAGAAGCTTCGTGGCCTCCACCGCAAACTCCATGGGCAGCTCGCGAAACACCTGCTTGCAGAACCCGTTGACGATCATGCTGACCGCGTCTTCGGTGGAAAGCCCGCGCTGACGGCAGTAGAAGATCTGGTCCTCGCCGATCTTCGAAGTGGACGCCTCGTGCTCCACCTGCGCCCCCGGGTTGCGGACTTCAAGATAGGGGAAAGTGTGCGCGCCGCATTTGTCGCCGATCAGCAGCGAGTCGCACTGCGAATAATTGCGCGCGCCGGCGGCGCCTTTCATGATCTTTACCATGCCGCGATAGCTGTTCTGCCCGTGCCCGGCCGAGATGCCCTTGGAGACGATCGTGCTCCTGGTGTTCCTGCCGATGTGGATCATCTTCGTGCCGGTGTCGGCCTGCTGATAGTTGTTGGTAACGGCGACCGAGTAGAACTCGCCCACTGAATTCTCACCCTGCAGAATGCAGCCCGGATACTTCCAGGTGATGGCGGAGCCCGTCTCGACCTGAGTCCAGGAGATCTTGGAGTTCGCTCCCTGGCACTTGCCGCGTTTGGTGACGAAGTTGTAGATTCCCCCACGCCCTTCCTTGTCGCCGGGATACCAGTTCTGTACGGTGGAATACTTGATGGTGGCGTTGTCGAGCGCCACCAGCTCCACCACCGCCGCGTGAAGCTGATTCTCGTCGCGCATGGGCGCCGTGCAGCCTTCCAGGTAACTCACGGACGCGCCTTCGTCCGCCACGATCAGCGTGCGCTCGAATTGGCCCGTGTTCATGGCGTTGATGCGGAAATAAGTCGAAAGCTCCATAGGACAGCGCACGCCCTTGGGCACGTAGCAGAACGATCCGTCGGTGAAGACGGCGGAGTTTAGAGTCGCGAAGAAATTGTCCGTGTAAGGCACCACCGACCCGAGCCACTTGCGCACCAGTTCCGGATGCTCCTGCACGGCTTCAGAGAACGAGCAGAAAACTATGCCGCGATCGGCGAGAGTCTTCTTGAACGTCGTCGCCACGGAAACGCTGTCGAATACCGCGTCCACCGCCACTCCGGCCAGCGCCGCGCGCTCGTTGATCGGCACGCCCAACTTCTCGTAGGTGCGCATGATCTCCGGGTCGACTTCGTCGAGCGAAGTCAGCTTCTTCTTGGGGGCAGCGTAATAGTGGATAGCTTGATAGTCGATGGGCCCGTAATGGATGTTGGCCCAGGTGGGCTCCTTCATGGTGAACCAGTGCCGCAACGCTCGCAGCCGCCACTCCAGCAGCCACTCCGGCTCGTGCTTCTTCGCCGAAATCAGGCGAATGATGTCTTCGTTCAACCCGGCCGGCGCGAGGTCCGCCTCAATGTCCGTGTAAAAGCCGTACTTGTATTCCTGGGTTGCCAGAGTTTCGACGTTCGTGACGGGAGTTGGCATGCATCCTCCTCAGGGGCCTTCGTAGGTGATGAATCAAGCAGCGACGCGGTTCCTCGAAGGCTGAGCCCGCACTCTAGAGCAATCTGTACGCGGGGGTCAACATTCCGCAGCCGAGTGGCTGGCTGGGAGACGCTGAACGGCGCTAAACAGACGCTAAACGGCTCTAGAGAAAGGATACGAAACCCGTACAAAAATGTCAAGATTCTCCTGGGAGCGCGGGCTGCTCGGCGGATACGGCGCGACCGGCTCAGGCCGCGGCGGGCCAGGGGACGAAGGTGACGACGATAACGAGGTAGAGCGCAATAGCCTACGTGACGAGATGATCCGCCGCTGCCAGCCGCGCGACGACTCGCCAGCAGGAGAATTTCCTGCGGCGGTCGACCGCAAGGTCAGCGCGCTGATCGATCTGCGGCGCGAAGTCGTTCTGGGAGTCGGAGCGGGCCGCGAAACGAAACGGCAGCAACCCGGACTGGACCGGCCAGCTCGCCATCGACCCGGACGCGAGCAGCCCGGATGCCGGGAGCCCCATGGCCAGTCCGGGGCCCAGTTTGGGGAACGATCCGGCGCCCGTTGAAGGTGCCGGAGACCGGCCCGACGCCGAGGCTCCGGCCGTCGCAAAAGATGCGTTAATCGCGGAACGAACCCACTATCTCATTTAGAATCAGTGAATCGTCATCGGACGCAGAACCTGGGAGCGCGGGCATCCTGCCCGCTTTCAGATCCGAGACGCCGAGAAAGCCATCAGAGTCGAGCAAGTGTTGCCGTGACGGCGGCTCTACGCCGCGATTTGGCGCGGGTAGTGGTGGAGCAATTGTTGGAAAAACCGCGGCGCGCACGACATAATCGAAGTGAGGCTTTCAATCTCGCATGACTCTACGTGAAAAGGCGGAAGCGGCGCCCCTGCGGCCCGGCGTGTACATCTTCAAGGGCGACGATGGCAAGCCGGTGTACGTGGGCAAGGCGAAATCCTTGCGCCTGCGCCTGCGCTCCTATTTTCAGGAGTCGCGCCCGGCAGACGACAAGCGCGACCGCATGATCGGGGCCGCTCGCGACCTGGAGATGATCCTGGTCGATAACGAGAAGGAGTCCCTGGCGCTTGAGAATAACCTGATCAAGCGTTTTCAGCCGCGCTACAACATCCTGCTGCGCGACGACAAGACCTATCCGTACGTCAAGCTGACGCTCGGCGAGCGCTGGCCGCGAGTCTACGTCACCCGCAGGCTGCGCAAGGACGGTTCGCTTTATTTCGGGCCTTACTTTCCCGCCAACCTCGCCTATCGCGTGGTGGATTTCATCCATCGCTCTTTCGGCGTCCCTTCGTGCAACGTGGACCTGACGCGATTCCATCCGCGGCCCTGCCTCGAATATCACATCAAGCGCTGCGTGGGACCCTGCGTGGAGGGCTACACAACGGAAGCCGCCTATGCCGAGAACGTGCGACAAGTGCGGATGCTGCTGGAAGGCCGCGTCAGCGATCTCGTTCGCGATCTGCGCGCAGCCATGGCCGCGGCCGCGGGCGCCGAACGCTACGAAGAGGCGGCGCGCCTGCGCGATCGAATCAGCACGCTGGAACAGCTCAGCGAGCGCCAGAAAATGGCGGCATCCGAGGCCCGCGATGCGGATTTCTTCGGCTTCCACCAGGAGGGTCCGCAGGCGGCGGTCAATCTGTTTCACGTCCGCGGCGGGCGTGTGGCCGACCGCCGCGAGTTCTTCTGGGAAGACCTGGAGGACTTCGAGCCAGCTTCGTTCTTCTCATCGCTGCTCAAGCAGATTTACCTCGACCAGCCCTATCTGCCGGACACGATTCATGTGCCCACGGATTTCGAGGATCGCGAGCTGCTGGAAGAAGTGCTCAGCGAAAAGCGCGGACGGCGCGTCCACATTGAAGTGCCCCAGCGCGGCAGCAAGCACGCTCTGGTAGAGCTGGTGGCGCGGAACGCGCGCCACTCGTTCGAGCGCCGCTTCCGGGTGCTGAATCCGCCGGCGCGCGAGATGGAGGATCAGCTAGCCGAAGCGCTCGATCTGGAGCACTCCCCGCGCCGCATCGAGTGCTTCGATATCTCGCATATCCAGGGTTCTGACGTGGTGGCTTCGATGGTGGTCTGGGACGGCAGCAAGATGAAGAAGTCGGATTACCGCAAGTTCATCGTCCGCAATGGGCAGAACGACGACTTCGCCAGCATGCGCGAAGTGGTCGAACGGCGCTATCGCCGCGTCCAGGAAGAAAAGAAGGCCATGCCCGACCTGATCCTGATCGACGGCGGGATCGGCCAGCTTCACACCGCTGCTGCCGCTCTTGAGGACCTGGGGATCATCAATCAGCCTATGGCTGCCATCGCCAAGAAGGAGGAGATCCTCTACGCGCTCGGCCGGGAAAACGAGCCGGTTGCGCTCGATCATCATTCGCCCGCGCTGCACCTGGTGCAGCAGATTCGCGATGAGGCGCACCGCTTCGCCGTGACATTCCATCGCTCGCGGCGCGCCGCGCGTTCGCTGACCACGGAGCTGTTGCAGATCCCCGGCGTGGGTGAGAAGACGGCGCGCAAGCTGCTGGGCCAGTTCGGCAGCGTGGCCGCGCTCAAGCAGGTGTCCGCCGAGGAGCTCAGTCAGGTAGTCCGCGCCAAGGAGGCAAAAGTGATTCGCGAGTATTTCGAGAGGTCCCAATTATAAGGTTGCGGCCCTGGCAGCGCGGGCATCCTGACCGCTCTTGGGCTGGTTGATCGATTCAGGCTCACCGGTGCTACGATAAACAGTCCAGACTGCCTATGAACTAATGAATTCTTTTCCTTTGTTATAGCGATCGAATCGTTTACACTGGTAGTGAAAGAGCCTGGCGATTTTTCAACATGACGAGGACGGCGAAACCTGAGTAGTCTGAAAAGACTAAATAACGACATCCATCAAACATCTAACATTCCGGCATATCGGCAGGAGGGTCTCAAGATGAGCGAAAACGGCAATGGTGGGTCGAAAATGGTTTATTTTGTGGCAGGGCTCGGCATCGGAGCGATTCTTGCCCTGCTGTTCGCGCCTCAGTCGGGTGAAGAGACACGCGAATATTTGAGCCGGAAGGCGGACCAGAGCCGCGAGTACGTGAGCGGCCGTGGCCGCGAGTTGCGCCGGCAGGCCGAAGAGCTGGTCGAGAAGGCCAAAGACCTGGTGACGCAGCAGAAAGAGCAATTGTCGGCGGCGCTCGAGGCCGGCAAGCAGGCCTATCAAGACGTAAAGTCGCGGTAGGTAGAGTTCACGCGCGGGTCGTTCAGACGTAAGGGCGGCCCCCTGTGGCCGCCCGATTACAGCGCCTTGCTCGTGCGTGCGATCAGTTGGGCGGCCACAGAGGGCGCTCTACGCCTGAGATTAGGGCACTACCCGGAAAGCAGGCGCGCAAATGGAAGTCCATGAGTGGATCCTGACGATCTTTGTGGCCGTCACCGCCATCGCCGTAGTGACGCAAGTGGTGATCCTGCTGGCGGTGTCAAAGGCGCTCGTGCAACTCGCCCACACCTTGGAACGGATTCAAAACAGCTTCGAGCAGGACGTGCATCCGGTGCTGCGCGCCTTTCACGAACTGGTCACGACAGCGAGCGGTCCTACGCGAAAAATTCTGACCAATCTCTCCGAAACCACGGACATACTGCGGGCGCGGGCGCAAACCGCGGACGCGCTGGCGGCGGAGGTGATCGAGCGCGCACGCGCCGAGATCGTGCGCGCCGACCAGCTCATCACCGGGACGATGGAGATGATCGAGCGCGCCACGGAAGCCATCGAGCGCGGCGTGATGGTTCCGGTCAAGGAAATGACGGCTTTAATCGCAGGCCTGCGGCAGGGCATGGCGTTCTTCTTCGGCCGCCGGCGTCCGTCGTCCGCCCGCGAAGGCGCGCCCGTCGAAGAACAGCTCTTCATTTGATAGCTTATTCTAATAGCCTCCGCATCAAATCAACGGTGAACACATGCGGGGAACTTATACTCAGCGTCGTAAGTGGATGCTCAAAGCCTCCAAGCATGTCATTCTGAGCAGAGCGAGGAATCTCGTATATCCTTTCCTTGCAGAGCGAGATTCTTCGCTGCGCTCAGAATGACATGCGAACGGACTCATGACGCCATCTATAACAGCACTTCTCCCAATTGCACCGGCATGCCTGATCGTTGCCCAAACTCGACCTCCTTCAAGTCGGCATTCCGTCTCGTGCGAGCCTGTGCTGGGGCTCACCTACATCCAGGCCAGTGTGAACGGTTCGCGACCGCTGACGATGGTGCTGGATTCCGGGGCTTTCTACACGGCACTGCAACCCGGGATTGCTGCCGAGCTTGACGTCAAAGCGAGTGGTACGCAGCAAACGACGGGCCTCGGTGCAAACGGGACGCTGCAGATGGTGCAGAATGCCGCGCTGAGTTTCGCAGGCGAGACCCTGACGGGGCAAACGATCTCCGTGCTGCCTCTCGACTACATCGACAAAGAGGCGGGTCACAAAACAGAGGGGCTGTTGGGCGGCAAGGTCTTTATGAAGTTTGAAGTACTTGAAGATTATCGGCTGCACGCCATCACTGTGGTCCCGCCTGCACAGTTCACGGCCCCGCCAGGCTACACGTCGATACCGGTGATGATTTCCGGCAATCTCGCGTTGGTGGAGCTCACGATAGGCGGCACCGATGGGAAATCTGTAGAGGGAACCTTCCTGATCGACAGCGGCACTGTGGGCAATATGATCCTGATGAAGCGCTTTACGGACGCGAATCCGTCGCTGGAACCGAAGAAACTCATCGACATTTCGTCGGTGACCGCAGTCGGCGGAAAATTGGAGATTGCTTCCGGAAAGCTCGAACTTCTTCGTCTCGGTCCCTATTCCTTCCACGAGTTGCCGGTGGCCTTTCTGCGAAGCGTGAACCCCAGTCTCCCTACGACGCTTGCGGGACTTCTCGGCAGCGGCATTCTGCGCAAATTCGACGTAATCTTCGACTACCCGCACGGCAAGCTGTGGCTAAAGCCAAACGCGGACTTCAGCAACCCCTTTCCTGTGATGGCAAGTGGCATCTTACTCACTGTCAAGCCACCTCGTTACAATGTGGTACTGGTGCGCGACGTTCTTGCCGGGTCTCCGGCTGCGCAAGCTGGCGTACAGCCGGGGGGACACGATCATAGGTATCCGTTTGGGTTCCGGAGAATTCCTGAATGCGAATTCGTTGGCGCGAGTGAGTGACGCCATGTCGAAGCCCGGCGAGCACGTCACACTCAAGCTGAACCGCGCCGGTGAGCTCATCACACTCGATTTCGAAACCCGCTCGCTGAACTAGTCTCCTGTCCCAGAGATTCGTGATGGAGCTCCATTCGGTGGAGATGGACATATGCGTTGGGCGAAACGGGCGATGCTGGCTGAAATCTCAGCCCGGGGGCGCCTTTGAACGACCTTGCTCTCCTGCCGTTGACTGGCCTCGCCCGACTATTGCGCGATCGGGCGGTCTCGCCCGTCCAGCTCTTGGAATTGCACCTGGCCCGCATCACCCGGCTCGATCCCCTGCTCAACGCCTTCGTGACCGTTGATACCGAGCGCGCCCTGTCCGACGCCCGCCGGGCGGAGCGCGTGCTCGCAGCCGGTACGCCCGCCGGTCCGCTCTGCGGCGTGCCGTTGACTATCAAGAGTTCGATCGATGTGGCGGGCTTGCGTACGGAAACAGGCTCGCGTTTGCGCGCCGACGCGGTTGCGTTGTCGGACGCGCCGCTGGTCGAGCGACTGCGGCGCGCAGGGGCCATCATACTGGGAAATACCAACGCGCCCGAGTTCCTGATGGCTTACGAGACCGATAATCTGCTGCACGGACGCACGAACAATCCGTGGGACCTGGAGCGCACGGCCGGAGGATCGAGCGGCGGCGAGGCGGCGGCCATCGCCGCGGGATTGTCGGCAGGCGGATTCGGCAGCGACGGCGGCGGGTCAGTGCGTGTGCCGGCGCACTTCACTGGTATCTGCGCGCTCAAGCCGACACCTGGCCGCATCCCTGCAACCGGACATTTTCCTACCGGCCTCGGCCCTTTTGCGCTCATCGGAGTCGTAGGTCCGATGGCGCGCACCGTTGAAGACCTTGGACTGCTCGCGGAAGCTGTGGCTGGGCCGGACTCCGGCGACGCCGCGTCCGCGCCGGTAGCTTGGCGGCGTCCTGGGGCTGCTGATGTGCGTGCCACGGTCATCGGCTACTTTGAAGACGACCGGGCGACGCCGGTCACGTCCGAAACCCGAGGCGCGGTCCGCGCCGCAGTCGCGGCGGTGGAGCGCGCCGGCTTCGCCACACGTCCTTTTCGACCGGGCGGTCTCGAACGGGCGCGCGATCTGTGGTGGGTGATGTTCGGACTCGCCGGAGGATTCGTGATTCGGCCCACCGTCGCCGGAAACGAGCGGAACATCAGCCCGATACTGCGCGAGTTCCTGGGCCTAGTTGAAAGCGAGCCTCCGCTGACGGCCGCCCGGCTGATGGAGGCATGGATCGGCCGCGATGAGCTGAGGCTGGCGCTGGCACCGGAAATGCGCGAGGTCGGGGTCTTCATCTGTCCGGCGTGCTCGATTCCCGCGTTTCGGCACGGCGACCGCGAGTGGACGATCGATGGCGCCACGGTGCGCTACTTGCGCCGCCCGGACATCTTCACCTACGCCCAATGGTTCAACTTGCTCGGAAACCCGGCGCTGGTATTGCCTGCGGGACGCTCTGCTGAGGAATTGCCCATCGGCGTCCAAGTGGTCGGGCGGCCTTACGAGGACGAACTCGTGATCGAGATCGGCGCGGCGATCGAGCGCGAGCTCGGCGGTTATCAACCCCCGAGGCTAGCGACCACATAGGGCGCTAGTGACTCAGTTTGACGTGGCACGGCCATCCTGGCCGTGGCCATTCACGGGCGGGACGCCCGCCCGCGCCACCTTAACCTGAGTTGCCACTGAACGAGTGGATCGCAACTCGTCTCGAACCGCATCATCTAATTAGAGCCTGCGGGGGCGGCGCGAGCGCTATGAGCCACATCATCCCGTTTCTGCTGAAACACGGCTACGCCGTCGTTTTCGCGTGCGTTCTGGCAGAAATCATCGGCATACCCATTTCGTCGGTGCCGCTGCTGCTGGCCGCCGGCGCGCTGGCCGGCTCGAAGCAATTGTCGCTGCCCTTGCTCGCGGCATGGTCACTGCTTGCTTGCCTGATCGCCGACATCGGCTGGTACGAGCTCGGCCGGCGGCGCGGATTTTCCATCCTCAGGCTGCTTTGCCGCATCTCGCTCGAGCCCGACTCGTGCGTGCGTCACACAGAGGATCGTTTCGCACGGCAAGGCGGCCGCGCGTTGCTGGTTTCCAAGTTCATTCCAGGCCTAGGGACCGCCGCCGCGCCTCTGGCGGGTCTGCTGCGAATGCGTCCCCGGCGCTTCCTGGCTTGGGATGCGGCAGGCTCGTTGCTCTGGTCGGCCAGTTACCTGCTGGTCGGTTACGTTTTCAGCCCCGAACTCGATCGTCTCGGTCACTACGCCCGTCGCCTGGGCGCGGGGCTGGCGCTTCTGCTGGCGGTGGCGCTCGCGCTCTATATAGGCTACAAGTATCGCCAGCGGCAACGCTTCCTGCGCGACCTGCGCATCGCGCGCATTTCACCCGAGGAGCTGCTGGAGAAGATGAAGCGGGGTGAGGAAATCGTGGTAGTGGACTTGCGCGGCTCCGCTGAATTCGAGGTGGAGCCCAGCAGGGTGCAGGGAGCCATCCACATGCTTCCCGAAGAACTGGACGCGCGCAACCAGGAGATTCCTCGCGACCGCGACGTGATCCTTTATTGTACTTGACCGAACGAAGCCACGAGCGCCCGGGTGGCGCTCTTGCTGCGAAGGCGGGGAATCACGCGTGTGCGGCCCCTGGAGGGCGGCTTTGCGATGTGGCTGGAGCGAGGCTATCCTGTGGAGCGCGCCGCCCCGGCCGAGACGGAAGCGGTCAAGTAAGCCTGTTCCGCATCAGACTCCCCTGAACGGCGGCTGGCTTTGCGCCGAGCCCGAGTCACTCGCCGCTAACATTACACCCGGTGCCCTCGCAAGGCAATCGCCTCGCTCAGCGGATTCCGTGCGAGCAGCGACTTGGCGCCATTCGGGCGGAAATCCGATGGTTGGAGGAATGAAGTGAAGTGATATCACCTGAGACGTTGGGGCTATTGCGCTCTTTCCCAACTGGCGTCGGGATTGAATGTGGTCATCGCCGCAGCGATGTTTGCCGTTGCGGGTCCGAGATCCTTCTGGAAGATGATGCCATCCTGATCGACGATGAACGTCTTCACGCCGGACACGCGATACTCGGCGGGAAACGCGACGAACGCGAATCCGCCGGTCAGCTTTCCATCCACCTCGTACTTGCGCTTGCCGCCGTTGGCGGCGGGGCCTTGGCCCGTTAACATCCGGAAATAGTAACCATGATAGGGCTGGTGATCCGGGCGCGTGAAGCTTGCCTGGGCAATGTACGGACCGATGGGGCTCGTCTCACCGTTCTCGCCGCCCGGCCAGTAGAGACCGTCGTGCTGCCCTGGATCGCTGTTCAGGCGCGCATATTGCGCCACGCCGCCCGGAGGGGGTGACTGGTCGTAGTATTCCTGCTCGGCGTCGGCGATTCCGTGAAGGCCGTCGATGGTTCGCATCTCGTCTTCGCCGATGCGGCGGTAGAGGATTTCCCTTCCGCCGAGGGCGGTGTTAAAGAACCATACGCCGTGCTCCTCAACCAGAGGAATGGGCAGGGGCCAGTTTTCGGCGCCCACGTAAAGCGTAGTTTCGTCGTCGGGCTCCTTCACCAGCCGGTGCATCTGTTCGTATTTCTGAACAAATTCATTGATGTTTGCCTTGCGGTCGTCAGCATCGTTCGTCCAGAAGACGAACTCCCTGGATCCCGGACCCAGGATCGCGACCAGTTGGTTCTCGTCATCGTTCCGCGCAGCGCCATAGAGCGCGGTCGCCGCTTCCTGAGGCGAAGAGAACGCTTTGCCTCTCGCATTCGCGGCAGGCCGCCCGTTGGACGTGGATGCCGACGGATTCTGCGTCTGAGCCGCGGCCGGTATTGCGACTAGGAACAGGCCAGCCAGCGAAAAGATTGCCGTCAGACCCTTCGAAACCAGCGCTTCGCGTTTGAATGTCCGAGCCATCGTGAAGCCTTCTTACGTTTTGCCTGCCTGCGTGCTGAGCCGCAAACCGTCAGTGGCGCCCACCGCCACCACCGTGAAAGCCGCCGCCGCCAAAACCTCCACCTCGAAAGCCGCCGCCGTGGAATCCTCCCCCGAAGCTTTCCTGGCCGCGCGCCGAGAATCCGCGGGTTGCGCCGCCCGGATGCAAGTGGCTGAACACGCCAGATCGAACGCCGCGACCGGGCTCGGGGCGGGCGAATCCGCGGTTCCCGCCCGAGGGTTCACGGAAAGGACGGGAAAAGCCCCCATATCCGTGGTAGTAGGAGCCTCGATTGAAAAACGCGGGCCCTCCCGCAAAGTAGGGCGCGCGGTGAAAGAACAACTCGCGGTTGAACCAGTCGATGCCCCAAAAGGGAAAGGCCCAACCGAACCCCATAAAGGGGCCGAGGCCGAAGCCGATGCCGAAGTACAGACCGGGACCGTCCCACCAGATTCCGGGCACCCCAATCCATCCCGGCCACGGAGCGATCGGGTAGCCGTACACCGCCCAGGGATCGTAGGCCGGCACGTAAACTTGCTCGGGCTCCTTCTCCTCGATGGTGATGTACCCGTGCTTGTCCTCCACTTTAATGCGGTCGTTGCTCTTCAGGGTGCCTGCCTTCTTGGCTCGCTGGCGCATCGCTTGAACGGCGCTCATCACGTCGCTCGGCTGGTTGTAGTAGGCATCGCCCAGTTCGGACGTCCAGGAAAGGTTCGAGGCCAGATTCTGGAGCACCGGGGGAAAGGGCAACAAGGCCTTGACGCTGGAATCCCAGTCTTGCTGGTCAGCTTGGGAGGCGATCTGGTCGGGCGACATGTTCCTGCGCGGCGCCAGCCAGTTCCAGGCTTCCTCGATTTGCGACGGATAGCTGCAAGCGGCGAGGATCGAGGCCACCAATGAGTCGGGATACAGGGCGATAGGCGCCACCAGTTGTTGCAGCCGCTCCGGCGACTCCATGCGGTAGGTGGGCCCGGATGGAGGGCCCTGCGGTGGGCCAGCCGGCTCCTGCCCGGGCGGCGGCGCGCCGGACGGTTCCTGCCCGCTCGCTCGGAAATCCGGCGCATAGATCAAGCAAGCCGCCGCCAGCACCGTCACCAGTATGACGCCGCTACGCCAATGTCGCCGCATACCACCTCAGATTCCGCACTGCCCGATTCGGTTGCAAAAAAGCGACTCGAAACAGCCAAACCGACTGAACCCTCCTATTTCTGAAAGGCGTCGGAATGACGGAAGGAGGATTCCTCTGGCTGGACAGGCAGACGCCGTCCCACTATCATCGGCCTCTATGACCAGAAATCCTTCACCTCCGGCCTTCGATCCTGGCTTCACCCAGCAGTACCGCAGCGGGCTGAGCCGCGTCATCAATCCCGACGGAAAATTCAACGTGCACCGCCGCGGGACGAGCTGGCGCGACGTTCATCCCTACCTGTACATGCTGAACGCCCGCTGGCACGTCTTCATGGGGATGATTCTCGCCGGCTATCTCGTGACGAACCTGGTTTTTGCGTTTATCTATTACTACGCGGTTGGAATGGAACACCTGCGGGGCTCAGACGCGCCTACGCCTGTCGCCCATTTTCTGAACGCCTTCTTCTTCAGCGCGCATACGCTTACAACGGTCGGCTATGGCAACATCTGGCCCGACGGCATTTTCGCCAATTCCATCGCGTCGCTCGAAGCCTTGCTCGGCTTGCTGGCCTTTGCTGTCGCCACCGGCCTGGTGTTCGGACGATTCTCGCGGGCGGCAGCGCGCATCGCCTTCAGCGAACACATGGTGGTCGCGCCTTATCAGGACGGCACGGCGCTCGAGTTTCGCATCGCCAATCGCCGCTCCAACAATCTGATGGAGCTCGAAGCCCGCATACTCATGATGACCGTGGAGCGCGGCGACGGCGGACCGTTCCGCAAGTACGCCCCGCTCGAACTCGAGCGCTCCACGGTCCAGTTTCTGCCGCTTGCCTGGACGATCGTTCACCCCATCACCGAGTCGAGTCCACTGTGGGGCAAGAGCGCGCAGGACCTCGCCCGGCTGGAAGCGGAGTTTCTAATTTTGATCAGGGCCTTCGACGATACCTTCTTTCAGATCGTCCATTCCCGCTACTCGTATCGTTACGAAGAATTGATCTGGGGCGCCCGTTTTGCCCCCACTTTCGAGATCGACGAGCAAGGGCACATGGTGCTCGATCTCGCGCGCTTGAGCGAACTGCTACCGGCCGGCGCGCCGAATCCGACGCCGGCACTGACCTCGGGCTGATGGCACCTTCTCCCGATTCCGCTCGCCGCCTCCCCGCCTCCCCGCGGATCATGATCGTAGGTCTCGGCGATCTTGGGTCCGCAGTGCTGGAGTTCCTGGCGCGCGAACCCGCAGTGGGTCCAATCCTGGTCGCGAGCCGCAATGCCACTCGCGGCGAGCGTCGCGTGAACCTGGCCCGCGCCGGCGCGACGGCGCAAGGTTTCACTACGTCCATCCGCTTCGCGCAGCTCGACCTCGATCGCCCCGATGATCTCGCCGAACTGGTTGCGCGCGAGCAGCCTGACATCGTGCTGAGCACCGCCACCCGGCAGACCTGGTGGCTTCCAGATCTGCTGCCGCCCGAGCAGGCGGCGCAACTGCGCCGCGCGCGGTTCGGCGTATGGCTGCCGTTGCACCTTGGCCTTACGCTCAAGTTGATGCAGGCGCTGCGGACCGCCGATTATCGCGGCATCGCGCTCACCGCGCCATTCCCGGATGTCGTCAATGCCGTGCTCGACAAAATCGGCCTGGCGCCGGACTGCGGCGTCGGCAACGTGGAGGAGATCGCCACCAAGGTGCTTCTCACCGCGGCGCGCAATCTGCGGCAGCCTGTCGAAAACGTGCGGGTGACGCTGGTCGCGCATCACGCTTTGGTCTCTGCGGCTTTCGAAGGGTCGGATCGCCGGCTGCCGCCCTACTTTCTTCGTGTTGTTTCGGGCGGTGAAGACGTAACCGAGGCGGCCGGCGGCGAGCGGTTGCTGCGCGTGCCTTATCCGCTGCCGCCGGGACCGGCGATCAATTTCCTCACCGCCGGCTGCACGGTGCGCCTGATCCGAGCGCTTTGCCACGAAGCGGACACTGAAGTGCACGCGCCGGCGCCGGAAGGACTTCCCGGCGGGTACCCGCTGCTCGCCAGTCGCAGCGGAATTCGCCTGGCGCCCATCGACGGCCTGACACATGAAGAAGCCGTGGCGATCAACGAAGCCAGCCATGCGTTCGATGGCATTGAGTGTATCGAGCCGGACGGCGCGGTCATTTTCCGCCCCGAAGATGTCGAGGTCCTGCGCCGCGCACTGGGCTACGACGCTTCGAGTCTCAAGCCCGAAGAAGCTGACGATCGCGCCGGGGAACTGATGGCCAAGCTGCGCGAATTCGCCGGGCGGGCAGCAGTGGATCTGGACCGGGCGTGGCAGGCGGCAAGAATCTCTTGAACGATGAGCCGGTGACGGGCAATCGACAACCGACAACCGGTAACCGACATGTAACCGACAACTACTTGAAACACCGAGGGAGTCCGAAACGTACACCAATCGTACCCAATGACGCAGGGAATCATGGAGGGATCAATGCGAACCAAGACTTTACTGGCAGTCTGTTTAGTGGCGATTTGTGCGGGAGCGATGCCTATCGCCGCCCAGACGTCTCAAACTCAGCCGGCCACCGCCGCACAGCCGGCCCAAGCGAAGCCGGCCACGGCCCCGGCGGCTGCGGCCACGCCCGCAGCGCCTTTGCCGACGGTCGATCAGATTGTTGACAAATACCAGCAGGCTTCGGGAGGCAAAGAGGCCTGGAACAAACTGACCAGCCGGGTCGAGAAGGGCACATTCGAGATGGACCAAATGGCGGCGGACGGCACGCAGGAGATCTACGCGAAGGCTCCCAACAAGGAGCTCTTTGTTACAGACATCCCGTCCTTTGGCGTTGTGCAGCGCGGCTTCAACGGCACGGCAGGCTGGTCGGACAACCCGCAAACCGGCCTGGTTGACGTCACCGGCGACGAGTTGGGGGCGATGAAGCGTGAAGCCGACTTTTATGGCGTGCTCGACCTGAGGAGCCTCTACCCGAAGATGACCGTCAAGGGCAAGGACAGTGTGAATGGCAAGGATGCGTACCTCGTCGAGGCTGTCCCTGCTGAGGGGGCCCCCGTCACCATGGCGTTTGACGCCGCTTCCGGCTTGCTGGTGCGGGCCCAAACAGTGGCCGACGGTCCCATGGGGAAGACCGACGTCGTCACCACGCTCAGCGATTATCGTGAGGTGGACGGAGTCCAGGTGCCGTTTGCCATCCACTCCGACCTGGGCGAAATTGCCTTCACGATCAAGCTGACCGATGTGAAGCACAACGTGGCCATCGACGACGCCAAGTTTAACAAGCCGGCGACACCGCCTGCAACGCAGTAACGCTCAGGGCTCATCGAAACTCGAAGGTGGGTCTGTAGCGGCGGCGCCTTCACCGCGGAAGTGCCCGATATTCCAGGGGCGGCGATAAGGACATCGCCGCTCCGCTACAGTCCAGTTGTCACCATGAAACCTTCGCGACGCCCCGAGACAGGAAAGGATCAGAAAGGCCCCACATGAGTGCGGGGCCTCTCTCAACGCGATAAGCTAAAACTCCGGATCGTAAGTAGCCTCTGCATTCTCGCTGCTGCCCAACTGCGCGGTCGTGAAGCCGTAGCGCAGGAGACTGGCGGTGCCGCCGAAGTTGTCATACACGGCCCAGCCGTATACGTTATTGTCTATTTCCTCCTGCGTGGAAGCCCTTAAGATGCTTACATAATAATACGTGCAGCCACATGCGCCCATATAGCCACCTAGCCGATCGTAGGTGTCGTCGGCAAAGGTCGCGACCTTCCCAAGCACGGGCAGGCCCGTGCTGGCCGGAAAGCTTGTCATTAGACCGGTGATCGTGCCGGTGAGGCCGGGTTCACTGAAGCAGGTCGTCGAACCAGACACCGCCGGGTAGTGAGTTCCCGTAACGACCGCACTGTTTTTCTCAATGGTG
>JASHPE010000031.1 GCA_030038235.1 Terriglobia bacterium
TCGGTGTTCGCGCCGTTCCGGTTTATAATGAAAGATTACATCTCCGGCAGCCAACGTTCCAGCAACCCTGCTCACGCCCCGCAAGGCTGAGAACGGGTCGATTGCTGCAACCCTGCCGTCCGGAGCTGAGGATCACTCCTGTGCCCGTCACCACTAAAAAGCTGACCAAGCGAGCGCGGCGCGGCGCTTCCCCGCCCCAAGCGCAGGCCTTTTCTGCGCCTTCAGTCCGTACTACGAACCATCAGGAGACGAACTTTCATCCCGATGCCATTGTGGTCCGCGGCGCGCGCGTCCACAACCTAAAGAACATCGACTGCGAGATTCCCCACAACCAGCTTACAGTGGTTACAGGAGTCTCCGGGTCCGGCAAATCCAGCCTGGCTTTCGACACGATCTACGCCGAAGGACAGCGCCGCTACGTAGAGTCGCTCTCCGCCTACGCCCGCCAGTTCCTCGACCGCATGGAGAAGCCGGACGTCGACACGATCGAGGGCATTGCGCCCGCGGTGGCCATCCGGCAGAAGAACACCACCCGCAACCCGCGATCCACCGTCGCCACGGCCACTGAGATCTATGATTACCTGCGGCTGCTCTACGCCCGCATCGGCATCACCATCTGCCCGCGTTGCGGCGAGGTGGTGAAGAAAGACACGGTGGACGAAATCGCCGGGCGGCTGCTGGCTCTCGACCCCGGACGGCGCTTCTACGTGCTGTTCCGCCTCCAGACCGAGGAAGCAGTGAAGGGTCAGGCCGTGCGGCGTCCTGTCAAGCGTTCGGAATCGGCTCCGGCGGATGGCCCCGCAGTCGGTCCGCCCGCCACGAGCGCCCAACCCGCCGCTGGAGACATCCTTAAGGCGCGGCTCAGCGAATTGCGCGCGCAGGGATTCAATCGCCTGTATCAGGACGGCCGGACGTTCGAGTTCTCCACGCCGGAGTCCCTGCTTGACGTCGACTTTTCGCGGCCGGTTTACGTGCTGGTCGATCGCCTCGTGACCGGCCCCGACATCCGGCAGCGCGTGGTGGACTCCGTCGAGATCTGCTACCGCGAATGCGGCGAAGCGGTGATGGAATTCGTACCACCGGCGCCGGATCCTGCGGGGACATCCGTAGGCTCGACGCCACCAGCCCCGGAGCGCCTGGTTTTCAATGAGCGCTTCGAGTGCAAGCGCTGCGGGCTCGCTTACCCCGACCCGGAGCCCCGGCTGTTCTCATTCAACAATCCCTTTGGCGCCTGCCCACGATGCCAGGGCTTCGGCAACACCATCGACTTCGATTTCGATCGCGTGATTCCGAGCAAGGGCAAGTCGCTCGCCGAAGGCGCGGTGGATCCCTGGACCAAGCCGCGCTATCGCACGTGGTTCAACGCCATGAAGACGGAGGCTCGAGCCCGCGGCATCCCGCTTGACGTGCCGTATTACCAGCTCACGCCCGACCAGCGGCGATGGGTGCTCGATGGTGACGATACGTTTGGCGGCGTCCGCGGGTTCTTTGAGCTACTGGAGCGCAAGAAGTACAAGCTGCACGTGCGCGTTTTTCTCAGCCGGTATCGCGGCTACGCCGTCTGCCCCGACTGTCATGGCGGCAGACTGCAGCGCGAGGCCCTGAACATCCGCGTGGCCGGCAAGACCCTGACCGAGGTCTGCGCGCTCTCCATCGAGGAGGCGGATCGGTTCTTTGCCTCGCTCGCGCTTCGGCCGCACGAGATGCAGGTGGCGGACAAGGTCCTGACGGAGGTCCGATCGCGCCTGCGGTTTCTGGTGGAAGTGGGACTCGAATATCTCACCCTGGACCGCTTGGCGTCGTCGCTCTCCGGCGGTGAAGCGCAGCGCATCCAGCTTGCCACCGCGCTCGGGTCGAGCCTGGTGGGCACGCTTTACGTGCTTGACGAGCCCTCCATCGGCCTGCACGCGCGCGACACCGGGCGCCTGATCGGCATTCTCAAGAGCCTGCGCGATATCGGCAACACCATCCTGGTGGTGGAGCACGATCCCGAGATGATGCGCGAGTCCGACTACGTGCTCGACCTCGGACCGGGCGCGGGCGAGCGCGGCGGACGCGTGGTCGCCGCCGGCACGTTGGCGGAGATCGTCCGCAACCGCGATTCGCTCACCGGCCGCTATCTCTCCGGCGAAATGCAGGTGCAGGTCCCGGCTCGACGGCGCCGTCCCGGCTCGCACTGGCTGCGCTTGCGCGGCGCGCGCGAGCACAACCTGAAGTCAATCGACGTTGAGATTCCGCTCGGCCTGATGGTAGCGATCAGCGGCGTTTCCGGCTCCGGCAAGTCCACGTTGGTGCACGATGTACTCTACCAGGCGCTTGCGGCCCGCCGCGGTGCGCCCGCAGCCCGCGCCGATTTCGACGCGCTGGAGGGCGACAACGCCGTCGGCGAGGTC
Organism: Terriglobia bacterium; assembly: GCA_030038235.1. Taxonomy (GTDB): domain Bacteria; phylum Acidobacteriota; class Terriglobia; order UBA7540; family UBA7540; genus Gp13-AA77. Next base: position 2,394 of record JASHPE010000031.1, read on the forward strand.
ATCCTGGTGGACCAGTCGCCGCTCGGCCGTACTCCGCGCTCGAATCCCGTCACCTACATGAAGGCCTACGACACCGTCCGGGAGATCTTTGCCTCCACACAGGAGGCTCGGGAGCGAGGCTATACTGCCAGCCACTTTTCGTTCAACCTTCCCGGCGGGCGCTGCGAGACCTGCCAGGGCGCGGGCACGGTGACGGTGGAGATGCAGTTCCTGGCCGACGTGGAACTGGTGTGCGAAGAGTGCGGCGGCAAGCGCTTCAAGCCCGGCATTCTGGAAATCCAGTACAAGGGCCGGACTATTCACGACGTGCTTGGTATGACGGTGCGCGAGGCCCTGGCATTCTTCAGCGGACACGGCAAGATCACGAACAAGTTGCGGGTACTGGAGGAGGTGGGCCTGGGATACCTACGTCTGGGGCAGTCCGGCACCACGCTTTCGGGCGGCGAGGCCCAGCGCGTGCGCCTCGCGGCCCATATCGCCGGCGAATCCTCCGCTCTGACGAACGGCAGCGCGAGCAGCCCCGGCGACGGCGACTATTACGTCACGCGCTCCGGTCGCCCGCTCTTTATCTTTGACGAGCCCACCACCGGTCTGCATTTTGACGACATTCACAAGCTGCTGGCGGCCTTCCGCAAACTCATCGAAGCCGGCGGCACCGTGCTGGTGATCGAGCACAATCTCGATGTGCTCAAAACGGCGGATTGGATCATCGACCTCGGACCGGAGGGGGGTGACCGCGGCGGCAGGATCGTGGCAACGGGCCCACCGGAAGAGATTGTGCGGCATGCGGAATCATACACGGGGCGCTATCTGGCCCCATATCTGGCCGGGCGCGAGGTTGAAACCGGCTCGGAATTGCGCGGATGAGCGACTTGCCTCATTCAAAACCAAGGCCTTTCGGCCCCGTGAACCACAGCAATCACGTCGATTTGATCGGCCTTGATAGGGTAAACGATGCGGTAGTGACCCTCGAAAACCTCGCGGATTCGGCCGACTCCCTCTACGTCTGAAAGCAGGACGCTGTGCAAGTACGAGATCATCATCTATTGGAGCGATGACTTCACAGGCCGCCGGACCGGGCGGCGAGCTTGCGTGCGAAATCCAGCAGAAGAGATCTTTCGGACTCCGTCATCTTTTCTACCAACCCTTTCAATTCCAGCAGAAGGCGTGCTTCGGTTCCCGCCGGCCCAACTTGGTTCGCCACTTCTTCCAGCGAAGCGCCCGGAGCCTGGTGCGGTAATACGGCGGCCTCCTCTGTGCGGAAGAGGCGGTAGATAGGGACGTCCAAGGCGAAAGCGAACCTCTCCAAAGTTTCGAGCGAAGGAACCGTGTGGCCGTGCTCCACACGGGAGATATAGCACCGGAGCAGGCCGGTGGACTTTTCAATGTCGCCCTGCGAAAGATTTCTCTCTTCGCGAAGCTGGCGGAGTCTCTGGCCGATCAACATAACATCACCCTAAGGCTTGACCTAGTTTCGGAAGGCTTATTGCCTTCTGAACTACCTATCGTCCAATTAAGCTAAATGAATGAGTCTTTGCCTTGACCCATAGGCGGGGCTTGCTATATATTTGGCTAACACCGAACTCGGAAACGGGGGTTTCGACTGTCGGGAATCCTACGTTCCCGAGCGTGAGAGAAGGAGGTTATTCAAATGTCTACCAACCGAGAATTCACTCTTCACCTGGAGGATCGGCCAGGAACACTTGCTCAGGTCTGCCGCGGTCTTGCCGATCATGGCGTGAATATTCTGGCGCTTCAAGCGACACCTGGAGGAGGCAAGAGCCAGGTTCGCTTCGTGGTGGACAATCCGACCACTGCCAAGACCGTCCTCGATCGCGAGCGCAAGAGCTACACCGAAACTCAAGTCGCTCAGATCAGGCTGGCCAACCGGCCGGGCGAATTGGCACGAGCCGCTGCCCGGCTCAGCGAAGCCAACATCAACATCAACTACATCTACTCCGGGCTTGAGACGGGCACGAACGCGCCGATCTTGATTTTTGGCGTAACCGACGCGGGGCGGGCTTCGACCATGCTGGAGGGGACTGCTGCTGGCACTACCGGCGCCTAGCAAGCCTCACCCTAGTGTTAATGGGGCCATTCGGTCACGCTAGAGTGGCCCCACCGACAATCCTGAAATCAGGGACACGGGTTCCATCCCTGCCGAAGCGCAACTGTGACGCGACTCACCACGCTCTGCCAGTCACCTGCCGTAGCCTGTCGGAACAGGCGTGCCGTCGGGTACCAGGGACTATCCTCACGCTCCAATAGCCAGCGCCAGTCGCAGCCCTTGTTCAGCAGGATCCACACCGGCTTGCCCATGGCCCCGGCCAAATGCGCCACGGCGCTGTCGATGGAAATCACCAGGTCGAGGTTGGCCACGATCGCCGCCGTATCGGAAAAGTCTTTGAGCTCTCCCGCAAGGTCAGTCAGGCGTGTGCCGGGCGGCATCTGGCTCGCCTGCTCGCTTCCAGGGCCGACTTGCAACGAGTAAAAGGTCACGTCGGGAACGTTGATCAGGGGCAAGAGCTGGTCCATGGGAATGGACCGCAAGCGATCACGATGGTGGGTGGGATTTCCGCCCCAGACCAGTCCAACGCGCCGGGTATCGCCGGCGAGCCGGTACCGCCACGCCTCGGTCAGGGCCGGGTCCGGCAATACATAGGGGACCTTCGCCGGAATCGTGCTCAACTCGGTGGCGAAGGCCAAGGGAAGACTGAGTAACGGGCATCGCCAGGCGCAGTCGGGCAGGGTCTCGCCGCCACTGATCACCTGCGATGCGCCCTCGATTCCCGCCAGCAGCCGACGCAGTCCGGGCTGGACTTCCAGCACAACTTCTCCGCCCTGCGCGGCGACCGGCGCGACGTAGCGTGCGAACTGAAGCGTGTCGCCGAAACCTTGCTCGGCGTAAAGCAGGATGCGCGCGCCTTCGAGCGGCCCGCCCTTCCAACGACGTTGCGGCAGCTTGCGCTCGTCGCCGATCCCGACCTTCCAGCGCGACTCGTACTCACGCCAACCGAGCGACAAATTGCCCTCCAGCAAATGAATCATCCCCAGGTTCACGGTCGCCACAGCCGAGTCGGCCTCCAACGTCCGGAGACGACGGAAGCAATCGGAGGCTTCGGCGAGTTCGCCGAGTCCGTAAAGAACGAATCCCAGATCGGCGTAGGCGGCTGTCAGGTTCGGGTCGTGCTTGATAGCGTCGCGGTACGCATCGGCTGCGGAGACGAGGTCGCCTTTACGCTCGAACAGATATCCCAGGGCGGCTCGGGTCCGCGCAGAGTCCGGCTTAAGGATGAGGGAGCGGCGGAAAGCTTGGATGGCTGCGCCGAAGTTGCCCAGATTCGTGAGAACGAGGCCAAGATCGCTGTAAATTCCGTAGTTCTTCGGGTCGAGCGCCAGGGCGCGCTGGTAAAGTTCCGCCGCGGCCTCAAGCGCGCCGCCGCGAGAGAGCACCCTCGCCAGGTGGCAGTAAGACTCCGGGGAATCGGGCTTCAGCGCCACAGCCCGGCCATAGGCCTCGGCGGCGGCGGCAAAGTCGCCGAACCGTTCCTGCACTTCGGCGAGATGGTGGTGGGCCTGTGCGGAATCGGGGCGAAGCTCCGTCACCCGCCGCAAACAATCGATCGCAGCCTGGGTCTCCCCGTTGGCCAGGTGGGCGCGGGCACGGTTGTTGAGCGCGTCCGGGTCTCCGGTAAGGCTAGCACTGAGCGACTGCATTTAGACCTATGGAGATCAGATGAGTCCCGTTTTTTCGAGCATGTCGCCGGGTCCCCCGGGGGCCTTCCATCGAGTCGTTCGGATGGATTGTGCGGTGCCGTCGCCGCTCGAAAGGGCAAGTTGAGCTGCGTTGTAGTGCATCGAGAACCATTCACTTCCCGGCTGCAGTTCCTGTTGGTTACCGGTGGGCTTGGTCGGGTTGTTTAGCACTGCGATGGCGCTTGTCAAATCGAGCCCGACGGTGAAGCTCAATGCTGCCGCCCCCCAAAGGTGGCAACCCAACGAATACAGGTAATTGTCACGGCTCCCATTTTGGATCAGGTCCACGCGGCCTTTCGTTGCCTTGATCGTGCCGAAATAGGGCGCCCAGTTACCTTCTGAGACGCCGTTTGAGAGGTTTATGCGCAGGATATTGTGTTGGGCCAGAACCTCTTGCACCGGCTGTAAGCCCATCCACATGGTACAATCCCGGGTGTCGACGGCGAAGGGCCGCAACTGACCCTGAGTGTCGAGCGGAACCGCATCGATAACCCGCACCATAAGCCCTCGATGGCCGGTTACGAGCACCTTGACGTCGTCCAAGCCTCCGGCGGCAGGAAGGTCCGGCCACTCGACGCCATAGCTCTCGCCTTTCTCGTAGTACTGGCGGAGTTCATCCGCTTTTCCCCACAGGCTATGCACCGCGTCATACCGCAGTCGAAGACCAGGCTGATCGAACGCGCCGTACTGCGCGGCCGTCTGGCACCAGTTCTTATAGTCTTCGAGCCACTCGATGCAGGCATCGATGATTTGCTGAACGGCGCCACGCATCATTCTGGGATTGTTTATCTGTTGCGCCCAGTCATGGGTTTGCAGACGGCGATCGATCCTAAGTAAATCAAGGTCCCGGACACGTCCAAAGTACTGGACCGGTGTAGTGAGCTTATAGAACTGGTCATAGCTATAGATTTCGGGTGGTCTCATTGCCGGGGGCGCCATGGTAATCCTCCTTGTATTCGTCCTGACGGGACTTCCTGCTCGGAAACAATGGGTAAGCGCCTGAGCGCGCCGAAGATGATAGCAGAAGAAGGGAGCGCAGACTCGCTGACTGAGTCTGCGCTGCCTCCCTTGAAGGGTCGTCTCGGAGACCGTCCGCTTTATCGGCCGCCGCCGCCGGCGCTTCCGGCCGGCCGGCCGGTCTTGGCTTGTACCACCGGCGCCGTGGCGTTTTCCATGCGACTCAGACGCGCCGCCAGCGCGTTCACCTGCTGTTGAACGGCCTCCAACTTCTCCATCTTGGCCGTCAGCAGACGGATCTGCGCCGCTTGCTGCGCGAGTTTGGCGTCTTTTTCGCGGTTGGAGTTGCGGATCTCCCCTGCAAGCTGCCTGATCCGGGCGTCCTTCTGCACATTGAGCTTGTATAGCTCCTGAATCGCGGCCAATGCCACCCCCTCCGCGTCCACGGTCGAAATGTGCTTGTCGTCTTCGCCGAGACCGAAAGCGGCGTGGAAGTCCTGCGCCATGGGGCCCAGGTGGCGGACCGAAGACGGCTGCGCCTTGTAGTTCCAGGTGAACATGGGCAAGGCCGCAATGCGCTTCAGGACGCTGCCCTGATTTACGGCGGTGAAGTTCTCTTTCAGATTGCGGTCTGAGGCGTTTGTCCACGTACCGCCGGTGGTCAACAAGGCTCCTGTGCTGGTAGCGATGAACGCACCAAGGGGAATTACTACTGAGTTGTTTGTACCAAGCCAGAGGCCGCCCGACGCGCGCACGATGAACTGGTCGGCAGCGGTCGAGCTAATGGTGCCGGCTGAGTCGTCGCCCCAGACAAAAGTGCCGTTGGCTGCCGCTTGGGCGCTCGTGCCGGCGGCAAAGCTGTCGAACCCTTGGGCTTGGTTGCTTTGACCGCCCGGAACCGTGGCACCAGTGGCGCTGGCACTGTTGGCGATTCCACCTCCCACCGTTGCACCCGTGGCGCTGGCGGTATTACTCTGCCCGGCGCTCACCGTCGATTGGAGCCCGCTGGCGGTATTGAATGCTCCGCCCCCCACGGTCGATTCCTGACCGCTCGCAACGTTGGTAGATCCCCCGCCCACAGTCGCCTGATTGCCGGCTGTATTGCTCGCGCCTCCTCCGATCGTACCCTCAGTCGCCGTAACGCTGTTAAGTCCAATCCCAATTCCGCCGCCTGCGATCGTTGCTCCGAAAGCGCCGCTCGTAACAGTGTTGCCGACGTAACCGCCGATTACGTTCGGGCTGTTGCTATTGGGCTCGATAGTGAAGCCGCCCCCCGTCGTTTGGACGCTGATCGTGCCGCTGCTCGACACCACCAAGTTACCGGTGATACTTTGATTGCCGACGAAGCTGTTGGCGCCCAGCGACGCCGTTCCGGGAAACGCCTGGCCGCTGGCAAAAGTCACCGACTGGTCGAACTTCGCCGTACCGTTCACTTCCAGCGTGGCCGCCGGCGCCTCAGTCCCAATGCCCACGCTGCCCGTCGTAGTGATGCCCAGAACATCGCCCTTGTCCGACCACCAAAAGCGGGCCACATCCCCGGTGCTGTACCACTCCCCGTAGGGGCTCGTGCCCCCGGAGCGGTCTTGAAATGCCAGGCCGGCGCCACTCCCCGTGGAGTAGATCGGCGTCGCGCCATTCACTTGTAGTGTGTTGGTGGGGCTGGTTGTGCCGATCCCGACGTTTCCGGCAGTGGTGATGCCGACGATGTCGCCCTTGTCCGACCACCAAAAGCGGGCCACATCCCCGGTGCTGTACCACTCGGCGTAGGGGCTCGTCCCACCCGTGCGGTCCTGAAACGCCAAGCCGGCGCCGCTCCCCGTGGAGTAGATTGGCGTCGGGCCATTCACTTGTAGTGCGTTGGTGGGGCTGGTCGTTCCAATGCCTACCATTGCTGTGCTTCCCGACCCTGTCTGAAACAGCGCCGAATTACCCAGGTTGCTGCTGCTGGTCCAGAGTGGCACGTAGTTGGTGGTGCCGCTGCCCGTGACGTTCGAAGCGGGCTTCTTGGTTTCTGACTTGGCAGTCGCCGTAGCACCGGCGGCAGCGCCAGCGTTAGCGCTGGCGTTTCCTGGCGCCGAGGTTGGGCCCGTGGTCCCGGCGGCCAAGCTGTCATTGGTCATGAAGGCTGACGCCGGCTTGCCCCCCAGCGTGTCGGCGTCGGCCGCCTTCAGCGCGTAAGGAACGCCCACCAGCAGCACGCGTGTCTGCTCGCCGACGCCCGGCAATGCCGGCGCCACGCCCAGCCAGCGCGCCGATCCTGTGGCGAACAGATCCAGCGGCAAACCGTCAGGCGAGGCTGCGCCGAGAAAGACGACGTAGTGTCCCTCGGAATCGAGGGCCAGGGTTTGAGTCTCGGACCATAGCGGCGCTCCGCCGTCCTGAAGCGCGTAAAGAGAAAAAGTGATAGCGACCGTGCCCGTGGCAGCCTTGCCGGACGAGTCGGTCACCACACCCTTGAACTGCACCAGGCGCGGCACCACCGTGCCCGCGCTCGACGCCGTCGCTGCCGCAGCCTGCGTGGCAGCACTGTCGCCGGCGGCAGTCTGCGGAGTCAACGTCCACGATAGCGAACAAAAGCCTCCAAAGAGCAACACGAATCCTGCGCAAACCGAAGTGAGCATTCGCTTCATGACATCCCACTTTTTCGCTATTAGCGATCTTTCTACCCGAAACTGCGGCGGTCAGTCTAGTCCACGAGGGAGTGAAAGTCAAACAGTAATCCGGCATAATCGAGGCATGAGCAAAGCCCGGAAGGGATATTCCTACCAGATCAACCTGATTCCCGAGGACGAAGGCGGCTATACCGTGCTCGTTCCGTCGCTGTTATGGCGCCACCATCGAAGAGGCGACCCGCCACGCGCGCAAGGCCATTGAATTGCACCTCGAAAACCTGGCCGCGCACCATCAGCCCATCCCACCCGGCGACGAGAGTTTCGTGTGAAACCGCGGCTTTGCCGCCTGCCTTGCGGAAAGGCTCGGCCTTTCCGCAAGCGAGTGACAAGAAATAACAAATAAAGGCTTTGCTGCCTGGCCGGAAAGCCGAAGGCTTTCCGCAAGGCAGGCGGCAAAGCCGCACACTTCTGTGCCGGTAGTTTTCACACAGAACTCTTGAGAGCCACACGCAGCTGCCCTAACCTACTTGCTACTTGCCACTCTTCACTTGCGGTCACTTGCCACTTGCCACTGTCTTTTTTGCTGTAGGCTACATCGAGGGCCTCGAATTTACTTGACAAGCCGCCGAAGGTATGCTACGCTGCTGTTCTTCCGATTCGGAGGGGTGCCATGAACCTCCGTCCCTTAACCCGTCTCAGGTCCGTCACCACCGGCGAAATACGGTCAGCAACGAATCACGGTGTTGTCGCCACCCGCGAACGGAGCGCGCTGCCGCACGCTTGGAGCAGGGCCGCAATCAGCACAAAATGTGGTCGGAACCAAGCTGGAATCTCCTTTGGAATCAGCGAATTGTCCCGTACAGAGGATTGCCGATTTTCGATTGACGATTGCCGAGTTCGGACTTGGTCCGGGGCAGCCTGGAGGCGAGGCACGGGCCCAGCAAGCAGCAGCGGACAATCGGCAATCGAAAATCGGCAATCAGCAATCGGACGAAGCTGGAATCTTATTGAAAACAAGGAAGATCTGAAAATATCTGACCGCTTGCAAGTTGCCGTAGGGGCCGCCCGGGCGGCAGACGCGGAAAGGGCCACCGGCAATCGGCAATCAGCAATCGGCAATCGCCAATGGGCAATCGCCATTCTCCTCTGCATGCTCACGGCGGCGCCCGCCTTGCCTCGACAGCAGGCAAACACCTCACAATCGAGCCCCACCGAGTCGAGCCCGGTTCAGCCCCTCGATGCCGACTCGGATTCTAGTCAGCCGACCGGAACCCGCCAGACGGGTCCGTCAACCGAGCAAGCGCCGATCGCGCTGCCTCCGGAACTGGCGGCGCTGATGCAGCGGGCCGAGGACGATCTTCAGCGGAAGGATTATCAGGGCGCGATGGAACCGCTAAAGAAAGTCACGGGCGCCTCGCCGCAAACGGCAGCAGCCTGGTATTACCTCGGCTATGCCGAGCACGGCCTGCATCAGGACGACGACGCCCGGCAGTCATATCAAAAGGCCGTCGCTCTTAATCCCGATCTGGCCGAGGCCCAGGTGAATCTCGGGTCGCTGCTGCTGGCTGGTCGCGACTTCACGCGCGCTTTGCCGTACTTGCAGGCAGCGGTCAAGCTAAAGCCGAATGACGCTCGCGCCCACATGGATCTCGGCATGGCGCTCGACGGCGCCGGCCAGCACGAGGCCGCCATGCAGGAATTCCAGCGGGCCCTGGCGCTCAATCCAAACTCCGAGACGGCGCTTTATCAGGCCGGCCACATCGAACTCGGCCAGAAACACTATGCCGAAGCCGCGGCCGACCTCGCGAAGGCCTTGGCGCAGCGCCCCGACGACGCCGCGGCCGAGCGCGATCTGGCCACGGCCGAGGAGGCGCTGGGGCAGATGCCCGCGGCGGCGCAGCACTTTGCCGCCTATCTGAAGCTGCAGCCCGCGGACAGCGCGGTCCGCGTGCATCTGGCGGGCATTTACCTCGGGCAGAAGCACCCCGACCTTGCGCTCGTCCAGCTCCAGCAACTTGACTCGGCGCCGGCGCTGGCGCCCGCCGTCGAAGCCTCCATCGGGGAGGATTACGCCCTTGCCGGAAAGTTCAGCGACGCCGAAGCGCATTATCGCAAGGCGCTCCAGGCCCTCGGCAACGACGCCGAACTGCATCGGGCTTTGGGCGATACGCTGCTTAAGGACAAGAAGACCGCTGAAGCCGAGGCGGAGTTCCGCAAGGCGCTCGCTATCGATCCGGCGAACGCGGATGCACTCAAGGGTTTGGCGTCGAGCATCTACCTGGAGGGGCGCTACGCGGACGCCGCGCCCATGATCGAGCGGCTGCTCGGATCGCCCGGAGCGTCGCCGGGCTTGTATTTTATACTCGGAACGTGTTATGACCATGTACGCGACCGTCGCCGGGCGTTGGCGGCTTACCAGCAGTACTTGGCGCGCGCCAACGGCTCGAATCCGGACCAGGAGTGGCAGGCCCAACAGCGCGCCAAGCTCCTGAGCCGGGAAATTGCGAAGGGGCTATAATGAGCTTATGAGGCTCGTCCGTCCGGCAGGCAATTTCGCCGTGATCGCGGCCGTGGCACTCGCCATCGTGGCTGCTCCGTCCTTCCTCGGGGCAAAGCATCAGGAGACAGAACAGGAACTGCTGGAGCGCATCTCGCGCGAAAGCAATTTCGCCAAGAAAGCGCGGCTGCAAGCGGAACTCGCCACCCTCAAACTCGATCAGGCCGCCGCAGCCTTCGATCACGACCAGTTCGATTCCGGCAAGAGCCTGTTGCAGCAGTATAGCGGCTGGATTCACAAAGCCTGGGGTGTACTCGAGCAGAGCGGACGCGACGCCACCCGCAAGCCGCAGGGCTTTATGTACCTCGACATCACGCTGCGCGAGAACGCGCGCGCGCTGGCCGATCTTGCGGAGCGCACTCCGTTCGAGAATCGCGCGCCGATCGAAGAGACCGCGAAGAACGCCGACAGCGTTCACAGCAAGGTGATCGCGGCGCTGTTTCCCGACGGGGTGAAGGAAACGGACGATGCATCGCCGGTGGCCCCCGCCAAGGACGTTCCGCCGGCAACAATCCCGGAGCCGGCGCATGGCAAGCCTGCGCCGGGATCTTCGCTCGTCGCCGGGGAACCGCACTCATGACTCCCGCCCGGCGACGAATCAAGGCACCCCTTCTGGTATCCCTGCTCGCGATTGTAACCGCGACCGCCGGGGCCCTCCAGCTACCCAAGGATGATCCCGCCTCGCTGACGCAGGAAGAGGAGGATCGCGTGCGCGATGCGCAGGACCCGAGCGAGCGCATCGGCGTCTACGTTGCATTGGCCGCGGAGCGGCTGGAACGCTTCAATGCCATGCGCGCCACGCCGCCCGATCCGAGCGATCCCACCTACCGCGCCGAGACCATGGGCCGGCTGCTCAGCCAGTACATCGCGCTCGACGACGAGCTTAAGAACTGGATCGAAGACCAGTACACCACCGACCACGACATGCGCAAGGGGCTCCGGGCGCTGCTCAATCAAGCGCCGCAACAACTGGCTTTGCTCACTGAGGCCAGCAAGGCGCCGGACCGCTTCGGCGCCGACGATCGTCAGGATCTCGCCGACGCCATAACCGACATGAACGACACCTTGAACGGCGCCACCCGCGCGCTGGCGGATCAGGAGAAGAAGTACGGCGCCCTGAAACGCGCGGAAGCGCAGGACGCCAAAGCCGCCAAGGCCGCCGCCCAGGAGGAGAAAAAGCAGGAAAAAGAAGACCGCAAGCTGCGCAAGAAAGATAAGCAGCAAGGCGTGCCCGAAGACGAGGACCAGCAGAACTGAGTGCGCGCCGCCCTCCCCATCCCCCGCAACCCAGAATATAGGCTACTCTCTGAGGCTATCGATTGCCGGCGCTCCGCGCCCGCCGGCCAGCTTCGGCTGTGGGACGAGCCGCCGGCCGCGCCTCCGCCCCCGCCATCCCCTCGGCCCGGACCGGGCAACAAAGCGCCGCTGCCGCCCGCGACGCTCGAAATCGACCTCTCCGCCGTGTTCATGCGTGTGTTCAAGCGGCTGAGGCTGCGGCGCGAGACTCCTGACTTCCACGCGACCTTCTACTCTTTCGCAGGCCTGCGCAGCACGATCAACATCAAGGGCTCAAACCGGGTGGAAGCCCGCGTTTCAGACCTGCTTGCCGGGGCGCGGCCGCTGGTGATCGAAGCGCTGGCCGAAATCCTGTTGACGCGCCTCTATCGCAGCCGCACGTCGCGCGAGGCGCGCGAGTGTTACCAGGCATGGGCGCACAGCGCCGCGGTGCTAGGCCGCATTGACGAGGTCCGGCGCCAGCGCGGCCGCAAGCTGCTGTTGCCGCCGTGCGGCCGCCGCTTCGACCTGAAGGAAATCTTCACTGACCTCAATCGACGCTTCTTCCACGATGAGATCGAAGGCGTACGCATCGGCTGGAGCCAGAACCGGTCGCGAAGGCTGCTCGGACACTACGACAGCTCGCATCGCACGATCACAGTCACGCGCTGGCTGGACTCGCCGCGCGTGCCGCGTTACGTTGTCGAATATCTTGTGTTCCACGAAATGCTCCACGTCCGCATACCGGTTGAGCATCGCAATCACCGGCGCGTTGTGCACTCAGCGGCGTTCCTTACGGCCGAGCGCGCCTTACCCGACTACGCCCGCGCCGCGCGCTGGCTGCGCATCGGCACGCGGCGTCGCGCCGGTGAAGCGTCATGGGAAGGAATCTGATGGTGCGTGAGGTCACATCGTACCGGGCTGCTTGGTGTAGCCCTTGGCGGCGTCCTGGTAAGCCTGGATGTTCGACTTGTCGACGATGCCGATTCCCGTGTCCATGAGCGACGGCAGCGGCGAGGCGGGCGCCGTGCGCCAGTTGGCGAATTCGTGCACCGCGTTGTGATGGAGATCGTCCAGCGCTTGCAGGCCGTAGAAAGCCATGGTGTAAGGCTTCTGCGCGATGGAAGCCACAATGGTTCCGCCGGCAATGAAGTCGAGCGTCTCGGGATCCTTGTCCATGGCGACGATCGGAATCTTGCCGTCGAGATTCAGGCGGTGCAACGCCTCGCCCGCTCCGGGTCCGCCGGAAGCTTCCAGGCACAGGATGCCGTCCATCTTCGCTTTCTTGGCGAGGAGGCTCGAGATCTGATCGTTCGCCTTGCGCGGATCGCCCTGATCGTCGACCACCTGCTCGATACGAATCTTCGGGTAACGCGAGAAGGCGTCTTTCGCCCCGCGCATGCGTTCGTCAAGATTGTATTGTCCGGGAACCGTAATCACGACCACGCTTCCCTCTCCATGCAGCGCCGCCGCCATGCGCGCGCCGCTCTGCGTTCCGGCGCGGAAGTTATCTGTACCGATGAACATCAGGCGCTGTGAGTCGGGCACGTCGGAGTCGATGCAGATCACCGGGATACCCTGTTGAACGGCGTTGTTGATCGGGTCCTGGAAAAGCTTGTTGCTGGCCGGCGAAATCAAGATGCCGCTCGGATGCCCAGCCACAGCCGTATTGAACGCGTCGAGCTCGTCGTCGGGAGCGAATGTGTCCGGGCCCACCATCTCGGCCTTGACGCCGAAGCCGAGCTGGCGCACCGCGTCGGCGAAGCCGGCGTTGGCTTCCTCCCAGTACGGAAGCGTCTTATTGTTGGCAACCAGGATGTAATGTTCGCCTTCGTGAGGCGCCTTTCCGCAAGACGTCAGCGTGGTGGCTGCGCAGGCCACCAGCAACGGCGCAAGCAGCAATGCGATCCCCTTCACATCTCGTAGCCCCACGTGCACGAGTCCCTCCGTGTGAAGCAATAGCAAGTACGAACAGAGATTATCACAACAGCGCCGGAAGGCAAGCGCTGCGCGAGCATTCAGGGAGAGGATGGGTCCGCGAGACGAGACCGGCGTCATTTTCCGTGGATCATGCTGGGCTCGGCCGGCAGCGTCGAAGTATTCCAGCCGCCACCGAGAGCCTGAACGAGCAGGACACTGGCAGTCATACGGCGCGTCAGGACGTTGACCGCCGAAACCTGGTCACCCAGCAGAATGCCCTGCTCGGTTATCACGGTGAGGTAGTCGGCCGTACCGGCTTTGTACTGGTAGGTAGAGATGTCCAACGCACTCTGGGCCGCCTTTATAGCCGCATCGTCGGCCGCGGCTTCGTTTTCGAGGACGCGTAAGGCTGCCAGATTGTCTTCTACCTGCTGAAAAGCGGTCAGAACCGTCTGCCGGTAGTTGGCCACAGTGGCATCGTAAGTGTCACGCGCCTGCGCCAATTGGGCGCGGCGTTTGCCCGCATCGAAGACGGTTTCGGCGAGCGTCGGGCCGATGGACCAGAAACGGCTGGGCCAGGTAAGCCAATCGTAAAACTGTCCGGCTTCAAATCCGCCCGAGGCGCTGAGGGTCAAGCTCGGGTAATAGGCGGCTTTGGCGATACCGATTTGCTCATTCTGGGCGGCCATCTGGCGCTCGGCAGTTGCAATGTCAGGTCGGCGCTCCAGCAGGGTGGAAGGAACGCTGACAGGGACCGGAGGCGGCGTGATCTCGATCGGCGAAGCTGCAACGGACACCTGGGCTGGCGGCTTGCCGATAAGAATAGCGATGGCGTGCTCATACTGCGCCCGCGCCACGCCGTAGTCGATGAGTTGTGCCTTGGCCCCGTCAAGCTGAGTCTGGGCCTGCGCGATGTCGGCCCCTGATGCGACGCCCGAGTTAAACCGATCCTGAGTGAGCTTGAGGTAATCCTCGTAAGACTTCACAGTGGTCTCGAGCAGGTCGATATCTCCGTCAGTCCCGTGCAGCTCGTAGTAGTCCTCCGCCAGCGTCGACTGATACGACAAGCGGGCATTCTCCAGTTGAGCGAAGCTGGCTTGGGCAGTGGCCACATCGCTACGAACCGTGCGCCGGATGCTGCCCCAGATATCCGCCGTGTAGGAGATGCTGCCGGGCAGATCATAGGTGTTAAGCTGGCCGCTCGTCAGGTTCCCAACCGAAACGTTGTAGAGCCTGCTTGACATCTGGGACCGCGTGTACGAGGGCGAGGTGGTTATCGTCGGAAAGAGAGCGGAGCGCGCGATACGCACGGCATCCGCCGCTTCCCGGTACTGGGCGGCCGCCATCAACACATTCTGGTTTGAGATGTTGACCTGCTCCTCGAGCGCGTTCAGTTGCGGGTCGTTGTAGACTTCCCACCACTTTCCGCGCACCACGGCCTCATTGGGCTGGGCCGGCTTCCAGCGATTGATCTCCTCAGGGTTATCGGTGGGCGGCTCCTTGAACGCAGCAGGAACCGGCGCATCCGGACGGTGGTAGTTCGGGCCTACCATGCAACCCGACGCGAAAAGCAGCAGGCAGAAAAGCAAAGGCAGCAGCCAGTCAGCAGTGGGCAGTCGGCAGTCAGCAGCTTCCAGTCCGCCGTCAGTGTTGGCGATTCGAATCCTGTGTTTCATCATCTCACTTCTCCGCTCACCGTTTCCCTTGATACGGTCGCCCTGGCTTGAATTCCTGCCGCAGATCGGCCCCTGTCCACCTCCGAATGCTCACCGCCGACTGCCCCGACTGCCCCGACTGCCAACGCTTACTGCCTACCGCTTCACTCATGCCTCCGATCCGAGCGGCCTCACTTCTCCTTCGCCCTCGATCCGCGTGCGGCCGGCGCGCCAGTTCTGCAGGCGATCGAAATAGAGATAAACGACCGGCGTCGTGTACAACGTCAGAACCTGGCTCACCATCAGACCGCCGATGATGGCGATTCCGAGGGGACGCCGCAATTCTGATCCCACCCCGTGGCCGAACGCCAGCGGCACGGCCCCCAGGATAGCCGCCATGGTGGTCATCATGATGGGGCGGAAGCGCAACATGCAGGCCTGGTAGATGGAATCGCGCGAGCTTTTGCCCTCGTTGCGCTCCGCAGCCAAGGCAAAGTCGATCATCAGAATGGCGTTCTTCTTAACAATCCCGATCAGCAGAATGATCCCAATGATGGCAATGACCGTGAGCTCCGTATGAGTCAACATCAGGGCCAGCAATGCGCCCACACCCGCCGACGGCAGTGTGGAAAGGATGGTCACGGGATGAACGTAGCTCTCATAAAGCATGCCGAGCACAATGTAGACCGAGGCCAGGGCCGCAGCGATGAGCAGGGGCTCGCTGCCCAGAGAATCCTGGTAGGCTTGAGCGGTTCCGGCAAAGCCCGTATGGATGGTTTCCGGGAGACCAATTTTGCTTGCCGAGGCATTGATAGCGTTGACGGCGTCTCCGAGCGCCACACCGGGCCGCAAGTTAAACGAAATGGTAACAGCCGGCGAAAGGCCCTGATGGTTTACGGCCAAAGGCGCCGTAGTGGGAGCGTAGCTGGTGAAGGCGCTCAAAGGGACCTCGGTGCCGCCCGGCGACTGCACAAATATCTCGCGCAAGTAGAGTGGGTTCTGCCAAAACTGCGGCGCAGCTTCCATGACGACGTGATACTGGTTCAGAGGGTTGTACATGATCGACACCTGCCGCTGGCCGAAAGCATCGTAGAGCGTGTCATCGATCAGCTGGGACGAAATCCCGAAACGCCCCGCCGTGACCCGGTCATAGTTCACCACCGCCTGCAACCCGCTGTTTTGCTGGTCGCTGTTGACATCCGCGATGATGTGAATGCCCTTCAGCTCTTCGAGCATCTTGGGAGCAAATGTGGTGAGATCCGCGAGATTGTCGCCGCGCATGGTGTATTGGTATTGGGCGTTGCCGAACCGTCCGCCGACACGCACGTCCTGCGACGCCTGCATGTAGAGCGCCGCACCCGGGACGCGAGCGAGCTTTGGCCGCAAACGCGCGATAACCTGGTCCACGCCAATTTTTCGCTCTGAGAGCGGTTTGAGCGAAATGAACATGCGCGCGCTGTTCAGGGTGCCTCCGCCAACCCAGCCATTTACCGTATCGACCGCAGGATCAGCCTTGATGATGTTGACCATTTGCAGCAAAATCTTCTGCATCGCCTGAAAGGAGGTATCCTGGTCTGCCATGATGGCGCCCATCATCCGTCCGTTATCCTGCTGCGGGAAAAAGCCCTTTGGCACACGGATGTAAAGGTAGACGTTGAGGGCAATGGTGGCCAGCAGGATGGCCAGCGTCACAGCAGGAAAGTCCAGAACCTTGGATAGCGTTCTGCCATAGGCACCGATGACCCAGTTGAAGCCACGTTCGCTCGCGCGGTACAGCCGGCCATGAGACTGCTGTTCCTTAAGCAGGTGGGCGCACATGGTGGGCGTGGTGGTGAGCGAAACCACCATGGAAATGGCGATCGCCACCGCGAGCGTAACCGAAAACTCGTGGAATAGCCGGCCCACGATCCCGCCCATCAGCAGCAAGGGGATGAATACCGCCACCAGGGAAGTGCTCATGGTCAGCACCGTGAAACCGATTTCCTGCGCTCCCCTGAGTGCGGCCTGGAAAGGCGGCAGCCCCTGTTCCAGGTAACGCGTGATGTTTTCAATCACCACGATGGCGTCATCGACTACAAATCCGGTACAGATGGTCAGCGCCATCAACGACAGGTTGTCGAGGCTATAGCCGAGCAGGTACATCGCACCGAAGGTTCCAATGATCGAAACCGGCACGGCAATGCTGGGGATAAGCGTGGCACGGGGATTCCGGAGAAAGACGAAAACCACCAGAATCACCAACAGCACCGAGATGATCAGCGTCTGCTCGACGTTCGTCACCGAAGCGCGAATGGTCACGGTCTGGTCCATCGCAACCTGCATATCGATGGCCTGCGGCATGGCAGCCTTGAGCTGGGGCATAACCGCACGGATGCGATCCACGGTGTCAATGATATTTGCACCCGGCTGACGCCAGATAATGATCAATACCGACGGTTTTCCATTGGCATAGCCAGCGTTCCGAAGGTCTTCCGGGCCATCGACCGCCTGCCCGATGTCCTGAATTCTTACGGCCATTCCATCGTGGTAAGCGACGATGAGGGGCTGGTAATCCACCGCGTGGAAGATCTGGTCGTTTGCTCCGACTTCCCACGTCAAATGTCCGTCTGAAAAGTACCCTTTGGGCGTGTTGGCATTGGCGCCGCTCAAGACGCTGCGAACCTGCTCGAAGCCTATGTCGTACTTGTTCATCTGACCCGGGTTGAGCTCGATTCGCACCCCGGGCAGGGCTCCCCCGCCAACAACCACCTGGCCTACGCCGCTGATCTGGGAGATCTTCTGCTCCATGATCGAATCAGCGGCGTCATACATCTGGCTCTTGCTAAGCACATCCGAGGTAAGAGCGATCATGAAGATGGGAGAATCCGCCGGATTGGACTTCCGGTAAGTGGGATTGCTCGGAAGGTTGGTGGGCAGGTAGCCGCGCGCAGCGTTAATCGCGGCCTCCACATCGCGCGCCGCGGCGTCGATATTGCGGTTCAGATCGAATTGCAGGGTAACACTGGTCGATCCGATACTGCTCGAAGACGTCATTTCGGTGACCGACGCGATACGGCCGAACTGGCGCTCCAGCGGCGTTGCCACTGACGAAGCCATGGTCTCCGGGCTCGCACCGGGTAGCGACGCCTGCACGTTGATCGTCGGGAAATCTACCTGCGGCAGGGGGGCGACGGGCAGCAGCCGAAAGGCCACGGCGCCCGCCAGCGCAATGGCGATGGTTAGCAGTGTGGTCGCGATGGGCCTGCGTATGAAAGGTGCCGAAATATTCACTTCAATTACCTGCGGGCGTCCAGCAACAACGCCGAGTGTTGCGCCTGTGCCAACCGTTTGTTGAGCAGAACTCCAACCATGATAAAGCTTAGAATGGCGGCCACGAATAGGAGGAGCCACATCCAATCCTGGGCCGGGTGGCGCAGCACGTGGACGAAATGGCGGCCGTAGTGATCGGCGACGATGGCGATGGCGGCATAGCGTGCAGAGCGGCAAATGAATACGACAGTCAGAAATTTTCCGGCGCTGTAGCCGGAAGCGCCTGCCGCAGCGAAAAATACGCACGTGGGACACGGAAACGGCACGGCCGTCGACACGGCCAAAGTATTCGTGCCCCATCGGTCAAAAAAGTGCAGAACGGCCTCGAGCCTTCGATTTCCGAATCGGTCGCGCAGGTAAGCAAATCCTGCGCGACGCGCGATTCTGAACGTGAGGTAGGCCCCAATCACCGATCCTGCCGTTGCCACCGCGGCATACTCGTACCAAGGATTGCGATGGCTGGCAGCCAGGATCGCAGTGAGGATATCGGGGCCTCCAAAGGTCGGCAGTGGGGAGCTGTCGAGAATCGCGAGCGGGAAAAGCCCCAGTGCTCCCAAGTGACGGAAGACCGTCATCATACCGTGCCGCCGATGCGCCCTGGCGCTTTGCGCGAAGACGTTCAACATATGATTATCCGGCCCCAACCGGCTCCGTACCCGGGCCGATTTCACGCTCGTGAGACGGGTGCCTCGACAGACGAGCCTGCAGGCGATCGAACCAGATGTAAATGACCGGGGTGGTGTACAGCGTCAGAAGCTGGCTGATCAGCAGTCCGCCCACGATGCTGATGCCCAGGGGACGGCGCAGTTCCGATCCCACCCCGCTGCCGAAGGCCAAAGGAACGCCGCCCAGCAGCGCCGCCATGGTTGTCATCATAATCGGCCGGAACCGGAGCAGGCACGCCTGGTAAATGGCATTCACCGGTGTCATCCCTTCCTTGCGTTCGGCTTCCAAGGCAAAGTCCACCATCATGATGCCGTTTTTCTTCACAATTCCGATCAACAGCACGATGCCGATCAGGGCGATCACGCTGAAATCGTTTCCTGTGATCCACAACGCCAGCAGTGCGCCGACTCCCGCTGAGGAAAGTGTCGAAAGGATGGTGATGGGATGGATGTAACTCTCATACAGCACGCCCAGGACGATGTAGACCGTTATGATGGCCGCCAGAATCAGCACCGGCTCGTTGGAGAGGGAAGCCTGGAATGAAGCTGCTTCGCCCTGAAATGCCGCCTGGATACTGGCCGGCATGCCCATCTCGTCCTTCACCTCGTTCACGGCCTTGATGGCATCCCCAAGCGAGGCGTTCGGGGCCAGGTTGAACGAGAGCGTAACCACCGGGAATTGCCCCTGATGGTTAACGGTCAGCGGGGCGCTGGTCTCCTCGATGTGCGTAAAGGCCGCGAGCGGCACCTGCCCTCCGTTTGCAAACGACGAAGTGGACTTGATGGGTCCCGAGAAGGCTGTATCCGACGGAATGGTCGAAGCGTTGAGCGGGGACCCTGATGTCGTCGAGGACAAACTGTTCTGGGCAACGGTAAGCGAGCTTGTGGGACCGAATATCTGTGCGGCCGCCGAGCCTCCCGTCACCACGGATGACGAGGCGCTGGCGGCACTCGAGCCGCTGGCAGCGGTACGAATGTAAAGATCGCGCAGATCCAGGGGATTCTGCTGAAGGGTAGGTTTCAGCTCCAGCACCACGTGATACTGATTCAACTGCGTAAACATGACGGAAACTTCCCGTTGGCCGTAAGCGTCGTAGAGGGTCTGATCGATGGTGGAGGGCGAGATTCCCAGGCGGTAAGCCGTTTCGCGATCATACACCAGCTTTGCCTGAAGCCCTCCAAGCTGCTGATCGGTCGCCACATCGCGCAGCTCAGGCCGTTTCTGCAGGGCCGCCAGCATTTTCGTGGCAAAGGTGTTCAACTCGTCAGCATTCGGATCCTCCAGCGTGTACTGGAACTCCGTGCGGCTCACGCGGTCATCAACCGTCAGGTCCTGCACCGGCTGCATGAAGAGCGTGATTCCGGCTACTTTGTCGAGTTGCGGCTGCAGGCGCCGGATGACGTCACTGGCGCTGATCTTTCGCGTTGCCAGCGGTTTCAGATTGATCTGAATGCGACCGCTGTTGAGAGTGGTGTTCGTGCCATCGATTCCAATAAACGATGAGAGACTGTCGACCGCCGGATCCTTCAAGATGACTTGCGCCAAGGCCTGCTGGAGGCCGGACATTTGCTGAAAGGACACTGTCTGAGCGGCTTCAGAAACGCCTTGAATGACACCCGTATCCTGAATGGGGAAGAAACCCTTTGGAATGTAAATGTAGAGCACGATCGTAAGAACGACGGTCGCGATGGCGACCATGAGTGTCGCGGTCTGACGGCGCAGTACCCACTGTAGGCTACGATCGTAGACATTCAGCGTCCACGTCCAGGCGCGCTCCGAAACGCGGTAAAAACGGCTCTGCTCGTGTTCGGGCCGGTGCTTCAAGAGCTTGGAACACATCATGGGCGTCAAAGTCAGCGAAACCACGGCCGAAACCAGAATAGTGACAGCCAGCGTGACGGCGAATTCGCGGAAGAGCCTGCCGACAATATCGCCCATGAACAGCAGCGGGATCAGGACAGCGATCAGCGACACCGTCAGCGAGATGATGGTGAAGCCGATCTGCGCCGAGCCACGGAGCGCGGCCTGGAGGGGAGGCTCGCCCTCTTCGATATAACGCGTAATGTTCTCGATCATGACGATGGCGTCGTCCACCACGAAACCCGTGGAGATCGTCAATGCCATTAGCGTCAGGTTATTCAAACTGTAACCGAGAAGATACATCACTCCGAAAGTTCCCACGATCGAAAGGGGCACGGCCACGCTGGGAATGATGGTGGCGGAAAGATTACGCAGGAAGAGGAAGATAACCATCACGACCAGTGCCACGGTGAGCATCAACGAAAACTCGACGTCCTTCACCGAAGCGCGAATCGTGGTGGTGCGGTCCGTCAGAATCTTCACCTGCACCGATTGCGGCAGCGTCAAGGTCAACTGTGGCAACAGGGCCTTGATGCGATCGACGACAGTGATGATGTTTGCGCCCGGCTGCCGCTGAATGTTCACGATGACGGCCGGAGTGTTGTTCATCCAGGCCGCCTCGTAAACGTTTTCGGCGTCGTCCTTGACCGTCGCGACGTCGCTCAGCGTGACGGGGGCGCCATTCCGGTAAGCCACGATCATCGGGGCGTACTGGTCGCTCGATAGCAATTGGTCGTTGGCGCCGATCTGATAGGCCTGATGCGCCCCGTCAAAGTTGCCCTTGGCCTGGTTGACGTTGGCGGAGACAATGGCGTTGCGAATATCTTCCAGGTTCAGGCCGTAGGACGCCAACTGGGTGGGATTCGCCTGAATGCGGACGGCCGGTTTCTGGCCTCCGCTGATGCTCACCAAGCCCACGCCCGGCAACTGTGAGATCTTGGGCGACAGCCTGGTGTCTGCCAGGTCCTCCACCTTTGAAAGCGGCAAGTCGTTCGAGGTCAGCGCCAGGGTCAGGATCGGCGTGTCAGCCGGATTTGTCTTGCTGTAGATAGGCGGCGTGGGCAGGTCCGGCGGAAGATAGGTCCCTGACGCGTTGATCGACTCTTGAACCTCCTGCTCAGCCACGTCGATGTTCAAGCTGAGGTTAAACTGCAAGGTGATCACCGAGCAGCCGTCGGAGCTGATGGACGTCATCTGCTGCAGGCCCGGCACCTCGCCGAACTGGCGCTCGAGCGGCGCCGTCACGGATGTGGCCATCACGTCAGGACTGGCGCCGGGATAGAACGTGACCACTTGAATGGTGGGATAGTCCACCTCGGGCAAGGCGGAAACGGGCAGTTCCTTGTAAGCGACGCCGCCCGCCAGCATAATGGCGGCCATCAGCAGCGAGGTGGCGATAGGACGAAGAATGAAAATCCGGGAAGGGCTCATTCGCTCCCACTCTGGGCCGGCGCCGCCTTGGCTCCTTCAAGCTGGGCGCTGACTTTTGTGCCTTCCTGCAGCCGGTCCACGCCCGTCATAACCACGGTATCGCCCGGATTGAGCCCCGAAGTTACTTCCGTCTGGTCACCTTCCGCAGTACCAACCTTGATCTGGCGCACAGTTACGGTCGAGTCCGGCTTCACAAACCAGACGTAAGTCTGCTGGTTGTTGCGCTGAATGGCGGCCGTAGGCAGGAGCGTGACTCCTTGCTTCTCTTCCACCAATAATTGCGCGTTGATGAACTGATTGGGGAAAAGCGCATTGTCTTTATTTTCGAACGTGGCGCGCAGTTTGACAGTCCCGGTGGTCGGATCGATCTGATTGTCGATCGTCGAAAGATAACCGGACGCGAGTTTCTTCATGTTGCGATCCAGCGCCTCGACGCTGAGCCGTTGTCCGGCGCGCCACTTCTTGATGACAGCCGGCAACGAATCCTCGGCAATCGGAAAAACGGCGGTAATCGGTTGAAGCTGCGTGATCACCACCAGCGCGCTGCTGGTCTGAATGTAGTTTCCAGGATCGATCAGTCGCAGGCCGACCCGGCCCGTGATGGGCGCCGTAATGTGGCAATATACGAGATTCAACTTGGCGCTATCGATTGCGGCCTGATCTGTTTGCACGACGCCCACGTCCGATTTGACGAGGGCCTCCTGGGTGGCAAGCGTCTGCTCAGGAACCGCTCTCTCCGGCACGAGAGTCTGGTAACGCTTAAGGTCGACCTGCGCATTGTCGAGGTTCGCTTGGTCCCTGGCGAGAGACGCCTGGGCGGTTTCCAACTGCACCTGGTAGGGGCGCGGATCGATTTCCGCCAAGGGTTGTCCCTTGCGCACCATGTCGCCTTCGTTGTAGAGGACTTGTGTAAGGTACCCGCTGATCTGGCTCATCACGGTAACCGTGTACACCGGGGCCACGGAACCGGGGTCCACAATGTAGACGCCGATGTTACCCTTGGTGGCTTTCACCGCTACCACGGGTGGAACCCCTCCGGCGCCTCTTCGAGCGCCCCCAGCGGTGGCCGTGTTGGTCGCCGCCGGTTGAGCGCTGGACTTCGGCCAGAAGCGGTAAGCGACAGCAGCCAAGGCGGCCACAATCAAAATCGCAACCCAGAGCCGGCTTCGGCGTTTTCGCGGTGGCTCTGTCCCGCCATTCTCAAATTCTCGGGTTGGCGTTGGCACATCTTCGATTGCAATTCTGGAACGTTTATCATCCATGAGTCGCGGTCCTCAGAATCTTAAGATGCGTTGCAGCTGCTGGCGGGTCTCGCGGGCTGCCCCGCCTCTCTAAACGTCCATTTGCTGGCGGCTTAGGCAGTCGCTCCTGTTCTCATCTCGCCCCTGCTTCACATAGACGCAAGGCATGCGAGGCTGGTTACGAAAAGGCCCCGCGGGACGCCGACTTCGCCATCGTGCCGCCACCTCTTTTTTTCGGGTCAAGAGCAATAGTAGCTCGAACCGACGCGCGGATTCCTCCGGCTAAACCAACACGAGGATGGAGCGCGACTGATCGTGCTTGCACCATTCAGGGTGATCCCAACCGAACCGCGATGACCTGGGTGGTGGAAAACAGCCAGCCACGGGTTACGATCCGGGTGCAGTCTCATGCGCCACACTTCAGTAAATCACCTATACTGTATTGGATAGCCTTTACGTTCCAACACTCTCCTGGCTTTGGAATGTGAACTGCACCGGGGATAGCGCGGTAACAACAGGCAATGATGCGGTGATGGACTTATATCATGTGCAGAGGTGGAGGACCACGATGAACAAAGTAAATCCTGCTCGCGAGATTCTGCTCTGCTTGCTGCCCGTGCTTTTGGCAGCGCCTCTCTGGGCTCAAGACCAGGGAGCCCCGGATCAGGGTGAAAATCCGCCCGGCGAAGCGGCCCGGCTCAGTGTTGCGGATGGAAACGTTTCACTGCAGCCTTCAGGCGAAACCGATTGGAGCCAGACAACCAGGAACTACACCATCACGACCGGCGATCGGCTTTATACCGACCAGGGCGCTCGCGCCGAGTTGGAAGCCGGGCCCTACGCGGTGCGTATGTCTGAAACCACAGACCTCACGCTGGCAAATTTCAACGATCAAATCCTGCAATTGGGGGTTGGACAAGGCAGCGTTAGAGTTTCCGTTTACGAGCTGCCCTCCGGTCAGACCGTCGAGATCGACACTCCCAACGGCGCGCTCACGGCACAAGGCCCAGGCTCTTACCGGGTCGACGTGGATCCGAACAACGGTACACGTGTGATCGTCAACAGCGGCAGCTTGCAGATTACCGCCGGCGATGTGAATCAGCCACTCGACTCCGGTCAAGCCGTGCAGCTTACGGGCACGAATCCGGTGCAAGTAAGCGGCACGGGCTTTCCCGGAGAAGACGGATTCGACCAATGGTGCGACAGCCGCGACAATCGCGTGCGAGACTTCCGCGACGCACAGTATGTGAGCCCCTACGTGCCCGGCGCCGAAGACCTCGACCAATATGGCAACTGGCAAACCGTCCCGGACTACGGCCCGGTGTGGTATCCATCGGGCGTCGAGGCTGGTTGGGTCCCGTATCGGTACGGCCATTGGGCCTGGGTTGAGCCCTGGGGTTGGACCTGGGTTGAGGACGAGCCTTGGGGATTCGCTCCCTTCCATTACGGCCGCTGGGCGTTGGTTGGTGGCGCTTGGGGTTGGGTGCCTGGACCCGTCGCAGTGCGGCCGGTCTTTGCTCCCGCTCTGGTCGCGTTCGTAGGCGGCGCAGGATTCTCGGTTGGATTCGGCGTCGGGGGCTTCGGCTTGGCCGCCTGGTTCCCGCTGGGACCGAGGGATCCGTTCATCCCCTGGTATCACGCTTCACCGGTGTATATACGCCAGATCAACGTGACCAACGTCCGAGTCACGAACATTAACTTCACCAACATCAATGTAACGAACGTCCATTACGCCTATCGGGACGTGGGTACCACGGCTGTCTCCGGCGCCGCATTTCGCAGCGGGCAGCCGGTAGCGCGTGCCATTGTGAAGGTCACACCGCAGCAGCTTGCCAATGCCCAGGTGATTGCGCATCCTGAGATCGCTCCGGCTCGCGCCGCGGCATTCGGAGGCAGGACGCCAGCGGCAAGACCGGTAGCAAAGACTCAGCCTGTGCAGACGGCACGCGTCACGCCTCCGCCGACGGCTCGTCCGGCCCCAAACGGGGCGCCGTCGCGTCCAGCGCCGGTCACCCGCCCTGCACCCGTGGAATCAAACCCTCGGACCGGCGAGGCGCCGGCCGGAACGGCACCTGCCGGACGTACCGCGCCGCCAAGCGCGCCTCCGCGATTCATCACCAGGACGCCGCCTCCTCCACGCGACTTGCCGTTTACCGCGCATGAGCCGGCGCTTCAGCAGCACCCGGGGCGTCCGCTGGAGCCTCAGCAAGAGGAGAATCTGCGGCAGGGTAAGCCTGCCGGTCCTCAAAAGGATCGGGAGGTCCTGCCGCATGCTCCGGCTCCAAAGTCGCAGCCCAAGGCCGAATCGAAGCCTCCGAAAGAGAACAAGAAGAATTGAGAGATGACCTCGATCGAGGAAAAGGGGTACGGTCCACGCCGTACCCCTTTTTTGCCTCCTCTGGCCGCGAAAAGCGGGAAAGCGTTTAGCCTACATATGTAGGCTCTCAATTCCTCTCCACCCAACAAAGATGAACGAACCCCGGCCTGGGTTGGCTGCTCCTGAGGTCGGCAGCACGGTGGCGCCGCCACCCGTTTTCGCAGCGAAGAGGCCCTATTTTACGAAACGAAACCGTCAGATTATTGAAAATAAAGCACTTCCATTTTGGGACTGTGCGAAAGCCAGGAGTTTAGGAACGGCTGGGCCGGCAGCGAAGCGCGCTCGCGGCCCTCTGGCTCCAGCTACCCCCTCACAGACCCGCCATAGCCCGGCGTGATAAAATTCCGCCCTACACCCGCCTGCCCGGGAGATTTGGAGTTGATTCCCGGCGAAGCGTTTCGCCCGCACTAGAGGACGGCCCAGTGGCAGATGACCCGCAGCTCGTCGCACGGTGCCTGGGGGGCGAGGACTCCGCCTGGGAGGAGCTGCTGCGGTCGCATAACCGCAAGATCTACAACCTCTGCTATCGCTTCACAGGGCGGCCAAGCGAGGCCGAAGATCTCACCCAGGAGGTCTTCATCAAGGTCTTCCAGACGCTTACAACCTATGACGCCACTCAAGGCGCCTTCTCCACCTGGCTGAATCGAGTTGCGCGAAACCACCTGGTAGACCACTATCGTCGAACCCACAAAGACCGCCTGACCTCATCCCTTGAGGACGAGACCGGCGGCCTCGAAGACAAGCCCAGCGCCGATGAGCAGCCCATTGCGCGAGTTGAGTCGCGGGAGCGCCGTGAAATCGTGCAGGTTGCGCTCAGCCGCCTCTCGCCCGACATGCGTGAGGCGGTGGTGCTGCGAGACTTCCAGGACCTCGACTATGATGAGATCGCCGAGGTGCTGGGAGTGCCCGAGGGAACCGTAAAATCGAGAATCAATCGTGGAAGGTTGGAACTGGCGCGGGTCATAAAGCGTATGGAAGGAGTGAAGGGCGGGACAGGCCCAAGGATATGACGCATCTGGAGCTCGAAAACCTGATCAGTGAGTACCTGGAAGGGCAGCTCACTCCCGCCGGCCGGGCCGAGGTGGAAAGCCACCTGGCGGCCTGCGCCGACTGCCGGGCCCTGGTCGCGGACGTCCGGCACGCGTTCGATCTTTGCCACAGAGCGGAGTCGATCGAGCCACCGCCGTGGCTGGTCCCGAAGATTCTGCGAGCGACGCTGGGCGAGCGCAAGCCGAGCCTCGCAGAGCGATTGCAAGCCTGGTTCCGTCCCGTTATGCAGACCCGGGTGGCGTACGGTGTGGCGATGACTGTCTTCTCGCTCTCCATGATCGTCAACGTGGCGGGCATCAACCTGCGGCACCTCCGGCCCGCCGATCTGAACCCGGTCACCTGGGTGTATCAGGCGAACCGGAACGGTCACTTGCTGGTCGGCCGGGTGGAAAAATATTGTTATGACCTGAAAGTAGTTTACGAGTTTCAATCGCGCCTGCAGCGCCTGCGCGCTCAGCCGAGTGAAACACCCCGGCCTCAGGCGCCGGCCGGCGGATCAACCGACGGCGCTCCGGCGGACGAGGGGCCGCTGGCTTCAACCTGGATTTCGAACGCTCCCTCCGAAGCAGGCCCGGCTGTGCCATACGCCGACGGGGCGTACTGGGAGCGTTCAATGGGGGAGACAAACCAATGACGTGTGCCAATCATCCTCAAACCGAATCGGTGGCTTACTGCGGGCAATGCGGACGTCCGCTCTGCGCCGAGTGCAAGCGCGAAATCAGCGGCATGATTTACTGCGAGACGTGCCTGGCGAATCGCCTGCGCTCGTCGACGCTGTCGCCCCTCGCGCCGATCGGCGGCTATGGCGAGGGATCGAACCCGGGCCTCGCTTTGTTCCTCGGATTTATCCCCGGCGTGGGCTCGATTTACAACGGGCAGATTGTCAAGGCCATCGTGCAAGTGCTGATCTTCGGGTCACTGATTGCCGTGTGTGATCGCGTGGGCGACCCATTCGACACCATCTTCGGCCTGGGCGCTGGGGCCTTTTACTTCTATATGGTGATCGACTCCTACCAGACGGCCCGTCGCAAGCAACTCGGGCAGCCGGCAGAAGAGTGGCTGGGCCTCGGCGACTTCAAGATGGACGCGCCCATCGGCGCTGTGCTGTTGCTGGGGCTCGGCATCTTGCTTCTGCTGAATATCACATTCGATATACCCATTTTCGATTCAATCAAGAGGTTCTGGCCGGTTCTCTTAATCGTCGTCGGCTTGATCATCTTACAGCGGCATATTAAGCGCGGGGGAGCGCCGCCCGGCGGCGGAGACTCGGGACCCCGCGGGCCACAAGGTCCGAAAGGGCTGTGAACAGTGAGATAGGGGCGCGGTTCGTCCGCGCCCGATTTCGACAAGGTTACCGAGGAGGGTGTTATGAATTGGGACGCCGGCATTATGGTGCCACTGGGCTCGTTTCTGATGGTGATCATCATCGTGGCGACCGTCAACTTCCGCAGGATGCGGGAGCGCGAGCTCCAGGCGCACCAGGACCTGCGCATGCGCGAAATGGAGCATGAACGCCGCCTGAAGGAGCTGGAAATCGAGCGGCTGAAGCTCGAGGTCGAAAAGAACAAGATCGCAAGCGCATCCTAGGACGGCGCAATCGCAGCAGCCGGACTGCCTGCCGGGAGGGTTGAACATGGGACTGCTTGAGAATCCTTTCGCGGTACCGATCGTGGGCACGATCTTCGGGACGGTCATGGTGGTGGCGATCGTCGCCATCGTTTTTGCGTTCAAGTCGCGCGAGCGCGAATTGCAAGTCCGGCAGGAGATGCAGATACGCCAGCTCGAGCACGAGCGGCGCATGAAGGAGATGGAACTCGAGATCGCGAAGGCGCGGGCGCAATCGCCCTCTGCTTAGCGATCGCCCGACGCTGATGGTAGTGCAGGCATCGGGCCTGCGTGCGGCGAAGGCGAGCTTCCGAAATCGAGGAGCGACTATGGACGCGGGAATCCTGGTACCGCTCGCGGCGTTTGCGGGCGTAGTCGTGATCGTCGGGCTGGTGAATTTCAGCGGTCTTCGCGACCGCGAGCTGCAGACGCACGAGTTCATCCGCCGCCTGGAGGCCGAACACAACCTCCGCATGGCGGAGCTCGATCGGGAATTGCAACAGGTGAAGCAGGGAAACAAGGCGGGGCATTAGCCTGCGAGCAAGACAATGTCGGAACAAGGAACCAATTCGTCAACCGGGAGCGGCTGGAATTCCAGATTCGTTCAGCGGGCCAGCCTGACTTGGCCTGTAATGCTGATAACGCTGGGGCTGATGCTGTTGGCTGGTGAGTTTTTCCCGCAGTGGGATTTTGAGAGTACGTGGCCGGTCCTGCTGGTGGTCTTCGGCGTACTCAAGCTCATCGAGTCAGGACGGCCGCCGCGTCCGCCTGAGGGGCCGAGGGTCTAGGCAGGGGTTAGGGGTCAGGGGCCGGGGGTTAGGGATTTAGGGCCTGCATCTGGGAATCCGGCTGCACCGGAGTTCTAGCCACTTGCCACCTGCCCCTTGCCACTTCCAGGAACACGAACTCCAAGCTCCGGGGAGAACGCCATGAGCGCATATATCTATCGCCGCGGATCGATCTTCTGGGCGCTGACGCTGATCACCGTCGGCCTCCTCTTTCTCTATCACAATTTTAATCCCGCAATCGATGCCTGGAAGATTCTGGCCAAGTTCTGGCCGGTCGTGATCATCTTCTGGGGCGCCTCCAAACTCATCGATCACCTCCAGGCGCGCGCGCATCCCGAAAGCACGCCGCCGCCGCTCTTCTCGGCGAGCGAGGTCATTCTTCTGGTCCTCGTGCTCATCACGGGTACGGTTGTTTCAAAGGTCGCTCTTCATCAGTGGAGCTGGCTCGAGTCGGGCATCCACGCAGGCGACAACGACGACTGGGACAACATTTTTTCGAATTCCTACACCTACACCCAGAGCCTGAGCGCCACGGTCGCGGAACCGCAGCCCCACGTGGTGCTGGTCGACCATCATGGCGACGTGGAAGTCCGTTCCAGCAGTCAGCCAACTCTGCAGGCTTCGGTCAAGGAAACGGTTCACGCGGATAACGACCAGGAGGCGAAGAAGCTCTCCGACCAGCTCAAGTTCGAGTTTGCACACCAGGGCGGGCAGTACACGCTGCAGTCCAACATCGATTCCCTGCCCGACGGCGGACGTAATGTGCGTCTGGACATCGTGCTCAGCGTCCCGGCCGCAGCCTCCACCGACGTGACCGTCGAGCACGGCGACCTGACCGCGAGCGGCCTCAAGGGCGGGCAGAATTTCACAGTGGATCATGGCGACGCGCAGATCAGCCAGGTAGAAGGTCTGGTGAAACTGCAAAAATCAGGCGGGTCCACCCAGATATCAAACGTGAAGGGCAGCGTGGAACTGGAAGGACGCGGCGACGACGTGCAGATCGCTGATGTGACCGGAACGGCAACTATCAACGGAGAGTTCTCGGGCGACATCGAGTTCTCGAACGTGGGTCAGACGGTGCACTACCTGTCTTCGCGGACCGATCTGACGACCCAAGAGCTTGCGGGACGGCTGACGATGGATTCAGGCTCACTCGAAGCCAATGGCGTGCGGGGCCCGTTCGAGGTCAACACGCGCGCCAAGGACATCAATCTCGACGGATTCGCCCACAGCGTGAAGATCACCGACACCGACGGCGACATCCAACTCCGCGCCGCCGGCGTGCCGACGCATCCCGTCGACGTGCAGTCCAGCAAGGGTGAGATCCAGCTCAGCATCCCGTCCAAGAGCGCCTTTCAGATTGACGCTGAGTCCAAACACGGAGAGGTGGACAGCGAGTTCAGCGGTCCCGACCTGAAAGTGAACAACAATGGAGACCAGCCTTCGATCACAGGCTCGTATGGAAAGGGCGGACCAACGATCCACTTGAGCACCGCTTACGGAACCATTCACCTGGGACAGGGCGAAGCGAGTATGCCGCCGACGCCGCCCGAACCTCCGGCAGCGCCAACGCCATCGTCGCGCACCTGATGACGACGGGCTGTAGCGCCGGTGTCCCCACCGGCGCAATCCCTCGATGACGGCGCGGCTGTAGCGCCGGTGTCCTCACCGGCGCAATCCCTCGATGACGGCGCGGCCGTGGCGCCGGTGTCCTCACCGGCGCAGTCCCTCGATGACGGCGCGGCCGTAGCGCCGGTGTCCTCACCGGCGCAAATCTCGCCGGTGAGGACACCGGCGCTACAGCCCGACCTCCGCGTGGGTCGCCAAAAGCTCGAAGAATCCCGGAAAAGAAACGGCCACCGCGTCTGCGTCTTTGATTGTCGTCGCGCCCGCCGCGAATAATCCCGCCACCGCGAACGCCATAGCGATGCGGTGATCGCCGTAGCTCTCCACTTCACCACCGCGCAGCTTCTGGTCGCCGGGAATCCGCAAGCCGTCGGGCCATTCTTCCACCTCAGCGCCCATCAAGCGCAGATTATCGGCCACGGCGCGCAGCCGGTCGCTCTCTTTCACGCGCAACT
>JASHPE010000298.1 GCA_030038235.1 Terriglobia bacterium
CGTAATAGGAGAGGAAGGTCAGCTCATGACGCGCCGCCAGATGACGCGCGATGTGAAAGGATCGGATGCTGCCTCCGCTCTCCATCGGCAGCAGCTTATTCGCCTTGACCCAGAGGATTCTCACTGGCTCCCGGTTCGTCGCCCTGCGGCGCGGTCTCGCGGTCGCAGAATCCTTAGACTAGCATGCGCGGCCGAAGACGCTGCCCAAAGTGAGGTAGATGGCCATCCCGTCTCCACCGGCACAGGAGCAGTGGTTAACGCCGCGCCGTGGTGATAGACTGCCCCTTACAAATCTGAATTGCCAGGGAAACCAGGAGGATGGGAATTATGCCACAGATGAACCGTCGTGAATTCATTCGCAATTCGAGCCTCAGCGCCGCCGGCGCCGTCGCGCTCACCAAGGGGAACAAAGTGCTCTGGGCTTCGGAGCCCGGCTCGGCCGTCATGGCTGCGAGCGACACGCTGCGTGTGGGTGTGATCGGGATCGGCGCGCGCGTCCAGGAGGACGCATACAGCTTTTCGATCACTCCCGGTGTGACGCTGGTGGCGGCGGCCGACGTTTACCAGGATCGCCTCACTCGCGCCAAAGAATTGTTCGGCGAGCAACTCGAGACCACCGGCGATTATCGCCGCATCCTGGACCGCAAGGATATCGACGCGGTTCTGATCGGCACGCCGGACCACTGGCACAAGCGGCTGATCATCGAGGCCATGGATGCCGGCAAGGACGTCTATTGCGAGAAGCCCATGACCCTCAAGATCGACGAGGGCTTTGAAATTATCGACGCGGAGAAGCGCACCGGCAGGATTCTGCAGATCGGAAGCCAATGGGTCAACTCGCCACTCACGCTGCTCGCGCAGAAGTGGATCGATGAGGGCCGCTGCGGCGACATCTCGCTGGTGAAGGCCTGGGAGAATCGAAACACGCCTTCGGGCGCATGGTTTTATCCCATCGCGCCGGACGGCAACGCACAGACGATCGACTGGAAACAGTGGCTCGGCTCCGCGCCCGAGGTTGCTTTTGACGCGCGCCGCTACTTCCGCTGGCGCTGCTATTGGGATTATTCGGGAGGATTGCAGACCGACCTCGTGGTCCACCACCTGAACACGCTCCACTACCTGATGCACGAGACGGCTCCGCGGAGCGCCATCACGTACGGCGGCAGCTATCGCTGGAAGAAAGTGCACCCAGAGGCCGAGGTGCCTGACGTGGTGCAGACGCTGTTTGAATATCCGAACTTCACCTATAACGTGTCGCTTACCTTGAACTCTTCCACACAGGGTTTCGGCGCCTTCTTCATGGGAACGAAAGGAACCATCCAGATCAGCGAAACCGAGCTGGCGTTCTTCCCTGATGAGCCCCTGGACGATTACGGCTGGGTGGTCGCGGCCTGGCCCAACAAGATGCAGGAGGATTTCTGCAAGCAGAACAACATCGTCGGGATCAATTCGCCGTGGGCGCCCGGAACCTGTACGGCGCCGGAGAGCATCGAGCATTACAACGTCCTCGGCGATCCAACGGACCTGCACGTGCGCGCCTTTGTGGAATGCGTGCGCACTCGCACCAAGAGCAAGGAAAGCGCCGTCGAGGGACATAACGCGGCGCTCGGCGCGCACATCGCCAACATGTCGTATCGGAATGGCTGTCGGAAGGTCACGTGGGATGGTCAGAAGGCGACGGTCGCCTGAGTGACTGCGAGCCACTCAGTTACCTGTTAACTGTCCCGGTACCGCCTGGCCAGAACCAGAGTGGGCGCGTGCCTCGTGCCGGGAGAGGTTCGGCGTCAGATACCGCTGGGCAGGAAGAACGCGGCCAGGCTGGCGAAAAGAAAAGACTCAACACAGAGGTCACGGAGAGCTCACAGAGATCGCGGAGAAGAGCGGCTGACTCCTGATCCGCGATTACATCTTTCACCTCTTCGTCTCCTCTGTGGGCTCCGTGAGACCTCTGTGAACTCTGTGTTGAAGTTCTTTTCTTCACGCGCAAAGACCAAGATCTTCTCACCGCCGGGAAGACATTGAAGATTTGTAACGAGATGACCGCGATCGATGGCAAAACAGGCGGTGTAGTCCAGCGGCCGGAACTCGCGCGCCGTCTGTCGCTCGTCGATTCCATCGCGATCGTGGTCGGAATCATGATCGGCGGCGGCATCTTCCTGGTGCCGAACCTGGTGGCGCGCAGCCTGCCCTCCGTGACCATGATCATGGCCGTTTGGGTGGTCGCGGGCGTGATCTCGCTTCTCGGCGCGCTGGCCTGCGCCGAACTGGGCGCGGCGTTTCCTGCGACCGGCGGGCAGTACGTCTTCCTGCGAGAGGCCTACGGATCATTTGCTGCATTTCTCTGCGGCTGGTCGCTTTTCACGGTTTCCCGCGGCGCCCAGGTGGCATGGTTGTCCGTCATATTCTCCCTTTATATCTCCTATCTGGCGCCGCTCGGGCCGGTCGGCTCCAAGCTACTCAGCCTGGCGGTTCTCGGGATCTTCACGTTTGTGAACTATCGCGGGACCAGAGTGGGTGCGATGGCCCAGAAGAGTTTCACGCTGGCCAAGGTCGCGGGAGTCCTGATCATCGTTGCCGCGGCCCTGCTGTGGCGTGTACACCCAAGCCATTTCACAGGTCCGGAGACTTCCGGAGCGTCGTTCGGCAGTTTCGGAGTGGCGCTGATCGCCTGCCTTCTGGCTTACGATGGCTGGGTGCAGTTGAGTTTCGTGGCGGGCGAGATCCGCAATCCGAGGCGGAATGTGGTGCGAGCGCTGGCGCTCGGAACCCTGGCGGTGACGTCGATTTATCTGCTCGCCAATCTGGCTTACTTGCGGGTGCTGTCGATTCCCGAGATTGCCGCGAGCGCTCACGTAGGTGCGGATGCCGCCGGACGCGTACTGGGCGCGGCGGGCGGAACGGTGGTTTCGCTGATCATTCTGCTGTCGATTTTGGGTACGCTGAACGGCTGTTTCCTCACGATTCCGCGCGTCTATTTCGCGCAGGCCGCGGACGGACTGTTTTTTCGGAAGTTCGCCGAGATTCATCCCAAATACGAGACGCCTGCTTTCGCGATTGTGGCCCAGGGGATTTGGGCAGCAGTGCTTGTGCTGACCGGCTCGTACGAATCGCTGATCGACTACGCGCTGTTCGGCATCTGGATCTTCTACGGGCTGATGGTTGCGGGTGTGATTGTGCTGCGGCGCACGCGGCCTGACCTGCCTCGGCCGTACCGGATGTGGGGCTACCCGGTGACGCCGGTCGTGTTCGTGGCCGTCACCGCCTGGTTTCTTGGCAACATGCTGGTGACGCGACCGGGACCGGCTTTGGCGGGTCTGGGGTTGATGCTGACGGGCGTGCCGGCGTACCTCATCTGGAAGCGTTTTGGGCAGCCGCATTTCGCCAGCCTGGGTACAAGCTCTGAATTGAGTTCCTTAGGAGACGTCAGTTCCGAGTGACGCTTTTTTGAGATGTTGAAGATTCCAGCCCGAGTCGTCGCGAACTGCCGCAAGACTCCCGAGCGTGCGGCGTGGCTTGATCGGCTGCCAGAGACCGTCCGAAGCGTCGAGCGGCGCTGGGCGCTCGCGGTCAGCGCGCCCTTTGATAACGAGGAAGTGAGTTGCGCGTGGGTAGCGCCGGCAACGCTTGCAGAGGGAACCTCTGTCGTCTTGAAGATTGGCATGCCGCACATGGAGAGCGAGCACGAAATCGAGGGGCTGCGCTTCTGGGACGGCGATCCGACGGTGCGGCTTCTCGATGCGGACGATGGTCTTGGCGCCATGCTGCTCGAGCGTTGCGAGCCCGGGACGCCGCTGCGCTCGATGCCGGAACCCGAGCAGGATCTGGTGATATCAGGATTGCTGCGGCGGCTCTGGCGCTCGCCGGCGGCGCCGCACCCCTTCCGGCCACTGTCCATGTTGGTGAAGCACTGGATTAATGAGACTCTTGCAGACAAGAAACAGTGGGCCGACGCAGGCCTCGTCGGCGAAGGCCTGCGCGTCTTCGAGGAGTTGCCGCGCACCGCACCCGCGGAGGTATTGCTGGCGACGGACCTCCACGCGGGCAACGTCCTGCAGTCAGAGCGCGAGTCTTGGCTCGCGATCGACCCGAAGCCGTTTGTGGGCGATCCCGCCTACGATGCGACGCAGCACCTGCTCAATTGCGATGCGAGACTGCGCTCGGAACCGGACGGCACCATCCGCCGCATGGCGGATCTGCTGGAGCTGGATTACGAGCGCGTTCGACTGTGGACCTTTGCGCGCGCTGCGGCGGAGGCAGGTAGCCATTGGGGCGACGAAGGCCGGATCGCGGTCGCCAGAGCAACGGCGCCTTAGGAGGCATGGCTCCGTAGGATGTGTTGATGAACTCCATTCCCTGTCATTCCGCCCCGAACGGAGTGAGGGGGAGGAATCGCGTTTGTCCTTGTCTTCACAGAGCGAGATTCCTCACTTCGCTCGGAATGACAGGGTCTCCAGGGATAATGATAATGACCCACCACAAGCGCTGGCTTGAACTGTTTGTCTCCTGGATTGTGGCCTTCACACTTACGGCGACGACTTGCGTTGCCGATTCCCTTCACAACTCGCAATTATCCGTCGCTTTCAATCCCCGGAATGCAACCTATTCCATTCGCGCTGCCGGCTCCGAGGCGGCGGTGCTCGAATCGCGAGTGGGCGCCGAGGTCGATCATCGCTGGGCGTGGTCGAGCGACTATCCTCGTCACGACGAAGCCGAGAGCGCGTTTCACGACGATTTGGGTAGCGGGCGGCAAGACACCATCACCTTCTCAGGACGGGATGACGCGCCGGACCTCGTGTGCGTTTTGCGCTTGTATAACGATCTGCCCTACGGAACCGTCGAGGTGAAGGTCGTAAACCATACTTCGAAGGCAGTATCGGTCCAAGCGATCAGAGATGTGGACGCCGTCGGCAGCCCGCGGGTAAATCTGGGAGGACCGGAAAGCGCCGACCGAGTGATGCTGGAAGGCTTCACCGAAGATCCGACCATCAAAATCGGCGGGCTCGATCAGGCGCCGCACGGAACCTATTTCGGAGTCACGAACGGGCTCATTTACAATCGTCAAAGCAGGCAGAGCCTGCTGATCGCCGCGCTCACCGCCGCACGATTCATGACGGCGCTGTATCTGAAGGCGCAGGAGCCCCCTATGGGCACGGCCACGATCGAGTCTTTCACCGCCGACTCTACCGGCACGACCGAGGCCGTGCTGCTGCGAGATCACATCGACTCCCAACAGCAGATCGATCTGAGCCTTCCCCTCGAGCCTCAGCAGGAATTGAGTTCGGAACGAGTGATGTTTGCCGCGGGGCCAGACTATCACTCGCAACTGGAGGCTTACGGCGCTGCGGTGCGGCGGCTGCATCACGCGCGCATTTCCAGCGCTCCGCCCATCGGATGGTGGAGCTGGACAGCTTTCTACGCCAAGATTACTCAGAGCGAGGTGCTGGCCAACGCCAAGTGGATGGCGGAAAACCTGAAGCCGCTCGGTTACGACTACTGCCACGTGGACGAGGGGTACGGCTACGCGCGCGGCGACTATCTCCGTCCCAACGCCGCCCAATTCCCCGACGGCATGCAGAGTCTCGGGCAGAAGATTAAGGACATGGGCCTGAAGTTTGCCGTCTGGACGGCGCCGTTCGAGGTGTCGGAGCGCGCCTGGGTTTACCAGCACCACCAGGACTGGCTGGTGCACGATGCCCACGGACACCCGATCCGCATCGATTACGGGATTCACCGCGATCCGCTTTATGTGCTCGACACCACCAATCCCGGCGCGGAGGAGTATCTGCGCCACACTTACAAGGTGATGGCCGAGGATTGGGGGGTGAGTTACATCAAGCTGGACTTCATGGATTCGAGCGCGATCGAAGGCTATTACTATCGCCCGCACACGACCGCTCTCGAGGCCCAGCGCCTCGGGCTGCAGATTATCCGCGACGCCGTGGGCGAGAGCGTGCTGCTCGATAAAGACGGCAGCGCGATGCTCACGCCCGTCGGCCTGGTGGACGAAGGACGCATCGCGCCGGACACCGGCCATTCATTCAGCGCCAGCAGAGACGCGGATCCCAACATTGCGGCCCGCTACTACATGAACGGGAACCTCTATATCAGCGATCCGGACGCGTTCAACGTCTCGAAGCAGGTGGCGCCCGAGGAATCGTGGCACCAATCCAGAAAGCCGCTTACTCTGGACGAGGCTCAGGTCCAGATCGTGCTGGCGGCGGTTGCCGGAGGAATGTACGAGATCGGCGACGACATGACAAAGCTGCCCGAAACACCGGACCGTCTGGCGCTGATCAAGAATCCCGAGCTCTTGAAAATGGTGGAGCTGCGGCGCGCCGCCATTCCCGTGGATCTCATGAGCTTTTCCGCGCAGGACGAAATGCCCAGCATCTACGTTCTGAGGGAAGACGCACGCCAGTGGATGATCGCGGTTTTCAACTGGACCGAACAACCACGTTCGCACACCCTGGAAGCGAGCGAACTCGGTCTTCCGAAGGGCCATACTTACAAAGCTTCTGACGTTCTCAATAACGACGCGCCCGTCACCATCGGTGAAGCGGCTCTCGAGATCAATGGTCAAGCGCCGCATTCCGTGAGATTGATCAAGATCATCGACAATTCCGTGATGCCCTCAGTTCCCTGAGCGGTAGCCACGGTTGGCGCATCTCCAGCCGCGGGCCTTCAGCGGTGATTCGGATCGCTCTGTTGACCGGTCCAACCATATGACAAATTTTTGACAATAGGGACCGGGGAAACGTGATAGGATTCACAGGCTGCATGCTGAAAAATCCGGAGTTCCCGTCAGAGCGCCGAAAGCCGAGAACGGAAATTCTGCAAAGCCAAGGAGAAAGACGTGATTCGAAAACTCAGTGTGAGCCTGCTCACAATCGGGATGGTGGCCGGTATCAGCGTCGTTTGCCAAGCCAAGCCACAGTCCCTGATGACTCGCCATACGCGCGACGTCGTCGTAAACGGTCAGGCGCGGTTCTTGAACCGAATGCCCGCTACTCAGTCCATGCGCATCGATGTTGTTCTGCCGGTGCGCGATCAGGCAGGATTGGACAATTTCCTGGAACAGGTCTATGACCCTTCAAGCCCGATCTACCGCCAGTTCGTGACGGTGGAGGATTTCACCAACATGTTCGGCCCTACCCAGGAGGAATATGACGCCTTCCTGAGTTTCGCGAAGGCGAACGGCTTTACGGTGCTGGGTGGCTCCCGCGATTCCATGGACGTGCAGCTCAAGGGCACGGTGGGGGCCATCGAGTCAGCCTTCCACGTCAGGATGGGGATTTACCAGCACCCCACCGAAAACCGCACCTTCTATGCTCCAGACCGGGAGCCCACGGTGGACCTGCCTTTCCAACTGTGGCACATCTCAGGTTTGGATAACTATGCCTTCCCGCGTACCGCCCTGCAGCGTCGTGCTCCGGGCGGGCACTCTCTTGCCACCACAGGATCCTGCCCTCAAGAGTCCTTCTGCGGCAGCGACATGAGGGCAGCCTACTACGAGGGAACGTCTCTTACCGGTGCCGGCCAGAATATCGGGTTGCTCGAATTCGCCGGATTTGACATTCAGGACGTGGACACCTATTACAAAAACGCCAACCAAACACTCACCGCCGCCATCACTGGCATTTCGGTGGATGGGACCCCCATCACCTGCTTCTTCAAAGACGGCTGTGACGATACGGAACAGACCATTGACATCACTCAGGCGGCCGGCATGGCTCCCGGCGTAACCACCGTATACGTATACGTCGGTTCCAGCGATACGGCACTGCTGGCTGGCATGTCTACCGATACGCCCTTGCCTCTGAACTTGAGCTCTTCGTGGTATTGGCCCGGGAGCGATATCTCGCAGGACTATCCGTACTTCGAGAAGATGGCCGCGCAGGGCCAGAGCTTTTTTGAAGCGGCCGGCGACGATGGCAAGTGGGAGGGTACTGAAACCTATATCCCGATGGAGGATGCACAGGTCATCTGCGTCGGGGGTACAGATCTGACGACCACCGGCCCGGGCGGCGACTGGGCCTCGGAAACTGTCTGGAGCGACGGCGGCGGCGGGATTTCTCCGGATAAAATTCCGATCCCGAGCTGGCAGAAGCTCCCGGGCGTGATCACGTCCGCCAACAAGGGGTCAACGGTCTATCGGAACGGTCCAGACGTCTCGGCGAACTCGAATTTCACCTTCTACGTCTGCGCCGACCAAACCACCTGCACTGCAAACCTCTACGGCGGAACCAGCTTTGCCGCCCCGATGTGGGCCGCTTACACAGCTCTGATCAATGAGCAGGCGGCAACCAACGGCGGCAAGCCACCGGGGCTCCTTACCCGATTCATTTATCGGTTGGGCTTGAGCACGGGATATACCACCGATTTTCATGACATCACCAGCGGCAGTAACGGCTTTCCGGCGACAACGGGCTACGATTTGGCGTCCGGTTGGGGCAGTCCGAACACGGACGGCTTGATCAACGCCCTTGCGCCGTAACGGCACGGGCAACAACAATACACGAATCACTGCCAGTCGCAGTCAGGCAGTAACGACTGCGGAGTGCCGGTGATCGACGCAGGAAACCTCGCGCAAGGATTGGCCCGGGCCGTCTGGCCCGGGCCTTTCTTGTGCCCCGCGGATGTTCAGCGGGCCCCGAAGGCTTCTGACACGGAATCCCGCGTGCTACATTCTTGAAACAGTGCCGCTAAGGGAATTAGCCACCCAGACGTTGACGCCGTCGGAAGCGCCCATCTGCGGACCGCTTCCGCCAGTCGGGAACGTGCCAACCACCACCGCCGTGCGAGCTTGAATCTTGGTCACCGAGCCGTCGTTATAGCCCATGGCCCAGACGTAGTTCCCGTCGAATACCAGACCGTGCGGACCCGATCCCGTAGGGACCGTGGCGACCAACGCGCCATCCAGGGTGAGCTCCATTACGTTGTTGCTGTTCTGATTGGCCACCCACATGTGGGCGCCATCAAAAACCAGGCCCCACGGCTGGCTACCGACATTGTAAGTTCCCAGGATCTCTCCGTTGATCGACAGCTTCATCACATTGTTGCTGAACTCGTTCGTCACCCATATGTGCGAACCGTCGTAAACCAACTCGTGCGGATTCTGGCCCACTCGGAACGTCCCCTCCAACCCCCCTGAAGTATTGAGTTTGCTGACTGTATTGCCTTTGAAGTTCGCCACCCACACGTTTTTTCCATCGAAAGCGATACCAGCCGGATGGACGCCAACTGGAAACACTCCCAGTACCCTGCCCGTGGGCGCGTCGAGTTTGGTGACAGTGTCGCTGTTTTGGTTAGTGGCCCAGATGTGAGCGCCGTCATAAGCCATTGCATAAGGACACTTCACCGGGAAGCTCAGCGGCTGCTCGCGGTCCTTCACTAACTTTACGACCATGTTCTTCGCCGAAGCGGCGACCCAGAGGTTGGCCCCGTCAAAGGCCACGCTCGTGGGAACGGTTGCGGCCTGCTGCCAGACGACGGTTGCAAGTCCGAGCTTCTCACGCAGCTCGGCTCCCGCGCTGGACACGAGCGCAAGAAGGTCACTCTCGGCTCCGCTCCTCGATAAGCTGACGAGGGTTAAGCCCGACTTCACATCTTGCAATCTGAGGTCCAGGCGGACGCGCGCCGCTGGACGCCGACCGGTCACGAAATATGCGCCCGCGACCACATAATCGGCGCCGAGGTTCTGATGAATACGGCTCAGCGTGTTGGGTGCATAGCTGTCTGAATCCGGCAGCGCCAAATCGCCCTTGGCCCGAGCTACATTTTCAGCCGATATGGTTCGGAGTCGGTCGCCCTCGGCGAGATCCATTGAGAGCCGCTCGGCGATGACCGCGGAAAGCCGATCCTCGCCCTTTCCCGTCGAGAGATTCTCGAAACCGAGAACCGCTATCGAGGGAGAAGCCGCGGGTGAGACGCGGAGGCTAGAGCCCGCCGTGGGCGTTTCGAAAGAAGCGTGCATCCGTTGCGAAGCCTTCCCGTACAACAGCGCTGCAATCAGAAGCAGCAAGCACAGCGCAATCGCAAGAACAGCGCGGAGCCGGGAGGGTTGAGTAGGAACACGGCGCGTCAGGCGGGAGGTTCGTGGAGCAGGCGGCGGTTGCCACTTGCCATCGGGTTCCAGGGCCGGAACCCTGGTGGCAGTCCCATCAGGTGGCCGTAGGGCATCGCCGGCGCTGGCCTCGGCCCGCGCCTTCGTCATCGTCTCAGGGACTCGCTCGACAGAACCAAGTACACGGTAGCCGCGGCCTGGCAAAGTCTCAATGTAGCGCGGCTTCTCCGCATCATCGTCAAGCGCCCGGCGAAGCTTTCGAATGGCAATGTTGAGGCCATTGTTGAAGTCAACGAAGGTATCTGCCGGCCACAGCCGCCGCCGGAGGTCTTCCCTCGTAACGACCTCTCCAGGCCGCTCGAGCAGAGCAATCAGGACTTGAAAAGGTTGGTTTTGCAGCTTTAACTTCTGTCCGTCTTTACGAAGCTCGCCCGCATGAATATCGACTTCGAACCCCCAACACGAGAAAACCTCTCCCTGGTATGCCATCTGCTCCTCCATGGAAGCCGAGGCGCCTGGTACGAGGAGATGCGCGGCCCCGTCTGCGCTATTCCTCAGACCCATGGCCCCGGCAAGCCGCCGATTCAACGTCCGCGTCAGGACAGAGAACGACCTAGTTTACTCCAGCATGTCAACGGGAGGCGGGCTACTTCGGCTCACGCCCGAAATGTGGCTGGACATCGCGAATACAGTAGCGGTACAGGACCTGTCTATTGACCATCCCCGGTTTTCCCGGTCACATTTGGGCCCGCGGCGCTGAATCTCATCAGGGAAGTCGATGGCTGCTACGTCGCGCAAATCTCCTTGGAGGTGAAAAGATGAAAAGAAGGTGCCTGTTGATTGGCTTCGGGATTCTGTACGCTTGTCTCTGTCTTTGTGGCTCTGCCATTTCAGCCGGTCGGGACCCGGCCCCGGCCGCACCGGCAGTCTCCGAAAGCGTGCCCGCAGCGGGACTTCCCGCAACGCCGGCCGTCCTAGTCACTATGGTGCCGCCCGGCCCCTGCTCCGGTCCATATACCACGGGCGTGGCCTACGACTCGATTCACAAGACCATGTGGGTAGGGGTCACGCCGTCATCGGGCCCTGGATTCGTATGTGAATTCATGCTCACGCCGCCTTACACGCTCATGGCGTGGGTCCCCGTCATCAATCCTTATGATTTGACCTTTGATTCGACTACCGGTTACCTGTGGGTGACTGACACCTATTCCGCTCCCGGTACCTTCGCCAATACGGTGACGGTGGTCGATACAGCAGGTGCGGGAGCGATTGTAAATATACTGCCCACTGGAGTTCATCCGGCAGGCGACTGCTATTTCAAGGGGGATATCTACGTGATGGACTTCGGTCCCCCTGCCGGGCCTTGGAGCTTCACCGAGTACCTCAACAAGGCGCCCTGGACCACCGCAACCTACGCCGCGCCGGGCAATGATCCCCACAGTTGCGTCGCCGTCGGCAGCGACCTCTGGTTAACCCTCGAGTTCAGCAACACCGTGGAGAAAGTGGCGCCCCCAGCCGCGGGCGTGACGTTCCCAGTGGGGTTTCAACCATGGGGTATCACGTACGATGGAACGAGCGTCTGGGTGGCGAACCAGAACAGCAACACCGTGGAGACACTAGACCCTGCCACCGGCGTGGCGCGCGCCGCAGCGTTTAACGTGGCGCCAGGCAACAGCCCCCGGGGCCTTGCTTATGGAAAGGCGGCCGGCGTTCGGTACGTTTGGGCGGTGGACGAAGTCAGCGGAACCTTGACTCAGATCCAGGTTAAGGGGGCACCCACCTGGGGTACGGTAACGGGCACGTCCGCTGCTTTCGGAGTTGCGCCCCAGTTCGACGCCTTCGATCCCATTAACAACCACATTTGGGTGACCAGCACGACCAGTGGAACGATCACGATTCTCAACTGAGTCGTGTGACTCCAAGGTCGGCCACTGCCAGAGCTCCGGTCGTGAGTCAATTTGACGTAGAGGCTGTACGCGACCATTTGGCGACGTAAACTCGCCACTACGGTCTCAAATTGACCCACCACCTTAACACGGGCCCCAAGGATGGCCCGTCATGCCTTGACACCGCATGAGGAGATTCATGGGCCATTCAGTCGCGTCCCAGGCGTCACGATCCTGTGCCCGACAGTGACACCGTCTGCGGACTACCCGGAGCATTATCGGTGATGCTGAGGCTGGCCGATCGGCTGCCGGTCGCCGTGGGCGTAAAAGTCACGGCGATGGTGCACTTCGCCCCCGCCGCCACACTGCTCCCGCAGTTGTTCGTTTGTGTGAAGTCGCCACTGTCGGATCCCGTCACCATGATGCTGTTGATCTCCAGTGGGGCCGTGCCGGTATTCGAGAGAGTGACAGTCTGAGGCCTGCTGCTCGTGCCCAGGCCCTGATTTCCAAATGTCAGGCTGTTAGGGGACAGGCTGACCGTGGCGCTTTGCAAGAGAATCGACAACACCCCGGCGGTCTCGGCAGCCACCGCGGTATCCAGGCGGCCATCATTGTTGAAGTCGCCCGCCACCAAACCCACCGGCCCTGCGTCCGTGGCTACATCGAGTTGAGTCTGAAAGGTTCCGTTGCCGTTCCCGAGCAGAATCGAGATGCTGTTGGCCGACTGATCGACCACCGCGAGGTCTAGTTTCCCGTCGCCGTTGAAATCGCCTGCTGCCAGGGCCACCGGTTCCGCCGCGGTGGCGAACGTCATCTGCGTGCCGAAAGTGCCGTTGCCGTTCCCGAGCAGAATCGAGACTGTGCCGTCCGTCTCATTGGCGACTGCCAGGTCCAGCTTGCCGTCGCCGTTGAAATCCGCGGTCAGGATGCCTTGCGGGCCATGGCCGGTTGCCGGCTGATTGCTCGAGGCGGTGAAGGTGCCGTTTCCGCTGCCAAGCAGGATGCCGACCGTGTTGCCTTTGTTGTTGGCTTGAGCCAGGTCGAGCTTGCCGTCGCCGTTGAAATCGCCGATGGCCAGCGAGACTGGACCTTTTCCGGCGTCGGGAAGGACGGATGTCTCCTCAAACGTTCCGTCACCGTTGCCGAGAAAAACCTCCAGAGCGCCGTCGGCTTGGCTCACCATCGCCAGGTCCAGGATGCCATTCCCGATGAAATCGGCTGCACCCAGGCACACCGGCGCCGTCGTGTCCATGCTCAGTGTCGATTTGAGTGTCAGCGTCCCATCGCCGTTGCCCAGGAAGAC
Source organism: Terriglobia bacterium (assembly GCA_030038235.1). Lineage (GTDB taxonomy): Bacteria > Acidobacteriota > Terriglobia > UBA7540 > UBA7540 > Gp13-AA77. Next base: position 13,253 of record JASHPE010000298.1, read on the forward strand.
GGAGATGGTGCTGTCCGTCTGGTTGGCCACCGCCAGGTCCAGCTTCCCATCACCATTGAAGTCCCCGACCGCCAGCGCATCGGGGCCGGTGCCTGTGGCGGCCAGAATCCCGCTGCCGAAAGTGCCGTTGCCATTACTCAGAAAGATCTCCACGGTGTTGTCTGCATAATTGGCCACCGCCAAGTCTGGTTTACCATCGCCGTTGAAGTCCCCGCTGCCCACGGCGCGAGGACTGTTGCCGGTGCCCAGGCTGGTTTTGTTGAAGGTGACAGAAGCGGTGGAATTTGTAACAGGAAACAGCAGGAAGTTTGACAGTCCTCTGCCCGGGCTTGGATTGGAGACAGTTATAACCGCGGTACCGGCTGACGCCACGTTCGAACTCAGCACTGAGGCTGTCAGGTTCTCGCTGCTGACCAGCGTGGTGCCGAGCGGACTGCCGTTCCAATTGACCGCAGCGCCGGAGACAAACCCCGTCCCGTGCACCGTGAGGTTGAATCCGCTTCCGCCGGGAGCTGAGCTAATCGGCGCCAGAGCCTGACTGAGGAACGGTACCGGGTTTGCCGTGACATACTGTCCGGTCCCGGTGAGGCCGATGAATTGTGGGCTGTCGGCTTCGCTGTCGTAGACGTAGAACTGTCCGCTGAGCGTGCCCTCCAAAGTGGGAGTGAAAGCGAGGGTGAAAGTACACTTCGCCTCGGGCGCCAAGGTGCTGCCGCAGGTGGTGCTCTGAAGGCTGAAGTTGTCGGTAACCAGCTCTGTGTACTTTCCCTGTGTTCCCGACTGGGTTCCAGTGACGCTCATGCTCAGAATGCTCAGGTCGGTGTTGGTGCTCTTGTTGGTCAGGGTCACCGTCGCGGTCGCCGTCGTTCCCAAGGTCGCGTTCCCAAAGGCTAGCGTCGCGGGTGTCAGGGAAACCAAAGTGCCGGTGCCTGTCAGGTTCACCACCTGTGAGCCGCTGCCGTCGCTGTCAGTCACCGTCACTGCGCCGTACCGGATGCCGGTCGTTGTGGGCTTGAACGTGACCGTTATCGTGCAGCTCGCCCCACCCGCCAGGGAATTGCCACAGGTGTTCGTCTGGCTATAGTCACCGCTGACCGCAAAGCCGCTTATGACGAGCGAGGAAGTACCCAGGTTGGTGAAGGTGACGGATTTCGCCGGGCTGCTCGATCCCACGACCACCGTCCCAAAGCTCAGCAGCGAGGAGGAGAGACCCACGTTTGTGCCCGTGCCGCTCAGGCTGACGGTCTGTGGGCTGCTGGAATCGCCGTCGGTCAAGGTGAGGGTCCCCGTGCGGGTTCCGGCAGCCGTGGGTAAAAAGGTAACCGTAATCGTACACTTCGGCACCGGGGTGCTCGGAACGTAAGCACTCAGCGTTGTGGGACAGTTGTTCACTTGGGAGAAGTCCCCACTCGTAGTGATGCTGGAGACCGAGATCGAAGTCGCATTGTAATTACTGAGAAACGCCGTCACGCCCGGGCTTGGCGTCCCCACCTGCTGGGGAAGCGCAAAGTTCAGAGAAGTGGTCGAAGCCGGCGGGCAATGGCGAGTTTGCAGAATAAGAGGGGACAGCGGTGTCTGGTTAAAATTAAAGCTGTCGAGCATGTCGTTGGCATTAGCGTCGCGGTCGGTGAGCGGCGGCAGGCCGTAGCGCTCCTCGACAAACTTGAGCAATGAGGAAAGCTCGTACGTGGTTTGCGAAACGTAACCTGATATGGCGTAGGGCGAAATGATCAGAAGAGGAACGCGGGGACCCAGACCATATTGGTCCGAAATGGGAGGGGGAACGTGATCGTAGAAGCCGCCGAAGTCGTCCCAGACGACGAAGATGGCCGTCGAGCCCCAGTCCGGACCTTGCATGACCGCGTTGACCTGATCGACGGTCCAGTTTTCGCCGTTGCAAGCGGAGTCAGTCGGATGTTCGCTCTGGTCTTCCGAAGGAACCAGCCAACTTACGGAGGGCAACTGACCATCCTCGGCGTCGGTTATGAATTGGGTGTCAGGAGCAATGTTGGTTGTCCAGATCGAGGTATTCCGGATGTGGTTGATGTCGTCAAAGACGTTCCACTCGTTTCCCGTCTTGGCGTAAGACAACCACGAGATACCTGCGCTATCGAGAAGATCGGCCAAAGTTTGAAAATCGAAACAGGGAAACTGATTGGTCAGAATGCCGTTGCTATCCACCACTGGCACGGTGGTTCCAGCCGGGGCATCGCATCCCCAGCTCGTTACGCTACCGCCGGGATTACCGATCACACCGCCACTCTGGGCGGCAATTGTGTACAGGTGATTGGGCAGGCTCGGACCCTTCAGCGAGGAGAACATCTGAGCCGCCAGCGCAAAATTACTGGCATAGGTAAAGTAGTTTGGAATATCTCCCTGGACATACTGGGTCATGCAGAGGTAGTCGCCATTGACGTTGCACGCGAATCCGGGATCATTGATCAGATCGAACTGATCCATCTTTCCGTTGTTGATTGCGGTGGTCGAGTCCGTGTATGAATGTTGCAGGTCGCGAGCCACCCGGTCGGGCGTGTGGCCCAGCGTCAGGGTCTGGCCCGTGGAGATCGTCCCAGTCGTTGTGAACCCGGGCCCGGAGGAAAAAGTCCCAAAGATGTCGTCGAAGCTCCGGTTTTCCTTGATGATAAAAACGATATGCTGTATTGCGGTGATATCGGTGGGCTTGCCTTCTGCCGTCGAATTGCGCCCCTGAGCGCGAGTCGCTGCGGCAACGCCCTTGGTGTCGGCGCTCGCCTGAGGTGACGCGGACAGGCGCGCGCCCCGCCCCGGAAAAAGAGCGGTCAGAAGACAGAGAACAAGAAGCCGGACAGTCTCGCGTCCAGAAGGCGCGCGCATGAAAAGCTCTCCCAGGTATCGGGCGGCAGTATACTTCCCGCAGGGCTCCCGCGTCGAGCCCAAACTTAGATAGTGATTCATTTTGAAATGAGTCCCCACGCGCCCGTCCCGTAGCGCGGGCGTCCCGCCCGCTCTGGTTGCTCTGCGGGAGCGGGACGCTCCCGCCACCGCGGGCGGGACGCCCGCGCTACGCCGCCTTCACGGGAACACGGACTTCCTCGATCTTGCCGCCCAGTTGCGCCTGAATGACGGCAATGGCCGCCATATTGACGATCTCTTCCACCGTGGCCCCACGCTGCAACACGTGGACCGGCTTATTAAGACCCATCAGGATCGGGCCCACGCCCTCCGCCCCGCCGATGCGCAGCATCAGCTTGTAGGCTACATTCGCGGAGCCCAGGTCCGGGAAGACCAGGACGTTGGCGCCGCCCTTCAGCGCCGAGAACGGGTAGTCTTCTTCGATGATCTCGGGCGTGACCGCCGTGTCGGCCATGACTTCGCCGTCCACCACGATCTCCGGAGCGTGCTTCTTCAGCAGTTCCGTCGCGTGACGCACCTTCTGCGCCAGCGGATGCGTGGAGCTGCCGAAATTCGAGAACGACAGCATGGCCACGCGCGGCTCGAAATCGAAGTCGCGCGCCACCTCGGCGGCGAGGAGGGCGATTTCCGCCAGATCCTCCGCCGTTGGCTCGATGTTCACCGTGGTGTCGGTGAAGAAATACACCTGCTGTTTGGTCACGATCACGTAGACGCCCGAGACGCGGTGGACGCCGGGCAGCGTCTTGATGATTTGGAGCGCTGGCCGGATCGTCTCCGGGTAGTGCTGCGTAACTCCGGCCAGGAAGCCGTCGGCGGCGCCCATGTGGACCATCATGGCGCCGAAGTAATTGGGGTTCAGCATCTGCTCGCGGGCTTCGATGCGCGTCACGCCGCGCCGCTGCCGCAGCCGGTAGTATTCCTCCACGTATTGGTCGAAGCGAGGCTCGAGCGCCGGCTCCACGATGGCGGGATGGAACCCGTGCAGCTCTAGTTCGTCAAGCTTGGCCTCGATCGCGGCCTTGCGTCCGATGAGGATCGGTTGGGCAATGCGCTCTTCCATTAACTGCCAGCCGGCCCGGATGATCTTCTCGTGCTCGCCTTCGGAGAAAACGATCTTCTTCGGCTGGGCCTGGGCGCGATGGCGCACATTCTGCATCACCTCGTAGGTGCGCCCGAGCAGGCGCGCGAGCCGGTCGCGGTACTCGTCGAGATCGAGGGGAACGCGGGCCACGCCGCTCTCCATGGCCGCGCGGGCCACCGCCGCCGGCTCCCATATCAGCACCCGGGGGTCGAATGGCTTGGGAATGATGTAATCGGGTCCGAAGTGCATGCGGCTGGCTCCATAAGCGCGCAGCACCGCGTCGGGCACGTCCTCCTTGGCCAGGGCCGCGAGGGCCTGCGTAGCCGCCACTTCCATCTCATGATTGATGGTGCGCGCGCGCACGTCCAATGCGCCGCGGAAGATGAACGGAAAGCCCAGCACGTTGTTCACCTGGTTCGGATAATCGGAGCGTCCCGTGCACATGATGACGTCTGCGCGGGCCGCCCTGGCGTCGTCATAGGTGATCTCGGGATCGGGATTCGCCATGGCGAAGATTATGGGCCGCGCCCCCATGGCGCGCACCATCGGCTGCGTTACACAGTTGGCCGTCGAAAGCCCCACGAAGACGTCGGCGTCCTTCAGCGCATCGGCCAGCGTCCTAGCCTCCGTCCTTGCCGCCAGGCGCGCCTTGTAAGGATTCATCCCTTCCCTGCGGCCCTGGTAAACCACGCCCTTGGTGTCGCACAGGATGAGGTTCTCGCGCTTCACGCCCAGGCGGATGTAGTGTTCGGCGCAGGCGATGCCGGAAGCTCCGGCGCCGTTGAAGACCACGCGCACGCGGGCGATGTCCTTGCCGGCGACTTCCAGCGCGTTCAGCAGCGCCGCCCCGGAAATGATCGCCGTGCCGTGCTGGTCGTCGTGCATCACGGGGATCGACATCGTGCGGCGCAGCGTCTCCTCGATCTCGAAGCACTCCGGCGCCTTGATGTCTTCGAGGTTGATGCCGCCCACGGTCGGCTCCAGGACCTGGCAGAATCGGATCACGTCCTCGGGGTTCTCGGAATTCACCTCCAGGTCGAAGACGTCGATGTCGGCAAACCTCTTGAACAGTACGCCCTTCCCTTCCATCACGGGCTTGCCGGCCAGAGCGCCGATGTTGCCGAGTCCGAGCACCGCCGTGCCGTTCGATACCACCGCCACCAGGTTGCCCTTCGCGGTGTAGTCAAAGCCGAGTTCCGGCGACTTCTCAATCTCCAGGCACGGCTCGGCCACGCCCGGTGTGTAGGCCAGGCTCAGGTCCCACTGCGTGCGGCAGGGCTTGGTGGCCACGACCTCGATTTTGCCGTGCCGTCCCCGCCGGTGATAATCCAGCGCATCCTGCTTTTGAATCCGCATTGTCAGCTCCCCTTTCAGTGACCGATTTGCGCCGGACACGGCCGGCGCACCCTCAAGAGTGATCACCGGGTGTGACAGGAGGCAGTGACTGCGGTCACCCGCGTTCGTGTCAGCCTCAGCCGGCGGTACGGGGTGTCGATTGCGGGTCCTCCGCACGCAGTCATTCGCGCTAGGGCAGGATCAGGAGACGCAACAGCCCGGCGCGGCCCCATTTCCGCGCGTTGTACCGCGAAACGGACTTGCCGCACGCCGAGGCGGGTCCGGTGGACTTTTGTCCGTTCACGCGACTGGCATCGTTTCATGGTTGACATGCCGCCGGCCCATGTGCTTGAATAGTGGTTCCGGCAATGCCGGGTGCTGCCAAGGTCATGACGTATACCTTCCAGTTCGCCTTTACCTACCGCTTCCCTTACGGGGAGGCGGGCAGGCTGGCGACTGTGCACGGATGATCGGGTAGTAGCCGAATAAAAACCGGGCAAGTTTCCAGAATGGCCGCGATTCCCCAGGGATCGCGGCGTTTTTGTTTTTCGGGAGGATGTGATGAACCCAACTGTTGGACGCCTGCGGGAACAAATCGACGCCATCGACGCGCAGTTGCTCGATCTGCTGAACCGGCGCGTGGCCATCTCGCTCGAGCTCGGACGCCATAAGCGCGAGGCGGGTCTCGGGATTCGCGACGCGCGCCGCGAGGAGCAGATCTTAACACGGGCACACGCGCTGAACACCGGTCCGCTCGATCGGGAAGCCGTGGAGCACCTGTTCCACGCGATTCTGGCGGAGTCGCGCCGGGCGCAGTCGATCGAGGCGCCGTCGAATCATACCGGGGCGAATCACGCCCGCTCGCGGCGCGCAGCCAGACCCGCTGAAGCCCGGAGGATGCAATGCGCGTAGACACTTCCCGCCAGACTCCGGTCGATTATACAGGCTGCACGCGAATCGGCTTCCAGGGCGAGCCCGGCGCCTTCAGCGAAGCGGCCGTGAAGGAGCTGCTCGGCCCGTACGCCATCAGCGTGCCGTGCCCGACCTGGGACGCGACCTTTGCGTCGCTGATCGTAGGCAAGGTGGACGCGCTGCTGGTGCCTATCGAGAACAGCCTGGCCGGCTCGGTGCTCCGCGTTTATGACCTGCTGCTTGAGCACGGCCTGTGGATCACCGCCGAAACCATCCTCAACATCCAGCATCACCTGATTGCCTGCCGCGGCGCTTCGCTCGATAGCATCCGGTCGGTCGAGTCTCATCCCATGGCGCTCGCGCAGTGCGAGCGTTTCCTGACAGCACACCCCGAATGGAACCGTATTCCCGCCGAAGACACCGCGGGCAGCGTGCGGCGCGTTATCGAGAGCGGCGATACTACCCGCGCGGCGATTGCGGGACTGACGGCGGCGGAACTCTACGGCGGCGTGGTCCTGCTGGACGACATCCAGGACGACAAGCGGAATTTCACGCGCTTCGTGCTGCTGCTCCCGGAGCGCCGCGTGGTGCCCGGCGCCGACAAGATGACGCTCGTCATGCGCCTGCCGCATCGCCCGGGATCGCTACTGGAGGCCTTGCAGCCCTTCGCCCGGCATGGCGTGAACCTGCTGAAGATCGAAAGCCGGCCGATCCACGGTTGCCCTTGGGAATATCAGTTCTTCCTGGACATCGCGGCGGATTCAACCGAAGACATGGACGCCGCGTTAGCGGAGCTCGAACAGGTGGCGCAGGAACTGCGCGTGCTTGGTCTCTATCCGGCAGCCGCCGGCACGCTTGCTTACGCGCAGATGCAAGGAGAATCACAATGAGAAACGGACAAACGGCTCTTGAGCGGCGGTCGCGACGACATGTGTCGTCGCCCCCGCGTCCTACAGGGCTGGCGCGGGCGGCTCTCGCCGCCACCAAGCCAGCCCTGCCGCCCCAAGCGCGAGCATTCCGAGCGACGCCGGTTGTGGTGCCCCGACGGACTCGAGAGATGCGTCCGGGCCGGACTCTCCCGTGGTCTGGCCCTCGGTCTGGCCCTTAATCCACGGCTCGCTCGGGACGCCGGCGGCCGCACCATGCTCCTGTCCGGCAATGATGGCCGTATTCGGCTGCGTTTCGTAGGCATAACCGCTTAACACGGCGCGCACGTGCACGGGACGCGAAACATCGACGGTCATCCGCGCCCATCCGAAGTACGTCTGACCGTTGATCTGAAACTTCAACCCGAGATAGCGGTTTGCGGCGTGAATCCAATTACCGAATAATGACCCCCCGCCCGGCGAGTCAACCGCCTCGCCCATAATCGCTCCACGGCCACCCGGGTTAATGAAGTGCTGGCTTGAACCGACGGCGTTACCCGCCTTCAGCGCGCTTGCCAAGGCCAACCCGTTTGCACTGCTCCGGCCTTCCACGGCGTTGCCGGGCACCGGCTGCGCCAGGAGCGCATTAACGGCCGTCGAACAGTTTGCCATCGCCGAGTCGTGGAGAATGAAGTCGGTGGTGCCATCGTTGGTGAGGTCCAACGCGTAGCTGCCTTGAAATCCGATCACAACGTGAGCGGGCGTATAGACGATCTGCGCCTCCGCCGGCCGCGCCAAGCCTAGAAGACCGGCTCCAGCGGCGGTCGCCGCAGTTGCGTAAGAGACAAGTCGACGATTCAGGAGTTGACTCAACGAGCGAAGACGCTCCGGCCTTGACTTGCGAGCTTTCACGGTGGTCCTCCTTGGTTGGCTGACTCTAGTCCACT
>JASHPE010000299.1 GCA_030038235.1 Terriglobia bacterium
CAGCATCGCCCGAGCGGCTCGCCGACAGCGGATTGACCGCACTCGAGGAGGAACTTTTCCAATTCCTTACGACCGAGAAGGCCACAGAATTTCTGCTGCGCTTTTGTGAGCGGGCGCTATCCATGCTCGCTGACTTCGCTCTGGATCCAGCGGTTGAAGAGCAGAAGACAACGTTTGACGATGTGGCAGCCAGGGTCATGGACATCCGTGATCGACTCATGGGAACGGCAGCATCAATGGAAGGGCTATCGAGCACGTCTGCGCGACAAGTAGCCGTCCCCCCTGAAGCCGCAGTCGCGGAGGCTATACGGAAGCCCTGCCGAATCTGCACCCGCGTTTCCGACGCGATGTTCAAGTTCATGGCAAAATTCCAGCTCCAAATCATTGTCAATGCGCGCGAACGCTCGACTTTGGCCAAGCGCGGAGGATTATGCCCGCTCCACACCTGGCAGTATTCGGAAATCGCGTCACCGCAGGGGATTGCGTCGTCTTTTCCGGAAGTTCTGATGACGCTGAGTAGACGGTTGGGCGCCCTGGCCGAATCGGGTACCCAAGAGACGCTGGGAGCCGAGACGAAGAAACTGCTCACTAAGCCAGAACAATGCCGTGCCTGCCAGGAACAGTTCAACGCAGAGGAACGGGAAATTGCTGATGTAGTGGAAGAGATCGGGCGTGTCTCAGCGGTAGGGGCGAAGATGCCTGTTCTGTGTCTGCCGCATTTGAGCGCCCTCCTTCGGAAGCTGCCGGATCCCGAGTTGGCGGGCGAATTGGTTGCCTTCCATGCGGCCATCGTGGAGCGTTTGGCCGAGAACATGGAGCGCTATGCGCTGAAGCACGACGCCCTTCGCCGCGGATTACAAAGTGAGGACGAGCGCGTAGCGTACCACCAGGCGCTCAGCCAGTTGGTAGGCGATAAGCGCTTGCAGGCGCCATGGCGCGTTCAATACCTGCTCTGAGCCGGAAATTGCCCGATATCGGTGCGTCGCCATCCATGCTGCAACACATTCAAATCGGGTCCCGATGCCCCGACATCGTTCGAATGATCGTCGAGAGCCCGACGAATTCTCGATACAAGTACGAATACAATCTCACCCTTGGAGTGTTCGAGCTGGCCGCGATCCAGTATCGCTCCCCCTACTGTCCGGGCGACTATGGATTCATCCCAGGAACGATTTCGAGACAGGGTGATCCGCTCGACGTTCTTGCGATCACAGAAGAAAGAGTGTTCACCGGGTGCTCGCTGGACGTACGTCCCATCGGAGTTCTGCTGACGGGCGACGAGCGGAGCCCAACCGACACGATCTTGGCTGTGCCTGAAGGAGATCCTCGCTATGAACATCTTCAGGCGCTGGACCAGGTGGCTCTCCATGTTCAGCTGGAAATCAGGGATTTTCTTGGGCTCTGGAGGGCAGACGACAAGGGCACAGGATTCTCCCAATGGGCAGGGCCGGAAGAAGCGCGTCGGCTCATTGTGCAAAGCCGAGAGCGATATCTACAGGTTTATGGGTCGACACGGTAAAAAGAGCCAAGGACACCGGGCACAGGCGGGGAGGAGAGAGCTATCGAAACGCCAAGGGCCATCGAAAAAGGAACCATCGTGAGCAGACCGGCCCAAGTTCCCGTTGAGCCGTCCTCAACGGTGAGAGACGTCGACGGTGCTGGGAAGCTCTTGTGCCTCGCTTCCCTTGGCGAAGAGCTGGGCTCAAGCAGGGTTCCCGAGGAGGCCCGTGCGCTTGCTATGCGCGTTTCGGAGGGCCGCTTTTATCTCACCTGCATTGGCCAGTTCAAGCGGGGCAAGTCAACCCTGCTTAATGCGTTGATCGGAGACCCCGTGCTGCCCGTGGGCTTCACTCCAGTGACGGCTGTTCCCACAGTGATTCGATACGGCGAGCAGCGTAGGGCACGGATCCACGGGCGGGACAGCTCGTGGCAGGAGATCCCCGTCGAGGACCTGAAGCGATACGTCTCCGAAGAACATAACCCGGAAAACCTGAAGGGGGTAGAAGGTGCCGAAGTCTCTGTGCGGAGCCCCCTACTTGCCTCCGGGATCTGCCTGGTCGACACGCCTGGGCTCGGATCGGCTTTCGGCGGGAACACCGCGGCCACACAGGCGTTCATACCGCACATCGATGCCGCTCTGGTGGTCCTCGGCGCGGACCCGCCGCTGGCGGGGGATGAACTGGCGGTCGTTAAGGCTGTTGCCAAGCAGGTCCGCGACTTGATTGTTGTGCTGAACAAGGCGGACCGGACCACGGATGCCGAGCGCGCGGCCGCGGTGCAGTTCACCGAACGGTTGCTGCAGAAACATCTGAATCGTTCAGTTGGCCCCATCTTCCAGGTGAGCGCCGCCGAACGCCTCGCGGAGCATCCGGGACCGAAACGCGATTGGGACCGGCTTCTGGGAGCGCTGGAGAAGCTTGTGCAGGAATCCGGCCGTCAAATAGTTCGGGCGGCTTGCGAGCGCGGTATCAACCGGCTCAGCGAAGAGTTGCTGGCAATCGTCAGCGAAGAGCGCCAGGCACTCGAGCGCCCGATCGACGAGTCCGAGCGACGAATCGCAGCCATGAAGGAAACGCTGTTCGCAGCGGATCGCTCCATGCGAGAACTCGGTTTCCTCTTCATGGCCGAGCAGCAAAGGCTCTCTGACATGTTTGGTAGCCGTCACAAGACATTTCTCGCGTCGGTGCTGCCCCTCGCGGACCGAGAGTTCGATCAAAAACTGGAATCGGTTCCACACGGAGCGGGACCCGCCTACCGCCGTAACCTCAATCATGTGGCTCAGGAGATTGCCGAGCGGTATGTGGCGCCCTGGCTGCAAACCGAGCAAAAAGAGGCCGAAAAACAGTACCGCTTAGTCGGGGACCGTTTCGTCGAGATTGGAAACAGCTTTCTGAAGCAGCTTGCGGCTCAAGGCGTCTCCGAACTGGCGCGTATGCCCCACGCCCTCGATCCCGAACTGGGCTTTCGGGTCCGCTCGGAGTTTTCGTTTCTCGACCTGATTGAGATCGCCCAGCCGGCGTCGCCGTTGCGGTGGCTCGCGGATTTGTTTCTGGGCTTGGTTGGGGCGAGGCGCATCATCGATCGCGATGCGCGACAGTTCCTGATTCGCTTGCTCGAAACCAACGCCACCCGGGTGCAGAGTGACATTCTGAACCGTGTTCAGGAGAGCCGGGGGCGACTGGAGGCGGAGATTCGCAAGCTCCTGCACGAAGTCAGCCGCATTGCCGATGAAGCGTTGACCCGCGCTCGCGTTACCCGTGCTGAGGGAGAATCGGCAGTCCACGCAGCTCTCGTCCGATTGGAACAATTGGAAGGCAAGGTTCGCGACATCCGACCTGCGCCCTGAACGGTGCGGTTTGACGCTTAAGGTACCCGATGATGAAGGCATCGCCTGCGCTTGAGCGGAATGCCCTGTTCAGCTCGCGTCGGGCTCCTCCTCGCAGAGTGCTTGAGTGCCCTCTCTGGAGGCGGGATCTCGGCACTGTAGTAGGCCTCTGAGAACTCAGGGCGCGAGGCGAGCCATTGGGCAAGGTTCACAAGATGGCTGCGTTCCAGCGCCCTGCGCAGCCTCGGATTCTTCAAGCCTCGGCGCAGGATCGTGCAAATCACCTCCTCGGCATCTTCCATCTCAAAACAAGTGTTGAATGCGCCCTCGTTTCTAACCTCGTCGCGAAGAATACTCGCAATGGCGTATCGCACCCGATAGGCGCGTGCGGCCGGATCGTAAACCCTTGGCAAATACATTAAGCGTGCCTCGAGATTCGTCGACAGAGCGCAAGACGGCTTTATAGGAGGTGGCTCTCGGAGCGGCACCTGGGGCAGCCCATAGGGATGCTTCTTTGTCCCCAGGCGAGCCTAAACGAGCATGCAGGGAAAAAGGGAAAAGACAAGAAACCTCCTGACGGCGCGCCAAGCGCTAACAGGAGTTATCAACCCATGAACTAGCGGGTGGTTCTCAGGCGAACTCCATCACCTTGGCCATCTTACTACTCAACCAGATTCGATGAAAAGTGCTATCAGGGTGCTCAGTCGGAGGTATCTTCGTCCTCCAGAAGGCTTGCAGCGTGCCAATCTCGTGCGGTATTCTAACTCCTCAGAGCGGTGGAGTTCGCTCAACGACGCCCAAGTGGCCAATGACTCCTGCGGCGGAATCGCGGTCGGAGTCTCACCATTGTCCCGGGCGGTTCCCCTAATACAGCATAAGTAGAGATCAGGCACGCGCCGAAGCATGCACCGTAGCGGGCTGGCGACATGAACCTCGGAGTGCCTGTCAAGGAGGGAGAGTACGTGTCTAAGACAACACAGCGTTACCTTTTTACCTCAGAATCAGTTACGGAGGGCCATCCCGATAAGATTTGCGACCAGATCTCAGACTCCGTCTTGGATGCCGTCCTTGCGAGCGATCCGGGCGGACGCGTAGCCTGCGAAGCCATGGTGAAGGACCAAGCAGTATATGTGGCTGGCGAAGTTACGACATCCGCAACGCTGGAGGTCGAGCAGATCGTTCGCAACACAATCGCGGCCATTGGCTATACGGATCCTCAAGGCGGCTTCAGTGCCGAGTCTTGCAGCGTCTTGGTGAACCTCACTCGACAAAGTCTGGATATTCACAGGGGAGTCGAGACAGGTGGAGCAGGCGATCAAGGGCTCATGTTTGGATACGCTTGTGACGAGACCAACGAACTGATGCCTTTCGCTGTGATGATGGCCCACAAGCTCTGCCAACGGCTTGCGGAGGTGCGGCGGCAGAAGCTGGCGGACTTTCTCCGTCCGGACGGCAAGGCTCAGGTCACCGTTGAATACGATGCGGGACGTCCCGTTAGGGTGGACACCCTCGTTGTGTCCACTCAACACAGCCCGGACGTAGCAATCGATGTGCTTCGCGAAGCCGTGCAGGAGTTCGTGATTAAGCCAGTAATTCCCGCCAGCATGCTCGACTCCCGCACGAAGTATCACATCAATCCGACGGGAAGGTTCGTAACAGGAGGCCCGCTAGGGGATTCCGGCCTCACGGGACGAAAGATCATTGTGGATACCTATGGAGGAACGGCCCATCACGGCGGCGGTTCGTTCTCCGGAAAAGACCCCAGCAAGGTGGATCGCTCCGCTAGCTACATGGCGCGCTACATTGCCAAAAACATTGTGGCGGCAGGACTTGCCAGCTGCCTCGAAGTGCAGCTGGCCTACGCAATTGGTGTCGCCGAGCCGGTCTCGATCATGGTCGAGAGTTTTGGTACCAGCCGGCTCGGCAACGAAGAACTGATTCAGTTGATTCGAAGGGAGTTTCAGCTAACTCCTCGAGGCATCATTGAGTCTCTGGACCTGCTCCGACCGATTTACAAGAAGACCGCCGCCTACGGTCATTTCGGGCGCGCCGAACCCGAGTTCACTTGGGAGAGAACTGAGATCGCGCAACGTCTCCGAGCGGCTGCGTCCGTCGGTAGCGGTCGGCGCCAGATCAGGCCGGCTCGGCGCTCTGTGGCGACACAAGAGGCAGGCCGGTAGCACGGCATTCGACCCCCGAGGAGAGGCCCCCAACCCGTCTAGCCTTGGCGTGCCTGATATCCAACGATGAGACGATCGGGCTTTTACGAACATTTAGGCGAGCGCCACGTCGTTAACCGCAAGGCTCGATCGGTGCTGCTGGCTGCCTTACAACCATGGGTTTCGATGCATTCATCGGGAACGCGGAAGCGGTTTCCGCCTTGCGCGGCATGATCGCAACCAATAGAGTCCCTCACGCTCTGCTGCTAGCAGGACCTGAAGGTGTGGGGAAAAAGACGCTGGCAATAATGTTGGCCAAAGCTCTCAACTGCCAACGTTTGCAAGATGACTTTTGCGGAGAGTGCACCCGGTGCCGGCGAGCTGAAGAGATGCTTGAGGCCGCCCGGCGTGACTTACGGGCGCGACGAGAGCTCAAGGACGCGGCGCGACGCACAGAGGGCCTCATCTACTTTGACATCCAACTGATTGAACCTCTTACCCGATTCATTCTGATCGAGCAGATTCGACAACTTCGAACCGTCGCTTACACGCGCCCTTTCGAGTTCTCCCGCCGAGTATTTGTTATCGACCAGGCGCAAGCGGTGCATTGGCAGGCGGTGGATCTGCTGCTAAAGGTACTGGAAGAGGCGCCGGACACCACAACGGTGGTGCTCATCTGCCCAAATCGCCACGAGCTCCGGGCAACACTTCGGTCACGTTGTCGGCTCGTCTCGTTTGGTGCCGTTGACGAGTCTACGATTCTCGAAGTCCTCAGGCACGACGTAGACGTACCAGAGTCTAAGCGCGCTCTGATAGCCCGGCTCGCGGGAGGCAGCGTGGCCAGGGCGTTAAGGTTTAACCTTGAAGCGTTCCAAAGGCAACGTCAGCCGTGGCTGGAATTCCTCTCCGGCCTGTTGGACGATTTCAGAAGTGGCGGTGGGACACCGAATTGGAGGTTGCTCTTCGAAGCTACGCGGGCTCTCACGGAGAATCGGGCCGATTTCCAGGACGGGATGAGGATTGGCTACTCCGTGCTTCACGATTTGATGCGAGTGCTGGAAGGGCTGCCGGAAACAGAGGTGACAAACATCGATGTAATTGCCCGCCTGAGGAATTGGGCACCGAGCCTCCAGTTCAGCGGGATCGTGGCCTTCAAGGAGGGGCTAGACGAGATCTACCGTCTCTTTGCTAGAAACGTCAACCTCCAGCTCGGCCTGGACGCACTGGCTGTCGAGCTAAATTATATTATAACTAGAGTAAACACTGAACGAGTGCCTCCTAACAAACGAACACCGCAGGATCTGGGCTAGCGTGAATTTAGTCGGGCGAAGCGCCGCAGGACTGTCGGAGACTCCACACTCCAACAGAACCTAAGCAAATCGGGGTATAATCCGTTGTGGCGATGGGGTTCGCCCGACAACCGTCTCGTACAGCCTCTGAGACTGATAACCCCTACCTCCAAAAACGAGAGCTTGACGAATTATCTCTTGAGTCTGCGGAAACTACCGCACTCGCAGATTGAGACCAGCGCGTGAAGAGCACCCAGCGTTCGGTCGTTCTTCGAATTGGTGTGCGCCACGAGCCCCGAAGGGCTTCAGTGGCTTGGCACGAGCGTAAGTAAGAAGTAAGGGAATTGGGGAGCTGTTTCAGGGCAGAAGAAATGCCAAATGGTGATGCCCCGCGACTGAAAACCCTAGGGGACTTGTTCTCCGACGACGCATGTCCATTGTGTGGCGTCCTGAAGGAATTCCAGGCCTCCTATCTTCGCCAGCCAGATACCGGCTTGCTGGCGAACGTCTGCGGTTCTCACACCTGGATGATTGCGAAGACGGCAGAGGCCGAAAGTGCGGCTGCGCTCTACCTGAGGCTTCTGGATCGGGCCGCGACAGAGGACTCGCAAAGTGATCGTTGCGATGTTTGTAACCACATCCGCCGAGAAGAGAACACTCGACTGAAAGAATTCGCCGGCCAAGTGGCGAGACCTGAAGTTCTGAAGTGGCTCCAACAGCGGGGTACCTTCTGCGTTCCTCATGCGCAAGCCTTGCTGATGTACTTACCTGAGTCGCTGCAGAATGACGTACTTTTGGCGTTGAAGAAGCGTCGGGCCGAGCTGAGAAAGAAACTGGTTGACCTGTTACAAGACGCCCGCAGGAAACGCCCGGTTCACGGCGGAGTGCTCGGCAGGGTCGCCGAATACCTGGTGGCCCAGCGCGGGCTGGGTCTACGTTCGTGAGGGGCGAAAGCAGCGTTGCGGTCCGACTTAATCGAAATGGCCCCTAAGGTTGAAATCCGTGCGCACACTGAAGGATGGAAGTCCGGCGATACGTGTGAGTTGCCGGAGGACGTTCTGCGGGACATCCAAATCCGAGGACGCTATCACGAAGTAACGATCGACGACGAAGGTTTTGTTGTGAATCGTCTCCTCATCGTCGGTCACTATGATTCCTACGGCCAGGTCTACGAGCTCAATGGCGCGCGATGGAAGATCTCAAGCCATACGAGCCTGCCGGGTGGTCGAACCGTCTACACGCTCGTTTGCGCAGGCGAAGATTGATCGTGGAGGTAGCCTGTGCTTGAATGCTGCAAGGCAACACTGACTGATCCCGTCCAGCATTTCTTACGGGCACGTCGGATCTGGCAGGGATCTCCTGGCATGCCCGGGGGATTGCGTTTGTCTGCTAGACGTGTTACAAGAGTATTGGTGATGGAGTTCGCCCACCTAAACCACCCGCGACAGCGGGTTAATAACTCCTGCAATGAGCTGATCCATGGCGGGAGCTTATCGCTTACGATTCGTTAGCGAGTTGCCTGTTCCCCTTGCATCTTTTTTCCATTCTATTTACAGGCTCTGCGTGGGTCGATGCGGCTTGGTCTCGCCGCAATACGAACGCGTGGGCAACGGAGAGAAGACGCGCACGGTGCGCTCGGCAACACGATGGTGAGCATCAGCTCTTACCCGGCTGGACTCCATGGAAGTCCAAGACAAGTGCAGAGCGATCGCAGCGCAGCTTGACGACCCAAGCCGAAGTAGCCAGGCGCTGATGACGCTGCTTGCTATGGGCAGAGATTCGGTGCCTGCACTGGCGGAATTCCTCAGTTCGACGCGGCCGTCATCGCTGCCCGAAGGACGGCTCATGGCCGTTGAGGGACTCAGCATTTTGAAGGGCCCGGCGGCTCTTGCTGCGTTGATTGTGGTAGCAACCCAGGACCTGGCCGACATCAATGACCCTACCGTACGATTCGCGGAGGAGACGGTCGCGAGCCGCGCGGCTCGTGCGCTTGCGGATTTCCCGGAAGCCTATGCCTACGACGCGCTGCTGGAGCTTCTGGATGAAAAGCCTCTGGTTGGAGTAGCGGAGGCGTTCGAAAAGCTGAGGGAAGCGCAAGCGATCCCGTACCTAGTCTCCTGGTTGGAGGAAGACTTCGTGGCGGAGGCAGCCAGCCGCGCGATCATCGCATTCGGCCCCGCAGCGATTCCCGCCTTGCTTGATTCCCTTCAGCAGACACGTCCACGCCACGGCGACGAGAGTGGAGCGAGCCGACGACGAAGGGCAAGAATTCTGGCAATCCTCAGTGAGCTGGCAGCACCGGGGAGCATCGGCGGACTCGACGCGCTTCTCGATAGCTCCGATGAAGGGATCCGCAGCAAGGCGGTAGAGCTCTTCCTTAATAAAGGAGGGTCCGTCCAGCGACGGAAAGCCTTTCGCGCTGCTTTCGACCTTCTGCAATCCCCTGACGCGTTCGTGCGTGCTGATGTTGAACGCCTGCTCCTCGCAAATTCTGATGTGGGAGCCGACTTGGTGGAGGAGGAAATCGCGAAGCGCCGGCTGAGGGGTGAGGTCGAAGAAGTCTGGCCGAGGGAAAATGCGTTTGCTATCCTCCTGCGGATTCAGGACAAGACCAAGCGAGGTGGGTAAAGTGAATGCAAGCGGGGAAACCATTCAGCCCCCTGAAACGGCACCGCCGGAACCTGTGTGGCTGAATCGCAACGTCGTCGGGATGGGCACCACCAGCCTGCTCTCCGATACCGGACACGAAATGATCACTGTTCTTCTGCCGGGCTTCCTGACCGCCCTTGGCCTTTCTTCTGCAGCGTTAGGCACGGTTGAGGGAGTGGCGGACTCGGTTTCGAGCTTTGTGAAACTGGGCTCAGGTTGGGTTTCAGACCGCCTTGGTCGCCGCAAAGAATTGGCGGCAGGCGGGTATCTCCTGACGGGCCTGTCGAACGGTCTGTTCGCGCTGGCCCACGGCTGGTTGATTGTTCTTGCGGCCCGCACGGTGGGATGGTTCGGAAGGGGCTTTCGGACGCCGCTTCGAAACGCCATGCTGGCAAACTCGGTGCCGGCGCAGGTTCGCGGCAAGGCGTTCGGGTTCGAACGTGCCAGTGATACCATCGGTGCGATCATCGGACCTCTTGTGGGTGTGGGCTTGCTCGGCGTGTTGCGTCCCTATAGTGCTAACGCCTCCATTCCCTATCGAATCATATTTCTGATTGGGTTGATACCCGGACTTGGCGCAGCTATCGCCTTTACTATCAGTGTGCGAGAGCAACGTGGCGCCCCCTCCCGAACGGCCTTCTGGGCAACAGTCTGGGCTTTGCCGCAATCATTCTGGCGGGCGCTCTTTGGTATCGGAGTTTTCGGGATGGGGGATTTTGCGCGAACGCTCATGATCTTGGCGGCCACGCAACTGCTCTTGCCCCAATACGGCCTCCAGCGAGCAGCGCAGATCGCCGGTCTCCTGTACGTCGGTCACAACGCCTTTCACGCTGCCTATTCGTATCCCGTAGGCGTGTTCTCTGACCGATTCGGTCGCCGCGGTCTGCTGGCTCTTGGCTATTTGGCCGGTGCGCTGGCGTCGTTTGGCTTTCTGGCCGCATTCTTGTGGCATTTGCTTCCAATCGTTTATCTACTGTCGCTCTTTGGATTGGCAGGCTTTTCGATGGCTGTAGTTGACGCCCTCGAAGGCGCATGGACAGGGGACCTGGTAACTGTCGAGACGTTGCGCGGCACAGCTTACGGAGTTCTTGGGACCGTTAATGGTGTCGGCGACCTCCTGGCGAGTGTAGTTGTGGGATCGCTCTGGACCGCCTTTTCTCCAGTGGCAGCCTTTGGCTACGCGGCTCTACTGATGGCGGCAGGCGCGGCCGTTATTTATCGCCACCGTTGAGGTTAACAAGGAGGACGTCGGCTTTGACCCATTTTTGCCCTTCTTGCTGGAGTGAAATTGCCGCCGAAACGAGCGTCTGCTTCGTATGCGGAACCGACATTCAAGAAATGTCGGCCGCCAACTATGAGCAGAAGCTGTTGCAGGCGCTTTACCATCCCGAACCCACGGTTCCCGTGCGGGCGGCAACGATTCTAGGCCAGGTTGGCTCGGCGAGAGCCATTGAGCCTCTGATCCAGCTGGCCGCCTTAACACCAGACCTGTATCTTCAGGAGGCGGCGATCCGTGCGCTCGGCCAGATTGGCGATGCGCGAGCTTTACCCCTTCTCAATAGACTTCGTCGGGAAGGCGCAGTGAGGGTTAGAATCGCGGCAGATGAGGCTATAGCGACCATGAGCCGTGAAACCAATCGAAAATGAAGCCGACTGAAACGCTGACCTTGAGGGCAACGACTGCAGCAGCGCCTGCCGTCTTCGTTGATCGAGATAGCGAACGCCGCCGTTTGCGGGAGGCCATCCTCAAGCCGCAAAGTCTCGTGATCGGAGGAGTTCCTGGAATCGGCAAGACGGCTCTGTTATCCGACGTCATCCAGGGTCTTCCAGGAGGACTAAGGTCGCGCTGCTTGTGCATCGGTGGTGCTAAGGACCTTCAGGATTTGCTACGGCGTTTGATTCGGGCACTTTACGAAGCGCAGGACGTCAGGCTGAGAGCGCAACTCCACCGGGAGGGGATCTCATACTTGACCTTTGAAAGCTGGCTCAAAACGCTTACCAGCAGCCGTTTACGGGGAACCCTCTACCGAGCCATCGAAGGCGGTGACTATCGCGTTTTTATCGATCATCTGTCGCAACTGACGCTGGCCGCTGCCAAAGTGATCAAGGAGCTGTTCTGGATGCGCCGTGCCCCCGTGTACCTCGTTCCACAAGCCGGAGCTGAGCGGCTGTTGGCGCGCTTTGACCGCTTCTTTTATTGGGGCGACCAGGAGTCGCTGACTCTTGGGCCACTTCCACGTGTGGCCGCGAACGACCTCCTGGAGAGCTGCATCGAGCGGTGCAACCTCTTGGCATTGGACCTGACCGGCTTTCGGGAAGAAGTGCTTGAGCTGAGTAAGTGTGTTCCGGGAGCCATTGTGAAAATGTGCGCGCTTGCCGCGGACGCCCGATACCAATACGGATCGCGAGTCAAAATCAAGTCCGTCTATATCGATTATCTGATGACTGGGCACGCCTTGAGCGCAAGGCAAAATCTGACCGCAAGGCGGAGCAGCACTTGAGTTTGTGATTTTGTTGTCGCTGGGGAGGACGTCGTGCCTGAAGGCGCCACCAGTCCCGCACCGAACACCATCGAGGAGCTTGGGATTCCTCAGACATTGGTAGAGGATATCACGCTGAAAACTGTCTACCTCGCAGGCGAGCTAATGCTTGACGACTTAGCCGCAAAGCTACGGGTGAGCTTTAGCGTCGCCAGTGAGCTTTTTCGATCGCTCCGCAGGGCTGAGTTTTGCGAATCGAAAGGGACGGTGAACGGTATCCACCGGCTGACGACGACCATGCAAGGGAGGGCACGTGCACTCGAACTGCTTTCTCAAAATCAGTATACCGGCCCGGCACCGGTTTCCTTGATCGATTACGTGAACCGGGTCCGGGCGCAAAGCGTGAAGAACTTCCCGGTGCGACGACCTCTCGTTGAAAAGGCTTTCGAGCATCTTGTGATCGCCGACCAGGCGGTGAGACAGTTGGGCGCCGCAGTCATTTCGGGAACGTCGATCTTCCTTTACGGACCCACGGGTACGGGCAAGACCTCCATAGCTGAAGCCATCCCAAGTATTTACCACGACTCCGTTTGGATCCCTTATGCCGTGGAAGTCGACGCCCAGATTATCACCGTGTTCGACCCCATCCTCCACAGGCAACATGCGAATTCTGAATCTGACAATGCTGATCCAAGATGGGTTCGTTGCCGGCGTCCACGCGTGACCGTGGGAGGCGAACTTACGGTAGAGATGCTTGATCTGCAGTTCCATCCCGTCAGCAAGTTCTATGCCGCTCCGCTTCAGATGAAGGCCAACAATGGTGTGCTGATAGTCGACGACTTCGGCCGCCAACGAGTTCGTCCTGAGGAGTTACTCAATCGTTGGACGGTCCCCCTTGATCGGCGGATTGATTTTCTCACCTTACTCGGTGGCAGGAAGTTGGAGATTCCGTTTGACTTGTTTGTTGTGTTTGCGACCAACCTTGATCCTGCCCAACTTGCCGACGAGGCCTTTCTTCGTCGTATCCACAACAAGATCAGAATTGAGAACCTCGACCGCGAGCAATTCCATCAAGTATTCGAACGCTTGTGCAGGTCTTGCGAGCTGCCGTACGACCGCGCCGCCATTGATTACCTGGCCGATCTGCTGGCAACCGAATGGAAGCAACCCTTGCGCCCCTGTTATCCATTCGACCTGATCAACCACATTCTCTGGACCGCTCAATATGCTGGGGAATCCCCGCGGCTCGACCGTGAGACCCTTACGCTGGCGTGTCATAGCTATTTTCTTAAACCGTGAGGGTCGCCAACAGAGGTGATGCCATGGTGGTGCAACTCGGGAACTACAACCAGCTTCCTTTTCGGCGCGAAAGACAGATTCTCGTAACGCGCTATATTGCGAGCGAGCGAAAGGATTCTCTTTAATGGCCGATCGATGCGCACCGTTGGCCGAAGTAGCGCCGGATTTCAGTGTCGTATCGTTCTGGTGGGATACAGAAGTGATCCGCCCGGACGGCGGGTTAGTTTGGTTTCCATTCATCACCGTCACAGCGGGGAGGGGGACACGGAGCGTTATGGTGCCGCGGCGAACGGCTGCTGTGGGCAAGGGGATTCGGCAGTCCGCCCTCGGGGTCTTGAAAGCACTCTGGACCGGTCACGGCTGAACGGTAAGCAACAGACGAGCATTTATCTGAGGTCACGGGGGAGGCAGCGAAATGAACAGGCAAGAGCAGGAGCAGCTTAAAGAGCTGGAACGGGCTTTGTACTCGGGAGCGGTAGCGATCGTTGCCGCGATCATCTGGCGTGGAGCCGGTACGCCTGGGACGCCCGATGACAAGACCGTTGAGCAGGCCAAAGGGTTCGTCGCTCGAGTCAGAAGTTCAATCGGTCGGAGCTTTCGTTATGTACGTCCGGCCCGACCAACTAGCTACGACTGACCAGCAGCCGGGTATGCAACTGCTTAGAATGTCATGGGCGCCTGATAAGACAAGCTTTGCCCCTGTAAGAGAGGCCGTCCGCTCCCAAACGGCATGTCCGTTCGCTAAGCCTAAGAACAATAGCGCAGCTGAATTCTGTGAACGACTGGGTGTGGTTACGCAAAACATAACCGGATTCGGATTTATGGCGAAAAATTCGAATTGACTTCCGATCCGGTTGCCGACGAATGCGGTTTTGCAGTCGAGGCAGTCTCACGAAAAGCGGGCAACACGAGAAGATTACCCATGCTGCTCTCGATCGTGCGAATGATCGAGAGGGACGTGATGCTCTCTTCCTATACGGCTGCTTGAGACTGCGGCCTCGACGAGGTTTTGTTTACTCCGGGGTGGTGTGCCGCTGGGGCGCAGCAGTACAGAAATCTGCTTTAGAATGCTCAATTGCTGGTCGATGAAGGAGTCATACATGACATCTGCACTCTTAGGACTGGAACCGAAAGACATTTGGAAGCACTTTGACGCACTCGCAAAGATTCCACGTGCGTCCACCAAAGAAGCAACCGTCAGCGAGTATGTCCTTGCGCAAGCGGGGCAACTCGGGCTCGAGGTGATGCAGGATCGGGTTGGCAATCTGGTCGTCCGCAAACCTGCGCACGCCGGACGCGAGGCAGCGCCGATGACTATACTGCAGGGGCATCTTGATATGGTGTGCGAAAAAAACGAGGGCACAGCGCACAACTTCGACACGGACCCGATTCAGATCACGCGCGATGGCGACTGGCTGCGAGCCGAAGGCACAACGCTCGGCGCCGACAATGGCGTCGGCGTGTCTGCAGCTCTGGCGGTAATGGAGAGCAAAGACATAAGTCACGGACCTCTCGAATTGGTTTTCACCATCGATGAGGAATCAGGGTTAACGGGCGCTTCGCAATTTCCCGCGGGGATGCTGAAGTCCAGGTATTTCCTCAATCTTGACAGCGAAGAGATCGGAACGATTTGCATCGGCTGCGCCGGAGGCATCAAAACGACCGGACGGCGCAAGGTCTCGCTGCGTGTGCCGAGCTCAAATGCAGCCTGGCGAGTCAAGGTGTCGGGCTTGAAGGGAGGCCACTCCGGCGTAGACATCCACTCGGGACGTGGGAATGCCCTGCGCATATTGGGTGGGATTCTGCAGAATGTAATTGGCGCCCTCGCTGCCGAGATCTCGGACATACAAGGTGGGAGCGCGCAAAATGCGATTCCCCGAGAAGCATCTGCCACTATCGTGCTCGAGGAGCGCAAAGAGGGGGAATTGCGCTCAGTTATCGCGAAAGCCGAATCCGATTGCAAAGC
>JASHPE010000032.1 GCA_030038235.1 Terriglobia bacterium
AAGGATCAGGCTTCATACTGCACCTCGTTGGACATGTTCGATGCAAGTTGAGGGTAACGCCGTCGATCGCGGAGACGCTTACCGGGATGGGCATGAGGCAAGCAACCAGCGACGGGTTCAAACAGAATGAAACCTCTGTCATCGGCGCGGACAGCATGCAACACGCCTTCGTGACCGAAGCGTTTGGCGGTGGTCAAGTGCACTCCCATTTGAGCAGCTATCTCGGGAGCAGTCAGCCAGCCTCGGCTGCGAAGATGATGGACGTAGGAGTGGATGCCATAGGCTTTGCGAATCTGCCGAACGATGAGCCGTGTGAAACAGTGTTTCCGCCCGGTCCGGAGCCAACGTGCGTTTAGAGTTCGAGCGATTTGAGCGTCTGTTTGTTCGGTGGCAAGTGCGCGAATGAGTTCAACAGTCTCCGCAGGCGTCCGAACCAGATCCGGGGCGCTCAGAGGCAACGGTCGTTCCAGTGATGTGGTTGCACCGCCTTTCCAGCGGATGTGGATCTGGATGTTCTGCCTCCTTACGAGCGTGACGTCTTCGATCAAAAGCCGGAGCATACGCTTGCGATCTCGAGCCGGCGTGCGCGGGTCATTCCACACCCGCGGAAGATCGGAAGCCAGCGCATGAATGCGATCCCGGTCGGCATCGGTAAGCACTGACGATTGCGACCGGCTTTGGCGCTGGTACTCTTCCTCGGCTTGCGCCAAGCTTTTGAGTTTCTCATTCCATTGCCGTTCCAGATTATCCACCACCAAGCGATTTTCCGGGCGGGCCAGCAAGTACTGGCGTTGAGCCAGTTCGGCCTCTTCGCGAGCTCGTTCGACCTGTGCTCGCCGTAAACGATCTACTTCGGCCTGCCGTGCCCGTAACTCCTCAAAGACCTCCAATGCGACCTCCAAGGAAGCCGGATTGACGGCTTGCAGAATGAGTTCCGTGACCGCCTGATCGATTTGGGCGCCAGGCAGCCCTTGGCATATCGGCTCGGCAGTCTGGATTCCGCGTCGCTGGCAAACATAGTCCGGAATCAGATGACCGTGATCGGTGTGATATCGCACCGTCATCCGTAAACCACACACGCCGCAAATGACCAGACCTTGCAGCAAGGCTGCGCCTTCCCGAGGCGGGCTCTTGCGCCGATCCTCGCCATACCCGTTCGCATTGGCGAGCAGTTTGGCTTGATTGACTTCGAACTCTTCCCACGAGATGTATCCCGGATACATATTGGGCAGGAACACCGCCCATTCTTCTCGCTTCAGGCGACGGTAGCGAACCTGTTCGCCAACGACCACCTTGCGCTGCCGGGTTCGCCCGTAGACGAAGGCTCCCGTGTAGCGGGGATTGTGTAGAATCCCTAACACCCGGCTATGATCCAAGGGCCCAAAGAGCAGTTCCCCGGCATGCGCGCCGGAGGTAATGCGTCTGGGCCAGAGGAGACCCTCGGTCTTGAAGTGATGAACCACACGCATGGCTGAACCCGTCTGGCGAAAGCTCTCAAACAATAAATGCACGGCTCGCTGAATCTGTTGGTCCGGATCGAGCAGGAGACGTCCGCTGCTGTCATAGGCAAATCCGATGGGCGGCTTCATCCACAGCTCGCCCCGCCGGGCTTTGTTGAGCTGACCACCAATCAGCCGCGCCCGCAGCAAGTGCAGCTCGGCTTCGCTCATCGTCCCTTTCAAACCCAACAGCAGCCGGTCATTAAAATGGCCTGGATCGTAGATCCCATCTTCATCAAGGATCAACGTATCCGCCAAGGCGCAGATCTCCAACAGCCGATGCCAGTCCGTCGAACTGCGTGCCAGACGCGAAACTTCCAATCCCATCACGACGCCCACCCGACCCAGCCCAACCTCGGCCACCAAGTGTTGGAAGCCATTGCGGTGGGCTGCTGTGGCCCCGGACAGGCCCAGGTCTTCATCGATCACGATGATCTGATCGGCGGTCCAACCCAGGCCCTGCGCCCGCCGCTTCAGATCGTACTGACGTGCCGTGCTCTCGCGGTTCTCATGCACTTGCCGGAGAGTAGACTGGCGCACGTACAGGTACGCCATGCGTTGCAGATGCCCGGCAGTCACTTTATCGGAACTGTTCATGCGCCTCCTCTCTTCCCAGGCAAGACAACACCATATTCGCCAGCAGTGTCGTCAAATCCGGCTGCAAGACCGGCGCGAAATCAACCGATTCTGCCGGCGCATTTGGCCGCAGCGGCCGCGGCCCGAGCGCCGTCAAGGCTTCCAGCCAAGCCAGCATTCCCCGCGACACAAGCAGCGCTAACCCATGACCACGGCGAGATCTGCGATCCAGTGCGTCTCGACGCAGATTCTCATACTCTTCCTCCCAGTCGCCTGCTTGGTCCCAGCTCTTCACTGGCCGAGGCTCTTCATCGTTTTTTTTTCCGTCGTGCAAGCGCACGTTCGATGGATCGCGGATTAATCGAGACACTAAAGCGTTTCTGGACCACCCCCGTCACATCCTTCTCCGTGGGCGAAGCTGCACGCCACTGTTCGACAAAATCGAGGACCTCGTCGGTGCACTTGTGAGCGCGTTGAGGACCCCGCCGGCGAGGAAGCAAGCCCGAGATTCCCATCTCCCCAAACGCCGCCTCCGTGGTATAGAACGCCTGACGGCTTACACCGAAGGCGCCCGCGACCTCGGTGACCGTTTTCCCGTCGACCTGGTGACGCCGTAGCATTTCATACCGCACCTGCACCAGATCACGCGCATCAAAGAACTCGCCCTGCCGAAACGTTTCATCCTGCACAAGCTTGGGATTCGGGTGGAGTGCGCCTTGTCGGCGCAGAACCTCGGCCTTGGCATCCATGGTGGGGTTCGACCTGCGGTCTCCTGGCTCCTTCTTCATATGTGTCAATACTATTATGTACAAACCAGGGCCGGTGTCAAGATGATTGTATGAGCTGATGGAGCGTTCTGTCCAGATACAGTGGTCACAATAGCTCATTTCTTGCTGGCCGGCCAGGGCCACTGCCCGTCGAACGGTGTACATAATAACCCTGACAGAGTGGACGTAATTTCCCTGACACTTCGCCATCATCGTCTCCCTCCCAAACCCAACAGGCCAGCGAGCGCCATGAGGTCCTCCACCCGGAACTGAGAGCGGCCGCCTCCCACCGCCGCGTACGCATCGGCAGGAATTGCATCGGTCCAGCTCACCGGCACTGAGAGCGGCGATCCATCCGCAAGCTGAATCGTTACTCGATCCTCACCCCAAAGTTTCTTGGAGACAACAAAACGGAAGGACTGACCACAAAGTGGGTGGAAGGGATGAGTGATTTGAATCAGACGCGAATCGACTGGATCACGTGTAGTCGATGGCTTTGGCCAAAGGGCGCGTCGAAAGGGCGATTCAGTACATCCGTTCCAGTTTCTTCGCGGCGCGCCCCTTCCTGACTCTGGAGGACCTCAACCGCCAAGCCCTGGAATGGCGCAATCAGATCGCTCATCAGCGCCCCTGGCCGGGCGATCCCGCACGCACGGTCGCGCAAGCGTTTGAGGAGGAGAAAAAGCATCTGCTGCCTCTACCGGCCCACCCTTTCTCCTGTGAGTTGGTGCGCACGGTCTATGCGGACAAGACCCTCTTCGTCCGCTTTGATCTCAACGACTATTCCGTGCCGCCCTGCGCCTTGGGGCGCGCTTTAACGCTGGTCGCTTCACCTGCCACGGTGCGGTTGCTTGACGGCTCAACCGAACTCGCAGCCCATCCGCGCTCCTATGATCGCCATCAGCTGATCGAAGATCCCGCCCACCGCCAGGTGCTGCTGGAACAGAAACGGAGGGCTCTGGGATCGACGCGCTCGACGCGCCTGGCC
>JASHPE010000300.1 GCA_030038235.1 Terriglobia bacterium
AGTTGATCTACTTCGCCAGCGGCCTGAGATTGAACGGCCTGGACAACCAGGCGCAGCTCCACGCCACCATTGATGACGCCATCCGCTCCGGCGTCTCGTTCTGGCCCATCGACGCGCGCGGGCTGGTCGCGGAGGCTCCTCTCGGCGACGCCACTCAAGGGTCACAGGGCAACATCGGAATGTACACGGGGGCCGCCGCGCTGGCTCTAACCAGCGATTTCCAACAATCGCAGGATACTCTTTACGCCCTCGGAAGCGACACCGGCGGGAAAGCGCTCTTCGACTACAACGACCTTGCCAAAGGACTCGTGCAGGCCGAGCAGGCGATTTGCAGCTACTACATTCTCGGCTACTATACCAGCGACACGGCTGAAGACGGCAAGTTCCGCCGCATCAAGATTTCTCTGAACGGCGACTTATCCGCTAGCCTCGATTACCGTCAGGGCTATTACGCCGGCAAAGAGTTTCACCAGTTCACGCCGGCCGACAAAGAAAGGCAGCTCGAGGACGCCCTGATGCTGCCCGATCCCATAACCGATCTCACTATCGCCATGGAGATCGACTATTTCCAGTTGAATCGCGCCGAATACTTCGTCCCCATCGTCGTTAAGATTCCGGGGCGCGAGCTGGCGCTTGCCAAACGGCGCGGTGCCGAGCACACGCTCCTCGACTTCATCGGCGAAATCAAAGACGACTACGGCACTACGATCACCAACTTGCGCGACAAGGTAGACGTCAAGCTGAGCGATGCCACCGCGAGCGAATTGGCGAAGCGGCCCATCGAGTACGACGCCGGCTTCACGCTGCTGCCCGGAAAGTACGCGATCAAGTTTCTGGCGCGCGACGCCGAGACGGGCAGAATCGGGACGTATCAAACCACTTTTGTCGTTCCCAATCTCAACAAAGTGGAGCGACGAATCGCCATCAGCTCGGTCGTATTGAGCAGCCAGCGCGTACAGCTCAAAGAAGCTCTTTATAACGCGGTAAAGGCCAAGGACGAAAAAGAAGAAGCTGCCAACCCGCTGGTCGAGGACGGGCGGAAGTTGATTCCCAGCGTGACGCGGGTGTTCAACCGGGATCACGATATGCTCGTTTACCTCCAGGCCTACGAGCAGGGTGAGACCCGGACTCAGCCGCTGATTGCCTTCGTGAGCCTTTATCAGGGTCAGAAGAAAGCCTTCGAGACGCGGCCCATCGAAGTGAGGGAGGCGTGGAACAATCGAGTGAAGACCGTCCCGCTCAGCTTTGATGTCGCCCTCAATCAGATTCCGCCCGGAGAGTATGAGTGCCAGGTCACGGTGCTCGATCCGGACGGGCAAAAGGGGGCATTCTGGCGAGCTCCCGTGGTGCTCTTGCGATGATTTACAGGTAGTCTCTGAATTTGCTGGACTGATTCACGGCGATTAACGTTAATCAAGAGGAGCCAGAAGACCCGTGGGAAAGCGGGTAACGCCGCACTGCGAGCGGCTGATCAAGAGGCTGAACAAACAGCATTCGGATTTCGCAAGCTACTACGAGAAGGCGATCAGCATTCTCATTGGCGACCCTCATAACCGCACCCGCAGTTATCAAATCAAGAAGCTTGAGAGTGTCCGGCCGCCAAAGCCGCAACCTGGATGTCAGCTCTCATAGTTCGCAGAGCTTTGCTCTGCGCCAGTCGGCCACCACCCAGTAGCACTGCATCGCTTGCCTTTTCGATTAAGTTATGATTGGATACCGTCAATGACGTGGGGGTGCGCATGAAACTCAGCGGGTCAGCACTCACTCTAGTCTGCTGCCTGACATTCGCGGTGCACGGGTCTGCGCTGCAGGCCGGCCAGGCTTCTGATTATCCTACGGCATCTTCGCCATCGACCGTCCAGCAGCCTCCGGCGGAAGGAACGTCGATAATGCCGGCCCAGACAGAAGGGTCGGGACCCACGCACGGACACCCGTCCGAAACGAATACGGGACGGACGGCGGTTGATAAGGGCCATGGAGCCGAGATCGCGGGAATTGCCGGCGGTGTCGTAGCCACGGCGGTGATCATCGATCTGATCCATCAACACGAGGTGGCAAAGAGGGTGAAAGAGAACGGGCCCCAATTGCCGAAGGCTTTCGACATGAATAACGTGCACATCACGGGATTCGTGCAGGACGACTGGCCTATCGCCATCGAGTACGCGCTTCCCGGCAGCGTCGCCGCCACGTGCCAGATTGCCACGAGCCACAAGAAGGGTATGTTTTCCCTGGCACCCACGAATGGCGCGCGCCACATTGTAGTAGCTCGACTCCCCGCGGGCTTTTCCAAGAAACCTGAGGTAGGAGACTATTGGCTTCGTCTGGCTGCGTCCCCGGTTCCGGTCGGACCGTCGGGGTGGCCGGGACTGCGTGTCTATGCCGTCGCCGCCGGCCCCCATGCTGTGGGCTCCGTCGCGATCGATCAGGTGAGCTTCGCCCCCACCGACAAGCCGGTTCGCGAGGCAGCCGGAGAGGCTGCCCTCTTCGGTTTTCATGCTCACAGCGACTTTGACTCGGTGACCGCTGAGTTTCAGCTCGTCGCTCCCTACCAGGGACGCAACTTCATCAGCACCGAGGAGTCCATGGGCGTCAGACCCGTCAGTGAGGATGAGCACCTGCAGGGCCTCCGCTGGCAACCCCAAAAGGCGCGCTCGGGAGACCACATCGTGCGCATCGTCGCATGGCGGGGCATCGATAGAGGAGCGGACTGGGTCAGTGCGTTTTCCGCTGACATGGTCAGCGTAGAAAAGTAGTCATGCCCACCCGGCGAGCCCACCAACAAGAGGTTGCGCGGCCCAAGGCTTCGGTGCGTCGCAAGCTGCTGGTCTTCGGCCTGGCGGCGGGCGCCGCCGCCCTGCAGATCTACCTCGCCAACGTCCCACAAACCATCCATCTGCCGCAGGACGAAGTTGACGCGCAGACGGTGGCCAAGGCCGACAACGAGCGGATCGAGATTGACGAACCCGCCGTGCCGGAAGGCGGACTTCTGCTCTCTTACTCCGGGCAAGCCGGTGAGGTGGCTGACCTTCATTTTGATGATGCGATCGTCGATTCATCGAACGCCAGCCTGCAGTCCTCGCTGAAACCGGTCAACCCGGTGCCCGCGAGGATCGGCTACGTTTCGTTGCCTTCGCCCGCCGGCCTGAGCGCGGGATCTCCTCCAGCAGGCGGGGATACCTGTCATACGTCCGTGGAGATTCGCCGCGCCAAAGGTTCCTCGGCGATTACTTCACTCAACGCCTTCCTCCTGAATGGCAGCGCCAATAACGAACAGCGGCGGGAACTCCGTGTGTGGACCGAAGGGGGTGCTCCCGATGTCGAGATGCACACCGATCTTCCCCCGACCGCGGAAGGGACGGATAAGCCCTCCCGCACTCTTCCGGGATGCACCAAGGTGCTGCAGGTCAGGCCGCTCAAGGATGATGATTCCAGCAGCCTCGTGGACGCACCCTTGATCCAGGCGCCGGTGCGATTGCTTGTGCCGGAAGTGAAAGGCCAGAAAGCATCGAACCCTGTCAATACCTTTCGCATCGAGCTGACCCCCGCATTTGCCAATCCCTTGAAGTGGCTGAGCGCCGAAGACCTGTTTGCGGGCATTTCATTGGGCGATGCCGCGCTCGAGTCCAGGCGGTTGCGGATACTTCCGCTCTACGCCGAGAACGGTGAGCGCTTGAACGTGGCCGCGGAAGGGAATTCCAGCCTGGTGCTCGATCGATTGGCTTTCAGCTTGAATGCACTAAGACTCAGGGTGTCGGGTCCCGCGGCGGTTGAAATCGATGGCAAGCGCCTGGGCTTCGATTTCATGCGGTTCGTCAAACAAAATCCGATCTTGTCAGGAGTCCTCGTCCTGGTCAACGGCTCGATTCTGCTACTCGTCAAGGAGACCTGGTTTCGTCGCGTGGAACAGGACCCGACCGGGGCCGACGATGGTTGAGCGGACCGGGGCCGGCGCCGACGTTTCTTTCCACGTCCGCGTCAGCCGCGTCGCGCAGAGCAGGCCATTGAATCGTCGCGGAGCGTGGTGACATAATCAAGTTATGGCAACTCATAATCTATCGACCACGGAATCTTCAGGACTTGAAGGCCTGATTTTCACCAAGCTCGATCAGGTGGTGAATTGGGCGCGCAGGTCGTCGATCTGGCCCATGAGCTTCGGCCTCGCTTGTTGCGCCATCGAGATGATGTCGATGTCCGCCTCGCGCTTCGACCTGGCGCGATTCGGCGCCGAGGTCTTTCGCGGATCCCC
>JASHPE010000301.1 GCA_030038235.1 Terriglobia bacterium
TTTGATCAGGGTGAAGCCTTCCTTCGATTCCTTGATCTTCTGCGTGTTCTCGGCATAATCAGCGGGCGTTTGGCCGTGCATGGGGAATCGCACGGCTCCATCGTAGGCACGAACCCGGTCGCGAATCTTTCCGCCCAGCAGCTTATAAACCGGCACGCCGGCTGCCTGCCCGGCGATGTCCCACAGAGCGATCTCGATGGCGCTCACCGCCGCGCCCCAGGGCTTGAAGGCGCCCATGCGGCGGATCTTGAGCATCACGCGCTGGACGTCCGTCGGGTCCTCGCCCAGAAGATACTGCTTATAAAACAGCACCATGGGCTTGAGATAGTTCTTGACGGATTCAGCCTCACCGTAGCCCGAAATGCCCTGGTCGGTGACCACTCGAACTACCGGGTTCTGCCCGATGATGGCACACTTAAGGTCGGTGATCTTGATGGAGACGTGCCCGGTCCGCTTTCCCGGAAGCAACACGCTGCCGCCCTGTCGAGCCGACAACGACCTTGCGGCTGCAGCCGCCGAAAGCGACCCGATAAATCCTCTGCGCGTCAAACTGCCCATTGGTTCTTCCCGTCGAAAGGCATCCCGATGCGGCCCACGGTCTCGCACGGGAGGCAAAATCCCATAGGCCGGGGCGCAAACGGTCAGCCGAATTTCCGAAACTATCGTCCTCTTCGACCGGAATATATCTTTGGCCCCCGCCCCAGTCAAGGGAAGGTCGGTAATGCCGCAATTCGGCCTGGGTGGGGAACCTCGGGGTGCGGATGCCGATCGGCGACGCAGTCGCGATCGCGAGGAGATACACTTGCCTGTGGGCGTGCGGACACGCGATGCGGGGCAGATCCGCCTGCTACTGCCGTCCTGATATTTCATGCATGGAGGCGTTATGCAAAGACGCAAGTTTCTCAGCTTAGGATTGAACGTGGCGGTGACGCCCGCGCTGGCTGCCGCGGCCGCGCCACTTCGCGCTTCGCTCCATCAGGCGCCAACGGGAGGGACGATTACCCCAACCTCGCGTCACGCCGATATCTTCCTCTACCACCGGATCGGCACCGACCACGCCGAGTCGCTTTCGGTTCTGGACATGAACGGCGATGGGCGGCCCGACATTGTGAGCGGCGCCTATTGGTATGAGAATCCCGGGGCGCTGGGCGTCGCCTGGAATCGCCATCAATGGCGCGAAATCAGCGTCTGGCCTTTTCGCATAACTGGGGTCGACAAAATCGAGTTTGTGGCGGATTGCGCGCAATTCGTGGTAGACGTGAATCACGATGGAGCGCCGGACATTGTCACGGCGGCCTGGCAGACGGACGGCGTGTGGTGGTATGAGAACCCGAAGAATCCCAGCGGCACGTGGAAACCGCACTTCATCTGCCATTCCAAAGCTACGGAAGGCGGGGATTTCGCCGACGTGAACGGCGATGGCTTGCCCGATGTAATCCTGGCGCACTATGAGCCTGCAAACCTGATTTGGATCAACTTCCGAGGTCCG
Organism: Terriglobia bacterium; assembly: GCA_030038235.1. Classification (GTDB taxonomy): domain Bacteria; phylum Acidobacteriota; class Terriglobia; order UBA7540; family UBA7540; genus Gp13-AA77. The sequence goes on from JASHPE010000301.1 coordinate 1,490, forward strand.
GAGCCTGTGGTGCATTACGTCGGCGGCAAAACGGCGGATGGTCACGGAGTGGGTGTGGCGGATATCACGGGCAACGGCAAGCCCGATCTTCTCTCCGTTCATGGCTGGCTCGAAAACGTGGACGCCGATCACGACAACTGGAACTGGCATCCGGATTGGGAGTTGGGGGAAGCCGGCTTCCCCATTCTCGGTTACGACGTGAATGGTGACGGCAAAATGGACCTGATCTACGGCCATGGCCACAGCTTCGGCCTGTATTGGCTTGAACAGAAGATGAGCGGCGCCAGCAGGACGTGGGAGCGCCACACGATTGACGATTCCTTTTCTGAGGCGCACGCGCTCAAACTGGCCGATATCGATGGCGACGGGGAGCTGGAGTTGATCACGGGCAAACGCTATCGGGGCGATCCCGATCCTGGATTGTACGATCCACTTTGTATCTTCTACTACAAGATCGACCGCCGCACCGCCACGTTCACGCGCTTTCCCATCAGCTATAACGGCACCGCCGAGATTGGAACGCAAATCATTGTGACTGACATCGATGGCGACGGCGACCAGGATATTCTCGTCGCCGGCAAAACTGGAGTGCATTGGCTCGAGAACCTGCGAGTGGATAAAGTTCCTGCCAAGATCCGCGAACAGCAACTGTGGCTGAATGTGAATTGGCCGTTCCCGGGCGAATCCGGCCCGAATAGCCCCGGCGGTCGCGAGATTGATAGCGGCTCGATTGTGAAATGCGAATGAAGGCCGGGAAAGGGCGAGGCTTCAGAGCGGCTTTGCCGCCTGCCTTGCGGAAACGCCGCGCGCATCGGCCGCGGAAGTCTTCACACAGATTCTGAAGCCCCCCTTTCCCGGCCTCTTTCAGCAGCCTGCCACGGCCACCCGAGGTAAGCCAGGCTTGAAATTCAGGCCAACATGATCCAATATCGTTAGGAAAATGATATCGGCTATCGATATCCGTCTTCGATATCGGGAATCCAGAATGAAACTGACCGAAATCAGGCACTCCAGGGATCAAGAACTCTTGTCCGGCTTGATCCGCATTCACATTCTTTACCACGCGTGTAACGAACCCATTTACGGATTAGGAATGATCGAAGAGCTGCAAAGACATGGATACAAATTGAGTGCGGGTACGCTTTACCCTTTGTTACACGGACTTGAAGAAAGGGGGTACTTGCGCTCGAATGACATTCGGTCCGGCAGCGTGGCGCGCCGGGTCTACCGGGCGACGCCTGCCGGACGGAAGGCGCTTGCCAAAGCGCGCGAAAAGGTGAAAGAGCTGTTGGGTGAACTTCTCGAATAGGCTGAGGGGAATCGTCATGGCCTTGGCGACAAGTCTGGTAGCCAGGCGGATCGGCGGCAAATGCCCTCTGCTCACGTTCTTCCTCCTGCTGACTGCCCTGAAGCTGTGGGCGCAGGGTCCCCCCTACCAAATCGACGATCCGGTTCCAGTCGACTACGGCCATTACGAGTTCTACATCTTCGGGAGCACGGATGGGACGCCGGCGGAGTACGATTCCACAGGACCGGCCTTCGAGTTCAACTGGGGCGCCCTTCCCCGATTGCAGCTGCACATCATCGCCCCATGGGGCAGCATCAACCCAACCAATAACCCCATCTACGCCCCCGGCGGCATCGGCCCCTCCGCCTTCGGCTACACCGACACGGAATTGGGCGCCAAAATCGCCTTCATCAAAGAATCGAAGTACATCCCACAGATCGGCTCCTTCACGATGTTTGAATTGCCGACCGGGAGCTATTCCAAGGGGCTTGGCGTGGGGAAGGTTTGGTACAAACTTCCCCTGTGGGCGCAAAAGAATATCGGACACTGGCTTCTGGACGGGGGCGCCGGCGAAACGATCGTCCCGCAAACCCAATATCGCAACTTCCCCTACGGCGGCTTCCTGCTTAAGTACGCCTTCGGCGAGCGGCTGGAGCTCGGAGGCGAGATTTTTGCCCATGGACGCGAGGGCTTGGCCGCACCCCAAACCCAGGCCGCTACCATGATCGACCTCGGCGGCTACTACCACTTCAAGAATCATCCGGGCGAGCAGTTTTTGTTCTGCTATGGGCACTCCGTTGCCGGCCAGACCGAGAACTACGCCTACGTCGGCATGTACTGGACTTGGGGAAGAGATAAAGGTAAGAAACCGGACGCGGGCGCCGGCTGGTTACCAAGGCCGATGGACAGAACGGGATTTCAATGACCTGCGGCTTGCAGGCGGCCTCATCGCTAATCCGCAGGGGAAGAGCAAATGGAAATCACAACCCGCGCCCTCTGGACAATAATCCATGGCATCGGTTTTGGCGCTCTCTACCTGCGGGCGTGTTCCGGCGCGCTGATGGGGCTTTATCAATTCACTGCCTCATCCGCCCCATCGGAATCCGTACTCGGCTCTCAGCGTTTGCTTCGCGCTTACCTCGTCGCGATGGTTGTGCTGGCATGAGCGGCTGTGCTGATCGGCGCGTATGTCATTTATCCGTGGTGTCGCGCAACGCGTCGTCACTTTTACGTCCCTGCGGCCTCTTCCAGTACGTCACGAAGACGTTCCGCAACCACGCGATCCTCACCCGGTTGCATCATCCAGACGCCCACAACAATCGTGTTTGCGCCGCCCGCGAGGCCCGCGCTGGCAGGACCGCCGCCGGTGGCGGGATTGAGTTCGATGCGCGGCTTGCCCTGGCGCAGTTTTTCCATCACCTCCCGCCCGGTGATCTTGATGCGATCGGAGTCATAGGTAATCAGAAGATGAGGAACGTGGTTGGCCACCGGCGGGATGAAGATCTTCGTCTGCACTGTCGGAACATTCTGGAGTTGCTGGGCGATGCGGTCGGCGCGTTGATTGAACTCGGCTTCCATGGCGGCGTCGTCCTGGCTCAAGAACCAGTCAATGGCAGCTACCAGCCCTACAATCTCCTCCTTGGCTACCTTCATGCCGCGTCCGACAGTGTTCGAGTTGGGCGAATTGTTCAGCTTTGCCGCCTGAATCAGGTCCTTCCGGCCCAGCAGCAGACCGGTGCACTGCGGCCCGCGCAGCCCTTTGCCGCCGGAGAACGTCACCAGGTCAAACCCCATCTCGGTGTAATTCCACAGGTTCGAGACGGGCGGAACATCGGCTGCGGCATCATTGAAACAGGGAACTCCGTGTTTGTGGGCCACTTTCACCCAGTCCTCCCGGCTGATCTGACCGCCTTCGGCGGCGTTGAAGAAGTGAGCCATCACGGTGCGATCCGTAAAGGCGCGGTCATAGTCATCGAGTGTTTCCACTTCAACGAAACGAATACCACAATTGCGCAAAGCGTGATCGTACTCGTAGCGGTGGGCTTTTTGAACGATCACCTCATTCTTCAGCCCCGTCATGTCCGGGGGTATTCCGACAATCGCAGTCTGGTTACCGGCCGTAACGCAAGCGGCCGTACCGAGCGTGAGCGCCGCCGCTGCCCCGGCCGTCACGAGCGCCCCCTCGCAATGCAGCCGCTTCGCGAGGTAGTCGCCCGACGCGTCCAGCAGCTCATTGAGATTCACCGGTTGCTGCGCAGCCTGCGCCATGGCGGCTTGTACTTCGTCGGGCATGATGGACGCGGAGAGCACCGTGTACGTTCCGGCGGCGTTGATGAATGGCGTCACGCCAAGCCTCTGGTAATAGTCAACTCCTTTCACGGGCGAAGTGGCGGCCCTCAGGAGCGAATTGCTGCAGGCGACGGCGCCACTTGCGATCATGGCCTGTCCTCCCTTGCGCAGAAGTTTCCGGCGGCTGATGGTTTTGCTCAATTCCGGCTCCTTCTCTTGGGATGGTTCAGCTCCCCGCAACGTGGTCTCGTGGGCTCACTGCCGTGGATAGTCGTCCGCCTTGGCGGGCGTCGAGTTACCCAGAACCGGCGTCGTGAAGTATTGCGGGCGCGCTTTTTCCCAGGGAACCATGCTGAGACCCGAAGGGTCGTAGACGATCCGGCCGCCTCGAATGGTCATGCGAGCGACCAGCTTCACGTCGGCATCCATTCGAGCGAAACCGCAGTCGATGTAGCTAAAGCGGCCATGAAGCTCCTCGAGTACCGCGATGTCGGCGTCCTCGCCGACGGACAAAGTCCCAAGCTCCGGCCGGCGAATCTCCCGCGCGGGATTAACAGTCGAGCGCCGAATCAGATCTTCAAGCGGGACGCCCATAGCCAGAAACTTGGAAATCACTTCAGTCATGCTGATCAGGTTGAGATCGCCCATGTGCAAGTCGGTGGACATCGAATCGGGGATAAAGCCCTGCTTGACTGCCGGGACGGCGTTGCGAAACCAGAAGCTGCCCGCGCCGTGCCCGACATCGAAAATCACCCCGCGTTCACGGGCTTCCGCGAGGATCGGATTGATTTCGCCACTGGGAAGAATGATGGGAAATTGCTGTGCGAAGACGTGAGTATGAATATCGCCGGGGCGCATCTTTGTGAGAATGAGATCCGCATAGGGCCGGTCCGGTCGAGGCCAGAAATCGAACATCACGGGTACGCCCGCCGCGCGGCCGCATTCTTCAGCGCGGTCGACGGCCGCCCAGGGCGTATGCCCGGCATCCCAGGGATCCGACGTCCAATAGTGCGCGGTCTTCACGCCCACGATCACGTCCGGGTACCTGGCAATGGTCTCGGCGCACCGTTTCGGATCCATCTGGTCGACGGTCTGTTCCAGGCCGCCGTTCATGCCGTTGGCCACGATGTTCAGAAACGCCAGTACGCGCACTTTGGCGTGGTCGATCACCTCTTCCTTTTCCTGCAGGAAGGTGTCGGCTCCGGCACTGCCGGCGTCGACCAAGGTTGTGACGCCGCCTTGAAGAGCAATATCCGCCGGGACGCCGAGGGGTGCAGTATGCGACCGCGCCTCCGGGGCGAACCAGTTGACTGGAGCTCCACCATGGCCCACATGGAAGTGAATATCGATAAGACCCGGCGTGACGTAGAGACCGGAAACGTCCACCACCTTGCCAGCCTGACCCGGGGGGATGTTGGCCTCGACCGCCGCAATCTTACCCTTGACGACGGCCACATCCATCACCGAGTCGAGGTGGTTGGCGGGGTCGATCACGTGACCGCCGTTAAGGAGCAAGTCGTAACGGGGCGCTTGTGCCGACGAGTTGCTGACCATGCTGGCCGTTCCGAGGAGGATCGTAAGCGCTGTGGCGCACGCTCGATTCCGCCTCATAGGTGTCCTCCTCTAGTTTACGCCCCGTGCGGCTTTCCAATCCGTGATGGCGCCACCCCTAGATCCAGTGCAAACCGAAGCAAGAAAACTCACCACATCATCGAGGTCGCGAGCACTGAGCCGCGAAGCATAGTCGGAGGGCATCAGCGAATGATGATCGTGGCTCAGGGCGGCCAGGTCGGACTTCATCAGCAGATGAAAGCTGCCATCGGGGGTCTGCAATTGCAGCGAGAAGTTGTCTTCGTTGCGCGCCACACCTGCCAGCTTGCTGCCATCGCGCGTGAAGGCCGTGACGGTGTCTGCCTTTGGGCTAAGATCCCGGTTCGGATTGACGATCGCCTGGCGGATGTTCTCCGGCGAATGGGAACGAGAATAGTCCGAAAGGTCCGGCCCCAGGAAGCCACCCTCGCCGCGAATCATATGGCAATCGGAGCAGTGTGCCGGGCCGAAGAACAGCTCTCTGCCTCGACTCGTGTTTCCGTTCACCTTCACAGCCCCGTTTCTTCCCTGGAGAACGCGAAGGTAAGCCACCATCGTCTTGATTTCCGCCAGCCCCAGCGCTTGAAACGAAGGCATCCCTCGCGAGGGAACACCGTTTCGAACGATGGCGTCGAGATCGGCATCGGAGAGCTGCTGCACAACGGCGCTGGTTGCAATATCGGGTGCGTGCTCGCCTCCGCGTCCGTCGATTCCGTGACAGGTGCTGCAACGAGAGATGAAGGCTTGCTTTCCTTGTGTCGACGCTGTGGGGTTGCCCCCGAGCCTCTGATCGCCGCCTACGTTAAGTGCGACCGCAACGGCGGCGAAGTGCGAAGCGAGAATCGCAAACAAAAGCGGCACCGGCCGTTTTCTTGCGAATCGTGGCAAGACAAAACGAATTTTCATTCCGAAAAGCCGCGGGAGGGCAGCGCGGCTTCCTTTCCCGCGGCCGTTCACTGCTTGCGGTGCAGATTCTTCCCGCTAGTGAGCCATTGCAGGCCGCACCGTAAACCCTTCCTGTTTCACCGCAACAGCGGAGATTTCGATCTTGGCTCCGTTTACCAGTCCTGCGGCCTGGATGGTGGTGCGGGCCGGCTTCGGACTTGGGAAGAACGTAGTATAGACCTTGTTCATGGCCGCAAAATCCGAGATGTCAGACAGATAAACGTTTACGTTAACGACGTCCTTCATCTCGAATCCGGCCTTTGTAACAACCTGCCGGATATGCTCCAACGTCGTCTCCGTCTGATCGGTGATCCCTTCTTTCAGCTTGCCGTTGCTGTCGGTTCCCTGCTGTCCGGCAACGTAGAGCGTGTTGCCGGCCACAATTCCGTCGCTGAAAGGGAGGTTTTGCGAAGCTCCGGACAGGCTAACTGCCCGGTGTCCCTGAGCGTAGCCCTGCGCGGCGCTGAGGACCACGGCACCGAGCACTCCGCTCGCCGCTAGAAATGCCGACCATCTGCAACCGATCATGTTCGAGTCTCCTGAGGCTGAAGAATTTCAAGCTCGACGCGCTGGCGCCGAGCCGTGGGAATAGCGTGACGGACGTTCGAAAAAGAACCCCATGATACCTCGGAAGTCAATCCGCGCGTAGAGCGCCGTCAGCGGCTGGATCCACGTTCGTTCTCTCTTGGGCGCCGTGCGGAACAGTGTAGGGCTTGCCAGAAGCAGAACGCTTGCTTGTCAATTCTTTTCATCACATAATCGCGCTTCTCTTCGATCAGCGGGCGATCAGAGGGACGATAGAAGAGCCGGAGACTCATGCACCCAAGATTATATGCTCGGGTCCTCTGCGTGGTGGCAATGGGCTCAGGCATCGGTATGATGGCAGCACAACAAGGTACAAATTCAGCGGTCACGATTTCCCTAAACGTTCAGGCCGCGGACCTTTCCGCACAACCTTCCGGCGCCGATTGGCCTTCGTATAACGGCGACTACACCGGCCGGCGTTACAGCAGCCTGAACCAGATCGACGCCGAGAACGCCGGCACTTTGCGCGCAGCCTGGGTCTTCCATTCGTCCGCCTCCGACTCGATGGAAGTGACTCCGGTCGCGATCAATGGGCTGATGTTTGTGACCTCGGCCAACGATGCGTTCGCGCTCGACGCCCGCACCGGGCGCGTCATCTGGCACTTCTCGAGGCCCATCAGCCAGGGTCTCATCGATGACGCCTCCGCCCACCATAACCGCGGCGTCGGCGTTTGGCGCTCCCGAATCTACATGGAGACTGACAACGCTCACCTTCTCTGCCTGGACGCCCGCTCCGGGCACTTGCTTTGGGATATCGCCTACGCGGACACGCGCAAGAATTACGGGGCCACCAGCGCGCCGCTGGTGGTGAAGAATGAGGTCCTGGTGGGAACTTCGGGCGGCGACGATGGCGTGCGAGGCTTCCTCGCGGCCTTCGACGCAGCGTCCGGAAGACTCCTCTGGCGATTCTGGACCATCCCGGGTCCCGGCGAACCGGGATCGTCGAGCTGGCCCGGCAACCAATACCTGCTGGGATGCGGCACCACCTGGATGCCTGGGACCTATGATCCGGTGCTCAACTCCCTTTACTGGGGCACCAGCAATCCATGCCCGGACTTCGACGGAAGCGTCCGCCCGGGCGACGATCTTTACACGGACTGCGTGCTGGCGCTCGACCCGGACACGGGCAAGCTAAAGTGGCATTTCCAATTCACCCCGCATGACCTGTTCGACTATGACGCGGCGGAAACTCCGGTCCTCGTCGATGCCGTTTACGAAGGACACCCCCGAAGACTCCTGGTGGAAGCGAACCGTAACGGATTTCTTTACGTGCTCGACCGGACGGACGGAAAGTTCCTTTCGGCTACGCGCTTTGTGCAAAAGCTGAATTGGGCTAGCGGCATCGATGCCGCCGGACGGCCCATCGTGACGGGAGTGAAGCCCTCGGCGCAGGGCGCCAAGATCTGTCCTGGCCTGGACGGAGCCACCAACTGGTATTCTCCTTCCTTCAACCCGGCTACGCACCTCTTCTATTTCATGGCTCTTGAGGAGTGCAATGTCTACACCATGAAACAGGAAAAGTTCTCACCGGGCCGCGCTTATTACGCCACCGGTACGCGCCGTGTGCCGGGCGAGGAAGGACAGAACATTTTGCTCGCGTACAACCTCGAAACTAACCAGTTTCAGTGGAAGTACTCGCAGACCGGCGACGAGGACGACTCGGCTGGAACGATGACTACGGCCGGCGGTCTCGTCTTCTTTGGAGATCCCGAGGGCTCGTTCGAGGCCGTGGACGCGCAAAGCGGGACGCCGCTCTGGTATTTCAACACCGGGCAGCGGATCCACGCTTCGCCCATGAGTTTTGCGGTGGACGGCAGGCAGTACGTCGCCGTGGCGGCCGGCAGCGATGTGTTCGCTTTCTCGCTGCCTTAAGACTATGCAAGCTGCCCGGGGGATTCGCAGATGAAGAAACTCCTGCTGCTGTTCGTGATCGCGCCGCTTCTGCTGGCGCAGGAACGCAAAGTCGCGCCGACGTGGTTGCACCGCTATGTGCCAGATTTGCCCGAGCAGCGCACCGATTTGAGCAGCGGTTCCTGCCACTACACGCCCGTTTTCGGCGAGGGAGACACCGAGCCCCATGCCCTGCAGAGCATCGCGCGCTTTGGCGAAGTCTCCGTCGACGAGCAGGGCACCTGCCAACCGGCCGAGTATCCCCGGCAGGAGGAACTTTACTTTGTACTCAGCGGAAGCGGGGTGCTGCACTACGGCGAGGAAGCGCACGTGATGCGCAAGAATGACTTCGCGTATATGCCGCCGGCGGTTCGCCACAGCCTGTCCGGATCGTCGGAACAGCCGTTTCGCCTGGTGGTTGCCACGGTGAAAATACCATTCGAGACCACCATCTCGGCGCCGCCCGCTCAGCCCGCGATCGCGAACCTCGATGAGTTGAAGGAGCAGACGGTTGAAGGCCACCCGACGTCGGTTCTCTACAAGCTCCTGATCGGGCCGCGGCGCGCGGCGCGCGATCGCGTCAACGCTACCTACGAGGTAGCCGATTTCTTCCTCATGGATTTCGCGCCCGGCGGCACCAATTCCCCGCACCATCACGAGGTGGAGGAAGAGATCTATCTGGTGCTGGACGGAGAGGGAAAGATGGCGGCAGGAGGCGGAATGGACGGAGTTGAGGGCTTACACCCTGCCAAGGCCGGAGACGCCTACTACTTCAGGCCCAATTGCACCGTAGGTTTCTACAATCAGGATGCGCCAGGGGCAAAAGCTCATATTCTTGCGCTGCGCGCTTTTGTTCCTCTGCCGAAGAATCCCGATTGAGCCGCGGTAGCACAGCCACTCCTGGCTGTGCAGGAAGGAATCATGACAAGAAGCCGCACAGCCACTCCTGGCTGTGCAGGAAGGAATCATGACGAGGAGCCGCACAGCCACTCCTGGCTGTGCAGGAAGGAATCATGACAAGAAGCCGCACAGCCACTCCTGGCTGTGCAGGAAGGAATCATGACAAGGAGCCGCACAGCCACTCCTGGCTGTGCAGGAAGGAATCATGACAAGAAGCCGCACAGCAACTCCTGGCTGTGCGGGAAGGAATCATAACAAGGAGCCGTACAGCCACTCCTGGCTGTGCAAGGAAGGAATCATAACAAGAAGCCGCACAGCCACTCCTGGCTCTGTTACCCGGAGTGGGAGAGGACCCTCTATGGCAACGCAATGGACTTCTGACCGCCGATCTTTCATGAAATGGGTTGTAGCCGCACCCCTGCTGGCTCAGATTGCGGCGCGCGATCTCTACGCCAAGGCGACGAGCCTCGCCAGCATGGATCCCTCGGACAACATCTACAAACGTCTGGGCGTGAAGACCGTCATCAATTGCCGCGGCACTTGGACGTACTTGAGCGGCTCGCTCGAGTGGCCCGAGGTCCGCGCAGCGCAAGCGGAAGCGGCCCGTCACTTCGTCAATATTCTTGAGCTTCAGCGGGCCGCGGGCCGGAGACTGGCCGAGCTGACGGGCGCTCCGAGCGGCATGGTCACCTCGGGCGCTGCGGGCGCCATGGCTTCGGCCACGGCCGCCTGCATCGCAGGAAGCGATCCGCACAACATTTGGCAGCTTCCGGATACTACGGGCCTCAAAGACCAGGTGATCATGTCCGGGGGGCGCATTGCGTTCGATAGCGCTATTCGTCTGGCCGGCGGGAAGCTCGTGCTCGCCTATTCGCCGGAGGAGATCGAAGCCGCCATCAACGATAAGACGGCGATGATCTACACCACTCACCTGGGAGATACGCTGCAGAAGGAAATCGCCATCGCACGGGCCCACCAGGTTCCTCTGCTGCTCGACGATGCCGCCGGCATTCCGCCCATCGACAACATACGGCTCTACGCGCGCCTGCGCGTCGACCTCTACACGTTCTCGGGCGGCAAGGGCCTGTGCGGGCCGCAGTGCAGCGGAGTGCTGCTCGGCCGCAAAGACCTGATTGAGGCCGCGTTGCTCAACACGAATCCCTATGAAGGCGCCGTTTGCCGGGCTATGAAGGTAGGCAAGGAAGAAGTGATGGGGTGCCTGGCCGCGGTGGAGACCTGGCTGAAGGTTGACTCGAACGAGCTCTACCGCGAGTGGAACCAGCGCCTGCAGCGGATCGCTACTGTGCTCGGCACCGTGCGGGGAGTCAAGACCGGGATCTACGTTCCGGACGACGGGAATCGCTATCCCACTTTGAGAGTCTCGTGGGACCAGCAGGCTTGGCGATTCAGCGTCATGGACTGCGTGCAGAAACTCCGCGACGGCGAACCCGCGATCGAAGTTCTTGGTCCTGACAATCCCAGCGGCGTCGCTGCCGTTCATGAGGGCAATCCCAACAAGAAAGAACTCAAGGAACCCAGCCACCTGGAACTCGTCTCGATGACCATCCAATCCGGGGAGGAGATCATCGTCGGACAGCGGCTGCGAGCGATTCTGCTGTCGGCAAGAGACGCAGCACCGAAGAGCTGACGGGCAGCGCTATCGGGCGAGTCTACGGCGCTTCCCAGTCGAGGGCGTAGATCTCCTGGGTAGCGGTATCGCGGAGCAGCAGAGGGAGTCGTCAGGACCCCGACCGTGCCACGCCCCGAAAACGGCTGAGGCCGAATAAACGTTCTTCAGCATCTCGATCTGCTCGGCCTTCCGCGGGTTCGATGTGTGGGACACGCCGGGTTTTGGCGAGAGGTTCAATGTCCCAAAGGCTAAAGCGTGGCTGCGATGAGGATCGCGACTTCTTTGACTGAGGCAGCGAGACCCTCACGCTGAGGCTCAATGGTGCCAACGCAGCGGCAGTGTGCTCGATTGCCGCCGGCGCCACCAAGGGTTCGGTGACCGGCCTCAGCATCGCCATCGCGGCCGGCAGCCTCCTCGATCTCGAGGTGGGCGACCACTCTGAGCGCGGCGACAGTTGCCGTGTCCGTCGGGCCATAGACGGAAGGGCGCGGTGTGGCATGGTCCAACGTTGTGGCGCCCTCCCACGTTGGTGGTGTCCTAATTTCAGACGTACGGGCGGCCCTTGTGGCCGCCCAACTGAGGGCGCGCGCGAGGAATGCGCCGCATTGGGCGGCCACAAGGGCCGCCCGTACGTCTGAAATTAGGACACTACCTGCACGATAATTTCCTTGACAGGACCGACGTACTCATACTATACATAACTTTCATAAAAAGAGGGGGCAATGATCCACTTGCGCCCGGCTGGTGGGGCCGGCCGGCGCTCGGAGGATAATTGTGTTTCTACGTCAAGATTCCGCCAGCACCGCCCGGAGCCTCAGGGCCAGCGACGCTGCCTCTAGCCTCCATACATCGACCTACATGGCGAAAAGGACCTCGAGAAATGCAGAGGGCGCGCCCCTCCAAACCCGGAATGCCTTGTGCAATCAGAAGCATGGCGGGATTTTGGGAAAATTGCCGTTAAGGGGCGCCCCCGGGTTCGCAAAACGTGAATTTTTCGAATTTTGCAACCCACTGACTCTCCGGCGCTTGAGATTATATCTAGCCGACATGCCTCAACCTACAGTGGAAAAAACGCGCAAAAACGCCCCCCGCTCTAACATCCACGACCAAAATGCACTTCTGTTTGGAATCAGGAACATTCCGGGTTTGAGGGGCCAGGCGAAATCGGGAATGTCTTTTAGAATCAGTAAAAGGGGGCTACATGGCGAATGATGTTTAAAAAAAGGCGCAAAACGGGAATGTCATTTGGGATCAGCGACATGAGCTTATTTCGAGAAAAGTCGAAATATGAAAAGGGGCGCTTTGGCCAAACGGGAATGTCGTCTAGAATCAACAAAGCGGTTATCCAGGCCCAGGGTCAAAAACACCTGTTTTACTTACCAGTAACCTCTGCGACGGCGACGCGTAAACGGTCCGACATGTCGATTTCTCAGGAAAATCGAGGTTTTTCGAGTGCGCCGCAACGCTTGCAGGCGGCGGGGCGCGACGCCGGCACGGTCGCTGGCTATAACACGATCATTCTAAAAGACATTCCCGATTTCGCCGAAACGCCGCTGCAAGCACGCGAGCGCGCACGACGCGACAAATCGGAATACTGCTCGGGGGAGACGCACATCTCAATGCGGGAGCGCGGTCATCACCGCACGGTGTCCGGTCGTAATCGAGAAATAGTCGATCCATTGCTTGCGAATCCCCTCGGTTCGTTCAATCAGCTCGCGACTTGGTTTCGCACCGTGCTGCACTACCATCACCATGCCCGTATTGAATCGCCTTTGCGATTGGTCCACGGCGGGCAATCGCGGACCCTCGGCAGCAATCACGTCCTCGATGGTGACCTTGGTTCGGTCGGCCTTGAAGATGGGGTGGCCGTTTGCGTCCTTACCCGCTGGAACCAGATGGCGCAGAATGAAAAAGTCAGGCACCTCGGCCGCGGAAATCAGCCCCATAAGGTAGAGGTCCAGGTAACTCCAACCCGTGGCGGGCACGTAATAGTCGTCATCGAGTTGAGTATAAGTACCGTCAAAGTTATCCTGCCAGACACCGCCTCCCATAATGGATGCTTCGGTCGGCCGCCGGTAGGGAAACGCGACCGGCGCCTGCAAGCCTTGCGCCCAGTGGACGGGACCGAGGTCAATCGTCTCATCGCCCACCTTGGCCGACACGAATGCCCCCCACCGATGTCCCATTTCGTGCCCGATCTGCGACATCGCGTACATGTACGGTGGCAACTTGCCGTCCGCGGATATCTCCTCGAGTTGCCGCCGGTAATACGTAATGTCGTGAGTAGTTCCGATAGGCGCCGCGGCGGGCGGCCGCTCTTGCATTTGATTGGAGCCGACGTACACCGGTTGGACGAACTGCCACTGGAATCTGCCCGGCGTGCAGTACGACTTGAGATCGTGCTGGGTCGCGCCGATTCCCGTGACCGCGCCGCCCACCGCACCGAGCGGTCCGTCACTCGGCGTGCCTGCCTCCTGGTTGTCGACGCGAAAGTCGGAGTAGTAGGCGAGAAAGTCGAACCTGTCACCCAGGCTTTTGATCACTGTGCAGGTCAAGTCACGCGGATTCGGGAGAGCATAGTAATGGAAGGCTTCATAGATGACCTGAAAGGGGCCGTCCTGCGGCTTGAGGGAAGATAGATGTACGTCAGGATTGCGGATTCCGCTCAGCGTGACCGGCCGGGCGGGGATCTCGGCCACCGGCTCCTCCGACCCGCGAGCAGACGCGTCAGCAGCAAGGTGGACTTCGGCCGTTCTGCCGAGCGCCTCCGGCAGAATCCCCTGAATCGAGATGGTGTTGCCGCTCGTCTTCACCCTTCGCGACGATCCCGGACCGAATACAACGTATCGCGACGCGCTGCCGGCGCGTTCAGGTTTAAAACCGCGAATCGTCCACTCGGCGTCCGGACGCGGCAGCGCGCCAGTGGATGCCGCCGTCGGCTTGTGGACGTAGAAATAGACCCGGTAGCCAATCCCCTCGATGCCCGGATCTCCTTCAGGCAACACAGGCCCGGCGGTTTCGAATGTGACCTTCAGGAACAAGCCGTCAACGACGGAGAGATTGACGCTCTGAAGGTCGAGATGAGGTGCGACTGCGGCGTGCTTCGACGCCGGGAGCCGCGTAAGAGGTTTCTCCACTCCGCCCGAGACCAGCGGGTAGACGCCGACGATGGCGTCCTTGGCCGCAAGCCGATCGTACGACATCTCGATCGCGCCGTCCCGGTAGAGCACAGCCTGGAACCTGTTAACGGTCTTGGTCCAACTGAAGTCCTGAATGTTGCCAAAGTGTTCAGTCAAATCCCATGTCACCACCACGCGATCCGCGAGCTCCTTCACGTAACGATCGCCCGACATGCGAGGCTTGAAAAACACGCAGATCGCCGGAACCGTGTTCGCCAGGCTCGGCGCGGCCTCGCTCAAAGCGTCGAAGCGCCCAATCGACACGCCACCCTGGTCAGGCGGTCGAGGCCCGAAGTCGAAACCCGGTCCACCCTCGCTGGCGCGTTCGCCGAACCGAATCGACCCTGTCACGCCGACCGAGAAGGCGTCCCAGCTCTTCCCCGAGAAGGGAAAAGAAAAGTTGTGCAACGTGACCTGATGCTCGGTGATCTTCTGACCGAACTCCGAGTCCCAGTCGAGCGGCAGGTTCTCGACGTGGTAGCCCGCAGGTCCGGGCGTGAAGCGGAGCGTGCGACCTTGCACGTCGAACAGGTTCTCACGGCCGAGCGCCCCTCGGTTAAGCTCCAGCAGAATCAGATTGCCGAGAACGGAGACGTTGCCGATCGGCCTGCCGGGCTCCTCCCCTTCTTGAGCCTGTATGCTGGTGCCCGCGAGAAGAATGGCCCAAAAGATCAGGCACTGTCCGACGATGAAGCGATGGCTTCTGGTCACGCGCTCCTCCGAATCCTGCAAGACCGGGCGGGACGGGGTGCGCCTGCTCACTACGCATGTCATCTCGGCCTTACTCCGGAGCCGAAATATACCGGCCGGCAGGAGGAAAAAACGCCGAGTACGCCAAAAACATGCCAAATGCTTGCGACCTGTTCTCCAGTCGCTGAAGCACGGCGCTCAAATGTCGTAGTACAGCGCGAATTCGTAAGGGTGCGGGCGCGTGTTCACAGCCTGGACTTCGTTCTTCATCTTGTAATCGATCCAGGTTTCGATCAACTCCTCGCTGAAGACGTCGCCCTTGAGCAGGAACTCGTGATCCTTCTCCAGCGCCTTCAGCGATTCTTCAAGCGATCCCGGCATCGAGGGCACTTTCTTCATCTCCTCGGGCCCGAGATCGTAGATGTCCTTATCGAGCGGCTCGCCGGGCTCGAACTTGTTCTCGATGCCGTCGAGACCCGCCATCAGCATGGCGCCGAAGGCCAGGTACGGATTGCAGGACGGATCGGGCGGGCGGAACTCCAGGCGCTTCGCCTTGGGGCTCGACGAGTACATCGGGATGCGGACCGCGGCGCTCCGATTCCTACGTGAGTAGGCTAGATTGACGGGAGCTTCGAAGCCGGGCACCAGGCGTTTGTAGGAATTGGTGGTGGGCGCGATGATGGCCGCGAGCGCCGCCGCGTGCTTCAGCAGCCCGCCGATGTACCATAGCGCCAGGTGGCTGAGGCCCGCGTACTGGTCGCCGGCGAAGAGCGGCTTGCCGTCTTTCCAGAGGCTCTGGTGAGTGTGCATCCCGTTGCCGTTGTCGCCGTAAATGGGCTTGGGCATAAAGGTGACGGTCTTTCCGTACTGCCGCGCCACGTTGCGGATGACGTATTTGTAGATCATCATCCAGTCGGCGGAAACAACCAGCGGATTGAATCGCTGATCGATCTCGCACTGGCCGCCCGTGGCCACCTCGTGGTGATGGCACTCGATCTCGAGGCCGGCGCGCTCCATGGTGAGCACCATCTCCGAGCGCAGGTCCTGGTAGTGGTCGGTCGGCGGCACCGGGAAATAGCCTTCCTTGTAACGCGGCCGGTAGCCCAGGTTGTCTTTCTCGCGCCCGGAGTTCCAGCGGCCTTCCTCGGCGTCGATGTAGTAGTAGCCGTGCTGCTGCGCCTGGTCGAACCGGACGTTGTCAAAGATGAAGAACTCCGCCTCGGCGCCGAAGTACGCGGTATCGGCAACACCCGTGTAGGCTAGATACTGCACGGCCTTCTTGGCCACGTTGCGCGGATCGCGCAGATAGCGCTGCTTGGTCAGCGGGTCGATGATGTCGCCGATCAGCACCAGGGTGGGCACGTCCGTGAAGGGGTCCATCATGCACCAGCTCGGATCTGGCACCAGCAGCATGTCGCTCTCGTGAATCGCGGCCCAGCCGCGGATGCTGGAACCGTCCATGCCGAAGCCGTCCTCGAACGATCCTTCGTCAAGCTGGTGAATGGGAAAGGAAACGTGATGCCAAAGACCGGGCAGATCCGTGAACCGAACATCCACGATCTTGCCGTTGTTTGATTTCGCAAACTCCAATACACCCTTCGCGTCCATATCTGACCTCCACCGATTGATTTGTCCGGGGTTGAAA
Source organism: Terriglobia bacterium (assembly GCA_030038235.1). GTDB lineage: Bacteria > Acidobacteriota > Terriglobia > UBA7540 > UBA7540 > Gp13-AA77. The sequence continues at coordinate 18,121 of JASHPE010000301.1, forward strand.
CAGCCCTTCGAAATGACGGGAATACTCTCGGGCCTTCTACAATATCGCGACCGCCTGCGTTCGTCAAGTTCGGCTCTCTGAAAAGCAAGCTGATAGAGTACATGGAAGGCCGCGCGTGGAAATCATGCCAGTCCATCGCCTTCGCAGCGCGTAAGACGCAACTCGCTTGCGCCCCGCGTCGGCCTGCGATATCGTATGCCCCGACAGCAGGAGTCAGACGCCGAGGAATCAGCAGCCAGCGGGACGGGCGGCGCACGATGAATCCGGGTTCACACTGGTGGACCGGACGCGCCTGCTTCCCCGAGGAGCAATTATGCCGGATGGCGATGCCGCATTATCGATGAGCGTTACGCCCGAGTCGCAGGCCGCTGAATCAGCGGCGATGGCCACCGGGCCCGAAGCCCTGGAGTCCGGTCCTCGCGACGCGAGACGACTGACGGCACACGGGCGCGCCGAGCTGGCCAAGGCGATCGTGGGCCAGAAAGCATTCATCGATCAACTGCTGGCGGTGCTGCTCTGCGGTGGACACGCCCTCATCGAGGGCGTGCCCGGAATCGCCAAGACGTTGGCCGTCAAGGCTCTGGCGCGCATCTGCCGATTGGATTTCCAGCGCGTGCAGTGCACACCGGACCTGATGCCTGCCGACATTCTCGGCTCCAACATCTTCAACCTCGCCGCCGGCTCGTTCTCCCTGCATCGCGGGCCGATCTTTACCGACTTCCTCCTCGTGGACGAAGTGAACCGCATGCCGCCGCGCACGCAGGCCGCGCTGCTCGAATCGATGGAGGAGCGCCAGGTGACGATCGATGGCGTCCGACATGGTCTCTCCGGATTCTTCACGGTATTCGCCACGCAGAATCCCGTGGAATTCGAAGGCACATATCCGCTGCCCGAAGCGCAGCTCGACCGGTTTCTGCTGAAGATTCGCATCGGCTATCCCGACGCGGATCACGAAGTAGAAATCCTGGAGCGCTATCAGAGCGGACGCGATCCGCACGACCTGGATCGCCTCGGCCTCGTCGCCGTGGAGGCGGATCTCCTCACAGCCGCCCGCCGTGAGACCGCCGCCGTGCGCGTGGAGCCGGCGCTCCTGACCTACATCAGCACGATCGTCCGCCGCACGCGCGACTGGCCGTCGCTCACCTTGGGCGCGAGTCCCCGCGCAACGGTCTTCCTGATGATGGCCGCCAAGGCTTTCGCCGCGCTCAACGGACGCAATTACCTGATCCCCGACGACGTGAAGGCCGCCGCTTACTCGGTGTTGCGCCACCGGCTGCTCGTGCGTCCCGAGGCGGACCTGGAGGGCATCTCGCCGGACCGCGTGGTTGCGGACATTCTGGCCGCCGTCGAGGTTCCGAAATGAAGCCGCCGGCATCAAGCGTCATCTCGCGCCTGGCCCCGGAGACGGTCAATGCCAATGCCGCGCCCGCCGGACGCCTGCGTGTCGCCTTTGGCAGCCGTTTTTTCGTGGCGCTGCTTGCGGGCCTGGTCTGGACCGGCCCGGCGTGGTGGGATCATCGCTTTGTCTACGCGCTGCCGGCGTGGGACCTGTTGGTATTGCTGGTGTGGCTCGCGGATTTCGAGCGGCTTCCCAAGCCGGAGGATATTGAGGTCACGCGTGAGTGGCGCCGTCCGTTGGCTCTGGGTGAAGGTTCCACTGTCGCGCTCCGCGTGCGCAGCATGAACCCGCGTTCGCTGTGGATCACGCTGGAGGATGATCTGCCGGCGCGTCTGAATCCTTCGGAGACGGGACGCGAGATACAACTGCCCGCCTCGACCGGGATGGGGGTGGCGGCGAGACGTCCGGCGAGCTTCAGCTACTCCATCTGCCCCGGCGCTCGCGGTGATTTCGAAATCGGCGGCCTGTACCTGCGCTATCAAAGCCCGCTGCGATTCGCGGAGCGATGGGCCTATGCGAACCTGAAGCAGCGAGTACGCGTGTATCCCAGCCTCCGGAAGTCGGAGGGGTCCACCCTGTACCTCATCCGCAGCCGACAGATCGAACTCGAGAAAAGGCTGAAGCGCAAGACAGGCGTCGGGCGCGAATTCGAGAGCCTGCGCGATTATCGTCCAGGCGACGAGCCGCGCGACATCTGCTGGACGGCGACCGCGCGGCGCGGCAAACCGATCACGCGCACCTACCAGGTGGAGCGCAGCCAGACGGTCTTCATCGTCCTTGATGCGGGGCGGCTGTTGCTGGCGAAGGTGCGGCCCGGCCCGGCGACAGATCCACAAGCGGGACTCGTGCTCAACAAGCTCGATCACGCCATCAACGCGGCGCTCGGTCTCGCGCGCGTGGCACTGTATTCCGGCGACGCGGTGGGTCTGACGGCCTACGCTACTGGTATTCAGGCGCGTCTGCCGGCCAGCCGTGGAACGTCGCATCTGCGGGCGCTGGTCGAGAGTCTCGCCCAGGTGCGCGGCGAACTGGTGGAAGCCGACCACGGCCGCGCCGCCAGCTACCTGCTGGCCACGCAACGGCGCCGTAGCCTGGTAGTGTGGCTTACAGAATTGGCGGAGACCGCCGCCACGCCGGACGTGATCGAGTCCGCCGCGCGCCTGCTCGCGCGCCACCTGGTGCTGTTCATCGCCATAACCCAGCCGGAGCTGCCTGGCCTCGCGGAGCGGCGGCCGGGCTCCGTCCAGCAGGCGTATCGCTACGTGGCGGCGCAGGAGATGCTTCAGCGTCGCGAGGCGCTGCTCGGCCGGTTGCGCCAGCAAGGCGCGCTGGCGCTGGAACTCGAGCCGGAGCGGCTGCCGTCGGCGCTGGTGAATCAGTATCTGGAGATCAAAGAGCGCAGCCTGCTATGACGCACATGGGCGAGAAGAAAAGCAGATCCTTCGCTCCGCTCAGGATGACATGTCGGTGGGCTCAGGATGACGTCGGCTGGCTCAGGATGACGTCGGCTGGCTCAGGATGACATTTGACCTTTAAGATCAGGTGTCATTCTGAGCGGAGCGAAGAATCTGCTTTTCTTCTGGTTTCAGGGACGATCGTCCAGTCCGGCCGAGGTAGAGCGTGAGTGATCCAAAGAGAGCCGCCGCAAAGACGAATTTGGCGGCCAGTGGCAGGTCCGAGGGAGAGACGAAGCCTTCGACGATGCCCGCGATCACGAGCAGCGGGATGATACCGAGCGCCAGCCGCACGCCCAGCCCGCCGTACACCGCCAGCGCTTCGCGCCGCGGCAGCGATCCTGGGAACAGGAGCCCGCGTGCGACCAGCAGTCCGGCGCCGGCAGCGATGAAGATCGAGGGGAGTTCCAGCACGCCGTGCGGCGCCACAAAGCCGGCCAGGCTCAAGCCCATGCCGGCTTGCCAGCAGGCGGCGGTGATCACGCCGATCAACAAGCCATTCACGGCCATCATGTACGCCGTGCCCATCCCGGCCGTGATTCCGAGCGCGAAGGTGGCGAACGACACCGCCAGGTTGTTCGTCATGATGGCGCTCGAAGCGAGCGGCTTGATGGTCAGGATCGATTCCGTCCACATCTGGTGGCGCGCGATGGTATCGCTCATTTCGGGTCCGAGAAAGAATCGTTGAAAGGAGGCGTCGCCGAGCGCCCCCAGCAATCCGACCATGGCTGCGGCCAGAAACATAACGAAGGCTGCCAGGGTGTAGTTGAACGTGGCGCGGAAGACTTGCGGAAAAGTGCGGCGATAGAAGAGCCAGATTCCCCCGGTTCCGGCACGGCGACCCATGTAAATCAGGTTGTGGGCGCGGGCCAGAAGCTGGTTCAGATACGCTGCGAGGCGCCGGTCGGCGGGATCCTGCCGCATCGATGACAGGTCTGAGGCGACTTGGCGGTATAGCAGCCCAAGCTCCTGGATCTCGCGATAGGAAAGCGCGGACACGCCGCGGCGTCCCGATTGCCGGACGATGGCTTCGAGCCGGTGCCAGTGAGGCTTGCGTTTTTCGAGCCAGCGAGCAGAGATCATCGCAATGGGAGATCATCTTACCATCGAAACCCCGGAGCAGATTTCCCTCGATCTGCCTCTGGCGGGAATCGGCAGCCGGTTTCTGGCGGTCGCGCTCGATACAGTGATCCAGGTTGGAATCGCTGCGGTCATTCTGATCGTGTGGTTAGGACTTTCTGCGCTGGTCAGTGGCGGCCAGACTGCCGGTACCCGATCCCTCTGGGTCACGGTGCTCCTGGTGGTCGGTGTCTTCCTATTGGAGTACGGATATTTTGCTTTCTTCGAAGCCGTCTGGCACGGCCAGACGCCCGGTAAGCGTTACACCCATCTGCGGGTCGTCAGGATCAACGGCCGGCCCATTGGCACGTATGAATCCGTCACGCGCAATCTGATCCGTATCGTGGACAGCTTCCCCGGATTTTATGTGATTGGGATTCTGTCCGCGCTGCTCAGCTCGCAGAGCAGGCGTCTGGGCGACCACGTGGCGGGAACTGTTGTGATTCGCGAGTTGCCAGTGGAACGACCCCTCGAACCGTCGAGCCAGGCCAGCGCCGCAACGGCTGCCGGTGACAGGTCCTGCGGCGGTATGTCAGCCTACGCAGCGAGCCTATCTGAGGACGAGTTCCAGTTGATCGAGGCTTTTCTGTTGCGGCGCAGCCAGCTTGCTGGGGAGATCCGCCTGAATATCGCCAGCCAAATTGCGACGCGAATTGGCACGCGACTTGGAATCCCGAGCGAAGAGCAGCGTCGTCCTGAGCATCTACTGGAGCGGCTTGCCGAAGGTTATCGCGCCGGAGTTCAGTTCCGCTTGTGAACGCGAACCGGGTAGTATGCCGCAGCATGTGTTTCAACGATGCGAATAGGCGCACGTCGGGACCGGGCGCTACAGACGTCGTAGGAATGTCGGCGGGAGCGCGGGAGGATCGGCAACGAGGGTGCGCACGATCCCGCCGCTTGTATGCCACCACCCGCTGAACACGCGACCGCTGTCGTGACACACGTGAAGTGGATGCCAGAAGCCGGGCCCATTGCCGGCACTGACGATCACCGACCTCGTGTCGAGGCGAAGCCCGGAGCGCAGCGCCTTCAACGCGCTCTCCTTCGCGCTCCAAAGAAGGGTCAGAAGACGCGGCCGGTCTGCCGGCGTCGCCTGCGCAACCAGCGCTTGCTCGTCGATCGTGAAATAGTCCGCCGCGAATGCGTCGCTGCGAGGCTCGATCGCTTCGAGGTCGCAACCGAGAGCTATACCAGCCGGGGCCACAGCACAGACTGCGAGCCCCGCACGATGGGTCAACGAAATCGTGACCGGCGCAGGTTTCCCGGCGCGGAAGACCTCCGGCGCACCGTCATTGGCTGCCAGCACTTCCAGACCGGCCAGCGACGCGGGATCGGCCAACAGGTTCAGACATTGAGCAACAGCCCGCTTGGCTGTCCAACGTCCCAGGAGCCAATCGGCGCGCCGCTTCGCAAAACGCAGGCCATGAACGTGAAGCAATTCGCTCGCACTGAGCCACTCCGGGTCCAAGGCCTCAGCGGACTGCGCCGGCACGTCGGCTTCGGTTTGTTCGAGCCAATAAACTTCCATGGGTCGCGCTCAAGAGTTAGGCTACGCGAGATCAAAGTGACTGCGTCGTGGGTCAGACCGGCAGTTTAGCCTTTGCCGACGTGACTTGCGCGGGGTCCTTAACATGTTCGTCCACGAGACTCGGCGCTGGCACCGGGACGGATTGAGGCGGCTTGATTCGGATGTCGTTGAACGAGAGCGTACCCGTCAGCTTGTGATCCTTGGGAACCGGCTTCTTCTCCCGTTTCTCGCGCAGCAATTCCTTTTCCCGTTCCACACCGCGTTCGACAGCCTGAATGAGATAGGGGCGAAGGGTCGCCGACGGAATAATCTTATGGAGCGCCCCCACATTCAATGCGCGATGAATATTATGCACGCTGTCAAACTCTTCAGCGACGTCGCCCAATTTCTCCGACTGCACCACGTTGAACAATTCGTTCCATTCTGCGCGCAGCCGGGCTCTTTCCTGCCCGTCGGCCTTGGCCATGGCCTGGCTCAGCGCTTCCAGTCGCGGGTCCTTGCGGGTTCGTTTTTCGACTTCACCCGCGAAGACGACGGCCGCGGCCGGAGCGCCGCCGATCACCGAAGCGTAAGTTCCTTCCAGGGCCAGAACCTGGAGGTTCTCGTTCAGCACTCGTGAGAAGACCACGTAAGCGCCGCCGTGATAACGGGAGATGACACAGAAAACCAGCGGACCCTTGAAGTTCACCACCGCCCTGCCGATTTCCGCTCCGTACTCGAGTTGGAGCTTGCGCAATGACTCCGGTGAACCGTCAAATCCCGACAGATTCGCCAGGAGGACCACGGGCCGGTTGTTGCTCGCAGCATTGATCGCCCGCGCCACTTTCTTCGATGACGACGGGAAGAGCGTTCCCGCGGTCCATTGATCTGGGCCGTCCGCCGGCACAAATCCCAGGCGCGGCACCGGCCGCGATTCGATGCCAATCAGACAAACGGGGTAGCCACCGAGGTGTGCGTCCCAGACCACGGCGGTTTCCGCGGCCCGCATTCCCGACCAACGCTCCAGCGGGACACGATCTTGGTCGACTACCGCCTTCATCACTTTGCGGATGTCGAAAGACTTCTTGCGGCCGGGATTGGTTTCATCTGAAAAGATGTCGCCCACGCGCGCGAATCCGCTTCCGTCGCCCTTGCCGTGCGGATAGTCCTGAACATTGCGATCAAGGGCGTCAGTGGTCACGGCGCGCCGCGGGAAACGCTCGCCGGGCGCCACGTAAGTGTGCTGGTAGTGACGCAGCAAAATGTGGCATGCGTCTTCGAGATCGCGGGCCCAGTACTGCGCCTGCCCGTTTAGGCCCATGATGCGGTCGTAGCCGCCGATCCCCTGATTGTCTTCGGCCGAAACGCTGCCCGAGTAGTCGAGGGCGCGTTTGCCGGTGAGAACCATCGCCGCTTGCGGGGTCATGATCAGAATGCCGCGCGTGTGCATGATCATGGTAGACTCGGCGTTCCAGTACGGCTGCGCGCCCACGTTGATTCCATTCACCACCAGGTTCACTTCGCCGCCCCCTTGCGTAAACTCCACCAGCCGCCGGAGAACGCGGGCGATCCAGTCCATGTTCTCGACGCCGCTCTCCATCGAGATCTTGGCGCCGGCCGAGATCGGGAACCACTCCAGGGGGACGCTCCTTTGCTCGGCAAGATCCAATGCCGCAATGATGCGCCGACACTCGGGTTCGGCAATCGCTCCCAAGTCCCTTCCAGGGTCGCCCAGCACGGCGACCCGCGTCATACCCTCCGGATACTCGGGGGTAAAGTTGCGGATGACGCCCACGATGACATTCGCCTTGTTTTGGCCATAAGGGCGCTCGACCGGAACCAGCCGGTTCTCGGCGTCCAGGTCGTACTCGCGGAAGTCGCCGGGCGGAAATGCGGCCCGAGTATCCTCGGAAGACGGTGTCAACATCCTGACGATTTCGTATGGGTACGTAAACCCGCGCTGACGCATGCGAACGACTTTCTGGTCGTACTCGGTCAGCGGCTTAAGCGGCTGCAATTTGGTCGCGGGGCGGAAAGTCATGAGCAGTCCCATGCCGGCCGGGTTCGATATCCGCAGCACCATGTCCCGGAGCTCGCCTGTTTCCGGATTGGGCATTCGGCCGCGCACCACGACCTGCTCCAACCCGAGGCCCTCACCTGCCGGCGCCAGTTTGTGGACAATGTCATTCAACTCATCGGGTTTGAGGCTCAGAGGGGGCCAGACGTAGAGCAGCACTCTGTTCCAATAAAGGCGCTCGTGAGCAGACCGGCGTGACTGAAATAGCCGGATACTCGCCAGCGCCTCGGCGAACATTCGTTCGAGGTGCGGCAATTGCACAATGCGGCCTGAATCGTCGCGCACGGGAGTCAGATCGCGCACCTCGGCGACCGCGAAGAGTCGTTCGTCTTTGGGATTGTCCAGCGCGACGCCGTGGATCAGGTACACGTCCTCGACCGAAGACAATCTCTCGATCTTAAAGTTGTTGAGTCGCCACAGATTGAGACGCTTGCCCATCATCGGATGGACCCCGCGGAAGAACTTGTCTTCTTCATAGCTCATCCCCGCGAGGCGATACGTAAAATGCTGCATGCCGCCCATGCCGTGTCCCCGCCCGGGGCCGCCGACCACGACCTCGATACGCCGGATCGGGCGAGGAAACGCGACGTTGTTCAGCATATCGTGGACTTCCTGCTGAGTGACGTCGCCGACGCCGAGTGAGCCGGAATGCCACAAGTAGAAGTCAATCGCGATCTCGTGATCCTGTGGCGACTCCTCGACGAGAGAACAAATCGCGCGCGCGGCGTCGGAGAGTTGGTGGTAATCGCCGTGGGTGGTCACCAGATGGACGCGCCTTTCATCGTCCTGGTAGTCGGCGGTGACGCAGCACTGCTCGCCCAAAGTCACCGAGCGGAGGTTCAGCGTGTGAATGCGGTAGTACCGTTGCGTCAGCGCTTCCAGCATCAACTGTCGCAAAGCGGGCTCCGCGGTGCTGAACCGGCGGCAGAACAGACTCACCAGCGGCTGCGGACATTCCACCAGCTCTCTCACTCGCTCGTGGCGGTCCGCAGAGTTCGGGTTGGCGGCGAGGTACGCCAGATGTTCTTCAGCTCGCATGTAGACTTGCGCCCGCGCGCCTTCAAACATCGGCTGATCGAAATAGCGGTAGCGCACCTCCCGCGCCAAGTCGCTGACGGCTGGAAACACGCCACGCGCCACCGAAATCATCCGGTCGAGCAAGGTGCGGAGAGGCTCGCCGGCGAGCGGCGCCAACCTCTCCACGAGCGCCAGCCGCCGTTCGAGGACGGCCAGAACGGGCGCCACCTGTTGTTCCACTCGCTGGTGCGATTTATAGATCCAGAGCAGGCTCTCCTCGAGTTCCGGAGAGCGATCCAGTGTCTGCACGCCGTAATGGGCCAGCGTGCGCCTCAGCGCCTCGACGAAGGCCGGAGGCAACCCCTCGCCCCGGGTCTCGAGCATGCGCAGATACGTGAAAAGCTGGGCTTCGACGCTCGGCGTCTCACCGCCGGCCGGATCGCTGAACTCGGGTTCGCGCTTGAACAAAGAGCAGACGTCCACAAAAATGTTGAGGATCTCATCTTCAATGGGTCTGGTTTCTTCACAATCCTCCGGAGCGTCGCAGCGGTTCCATTCGGCAAGTAATCTCGTGGCGCTTGCCGGATCCACGTCGAAGCCGAGCATGAATTGCCGAAGTTCCTGCAGGTGCTCCTGGCATTGGGTGCAGGCGTCCTTACCTTTTGCTTCCGGAGCGGATATGGCCTGGAAATCGACCCGCGCTGCACCTGCCGCCGCATTGACCATGCCGTCGGGTTCGATCTGCACGAGCGGGGCTCCAGTGTCGACCTGAACGTTGGGTATCGTCATCACCTGCCGGACCCTGCCGCCAAACGGAGCGATAACTTTCATCTCCAGTTTCATCGCTTCGAGCACCGCCAGGCGATCACCCGCCGACACCACGTCGCCCGGCTTCACGGCAATAGAGACCACGACCGCCGGCGCGGGCGCGTGCACGACACCCCCATCGTCGCGATCTACCTGATGTGATACCCCGTCCACTTCAATGCGGTGGGTCAGGCCCTGGACCACCGAGACCACGTTGTAGTGCCGGCCGAAAAAGGTGAGCCAGTACTCAAACTGACCGAGGCGGTCAAGATGGGCGTCAATGCGAACCCCATCAGCTTCGACGCGATACTGCTGAGGGCTCAGGCGGTAAACCTGGAGCGCATATGGGTTCCCGCGATAGCGTAACGCAACGGTCCGGCCCAACTCGCTTCGGAGGTTAGGCCTTCCGCGCACCGCTGACGCGTAGAACTGCGTCCGTTCAACTGCCAGGTGCGACTCGTAGACTTCAATGGCTGCGTGCACCAGGGCCGCCTCGGCCTTGCGCTGTGAAAGATGCTCGCCGTTCGCCGCCAGACGTCCCAGCCATCCGATGTCGACGGTCGCGCTCTGCACTTCCTCCCGCTGCAGGAGGTCCAGGAGAAATGCCTTGTTGCTGGCTCCGCCTTTGATCACCACCACGCTTTCGCGCAAGGCGCGCTGGAGCCGCGAAAGCGCCTCCTTCCGGGTCTGGCCGTGAGCAATGATCTTGGCCAGCATGGAATCAAACTCTTTCGGGACCGTGTCGCCCACGGCCACTCCGGTATCAATGCGGACCCCCGGCCCGGTCAGTATCCGGAAGCGCTCGATGGTCCCAGGCGCCGGAGCAAAATCGTTGTCTGGATCCTCGGCGTTCAGCCGTACTTCGATGGCATGACCAGTGGCGCGCGGGGCCTCTCCCTCCAGCCGTCCACCGCGAGCGATGTGAATCTGCAGCTTGACGAGATCGATTCCGGTTGTACATTCCGTCACCGGGTGCTCGACCTGCAGCCGTGTGTTCACCTCCATGAACAGAAAGCGGCGGCTGCCCGGCTCATAAAGGAATTCCACGGTGCCGGCGTTCTGATAGCCCGCGGCCTGACTGATGCGAACTGCTGCCTCGCGCAACGCCTGGTCCTCTGCTGCAGAAAGTGCCGGCGACGGTGCTTCCTCGAGAATCTTCTGGTGGCGGCGCTGAATTGTACAGTCGCGAACGCCCGCGGCCCAGGTGGTGCCATACTGGTCGGCGATGATCTGCACCTCGACGTGGCGAGCGCCACGCACGAGTTGCTCCATAAAAACGGTAGGGTTTCCGAACGCCTTAAACGCCAAAGCGCGCGCGCGTTCAAAGGCTTCCGGTAATTCGCTGGGCGCGTGAACGGCCTGGATTCCGTGCCCGCCGCCGCCGGCTGTGGCCTTGATGAGGGACGGATAACCCAGCCGGTCGGCATGATGCCAAGCGTCAATGAGCGTCTCCACCGGGCCGCCACTCCAGGGCGCGACGTCGACCCCCGCCTCCTCGGCCAGCCGCTTCGAGGAGATCTTGTCTCCCAGGCGCCGCATCACGTCTGCGTTCGGACCAATGAACACAATGCCGAGCTCGCGGCAAAGATCGGCGAATTCGGCGTGCTCCGCGACAAATCCCCAACCGACCCAAACCGCTTCGGCGCGAGCTGCGGCCAAAGCCCGCTCGAGCCGACCATAGTCGACGTAACTGCTCTTCGCCTGTTGAGTGTCAGGGTCGATGATCTGTGCGGGGCCGAGGTGCACTGCTTCGTCCGCCTCGCGCACGAACAAAGAGTGGCGGTCAGGATCGGTAAAAAGCGCGATGGTGCGCAGTGCGGCGCCGTTTTCCAGATTGAACTCATGCGCCGCGTGAATGAAGCGCATGGCGGCTTCGCCACGGTTCACGATCGCCACGCGCTGAAAGTCTTTTTGCATAAACTCCCCAATCTGAGAGCGTCACGGCTCAAGTCCCCGGTCATGCCATGACGGGCTGCGGTGACATGATGGCTTGCAGCGCCTTCAACGGCTCGGCATTGGCGCTGCCGGGGAGTGCTACCGTGCGATAGCCGGACAGAGACACGTACCGGTTGCCGGCCGCGTCCACGACCTCCGCGTCGAAGCTTGCCTGGTTTAGGTCTGGAGTGACGATGGTATACAGGTGTCCCTCCGACTGCTCCGGCGAGCGCCACAGGCTGACACGGTCAACGTGCTGCGGCAATCCCATTGATCCTTGAGTGCTCATCTCCCATATCCCGGCTGACTGGAAGCAGAGCTCGATCAGACGCGGCGCCATGACCGTGGGAAGGTCGCTGGGCTCATGGTTTGCGGGCAGGCTCGTCGCCATCTGGCCGACGATCTGACCTCCGTCCCGCCACGCCCTCGCCAAGACTTGGTATGCCGGTCCATGGAAGTACACCCGATAAATGTGCGGAACCTCGACAATCGGTTCGACCGGTGCGCCGGGCGCGATCGCAGTCCCCGGCTCGCCCGGACTTCTTGTCAGTCGCACTTGGCCAGTGAAGTGGACCGTGACTTGTGGCTCAGCCTGATTCGGTAGCGACCGCCGGCCTAGCAAGCGGCACTCCGCCACGATCGAGTCGCCTTGCGGATGGAACACGGCCTCGACAGTGACTGTCCGCGGCTCATTGCGGTAGAACTTGAACGGCGCGAGGAAGTCCACGTTCTCCACCGCCTCAACGTGCCAGCCGGGCAGCAACCACTGGGCGGCTTCGGCAAACGCCTCGATGCCCATGACGCCGGGCAGGACAGGCGTGCCGTCGATTTGATGATCGTACAAGAACGCCTGAGCGGAGGGGTCCAACGTGGTCTCGATGGTGAGACCGTGCTCGAGGCTCATGCCGGTCACAGCGCCAATCATCGGGCCCTCCGGCAGCACCTGTTCCGGACTCTGCGCCTGGGTCACGGCGGAATCCAATCCTCCGGCGGCGTCCCACTCGTTGAGCAGCGCGCCGAGGCGCCGTCCCACCACGATTTCGCCGCGGGCGCCGCCCGCCGTCAGTTCACGGCGAATCAGCGGAATGCCGGCCTCCGGAGGCAACATGTCGATGCCCGCCAGCTCCATCATCTTCGGGATAGACCCGCGAGTGGCCATGCCGATACCGCCCCACGCGGTCCAGTCGATAGCAATGCCGCGCGTCTCCGGTCGCGTGGTGCGGAAGCTCGATGTGATCTTGCACAGCAAATCGTTCGCCGCGCTGTAGTCCGCCTGGCCGCCGTTGCCGAAACGTGCGGCAATGGAGCTGAAAGCTACCGTCGCCCCGAGTGGCATGTCTCCAATGGCGTACAGCAGGTTGAACCAGCCGTCGCCCTTAACGTCGAAGACGAGATCGAATTCGTGTGGGGCTTTGTCCGGCAGGAAGTGACTGCGCTCGACCCCAGCCGCGTGCAGCAACACATCGATACGTCCGCTACGCTTGCGCACCTCGCCGATCACTGCAGCCACAGCTTCGGTGTCCGTGAGATTGACGCTGAAGTAGTGCGCGGCGCCGCCCGACGCCCGCACGGCATCAATGGCGCTGCGGGCTGCCTGGGCGCGCTCCAAGGCGGCCAACTCCTTTTCGACCAGCGCCGGCGTGGCGCGCTCGCCTCGCGCTTGAATGCGCGCGAAGAGATCGCGCTTCAAGCCGTCTTTGTCACTTACGAAGCGCTTGAGATCGGATTTGCCCGGGTCCGGCTCGGGCACGACGTCAAGCAGATAGAACGTCCCGCCCGACGCTGCCGCCAGGTCCGCGGTGATCGCGGAGACAATGCTTCCCGCCGCGCCCGTAACCACAAAAACAGTGTTGCGGTCGAGCGTCAAACCGGGCTGCCCGTCGGCGGCAGGCTGTTCTTCCAGCCCAATGGTCCAACGCAGTCCTGCCTTGTACCCGATCTCGACGGCGCCGGGATCACGCAAGGTCTCCTCTATTAGAATGCGGGCAATCTCCGTCGGCACGCATTCGGGCTCGAAATCGACCGCTTTGGCGAGGACGTCCATTTGCTCGCGCTTGTAGGTCTTCGTGAACCCGGTCACCGCGCCGCCCAACGGAGCAAGTGCACCTACCTCGTCGTAGCCGTGCTGCCCGCCAAGGCGGGTCCCGGAAACCAAGAACGTTCCCGGCGCTGCAATCTGATGATAGAGATCGCGCATCACGGTGTAGAACAATTTGATCCGCACTCGCAACGCTTCATGCCAAGCGGCCAGATCCATGTCGCGGACGCTGGATTCATAGTCGAGACCCGGCAGCCAGTAGACGCCTTGGACCGGCCCAGCGGCCAGCCAGTTCATCAGACAGTTGCCAAGTACGTCCGCATTAGGCCCGTCATCAATGAGCAGGACTCCCACCCCTGCTGCTTGCAATTTCTCGGTCAACCTCTCCGCGACTCCGCCCCGGTCCGGCATGACGATCACGCGGCTACCGGGCCCGAGCCGAACGACAGTGGTTTTGCAGATAGCGAGGGGCGGACGCAGGATCGGCACGGGCACGCGTCGCGGGATACTGTTTGCGGCGTCCAGGCTGCCGGGCTCTGGCCGGCCCGGGAGCCCGATGGGACCTGAAGCTGTAGACCCTGATCCCTGCTCAATAGCGGGCTTGTTCCCTTCCGTAATCGCGGCAGGAACCGGCGCCGATCCCGGCTGCCGGTCGCGCGCAAACTTGATCACGTGCGCCAGCGTGGGAAAATCGCGCAGCTTCAGCGTCTCATCGCGTGGAATGTTGTATGCCGCGCGCACCGACGCAAACATCTCCGCCTGTTTGACCGTGTCGATGCCCAGATCGGCCTCCAGGTCGAGGTCCAGGTCCAGCATCTCCGACGGGTAGCCCGTCTTCTCGGCTACGATCTCCAGAACCTTGGCCGCTATCGGATCGTCTGTTGCGGCCCCGATTGTGACGGTAGTTGCCACTGTGGGCGTTGGCCCTTGGGCGCTCGGCGACGCTACAGAAGCAGCGATCTTCAAATCCGGCCGCTGCTCGTAAACGAAGCGAATAACGTGCGCGAGCGTGGGATAGTCGCGTAGCTTGCGATTCTCGTCGCGCGGGATGTTGTAAATCTCGCGGATAGCAGCGAACATCTCAGCCTGCTTTACCGTATCGACGCCGAGATCAGCTTCGAGATCGAGATCGAGGTCCAGCATGTCGCGCGGATAGCCCGTCTTCTCGACCGCGAGGTCGAGGATTCGCTGCTTCACGGGATCGCCGGTGTCATCCTGTGCGGAACTTGAGGTGACCACTTTTGCCGCGACGGACGCCTGGCCACCGGCAGCAGGCGATGCAGGTGTGGCGGCCAAGTCAGGACGCTTTTCATAGACAAAGCGGATAACGTGGCTCAGCGTGGGATAGTCGCGCAACTTACGATTCTCGTCGCGGGGGATGTTATAAATCTCGCGGATGGCGGCGAACATCTCGGCCTGCTTCACGGTATCGACGCCGAGATCCGCTTCAAGATCGAGATCAAGGTCCAGCATGTCGCGCGGATAGCCCGTCTTCTCCACCGCCAGATCAAGGATTCGTTCCGTCACGGGATCGCTCGCGGCCTGTGACGTCACTGGGGGCTGTGCGGGTGCCGGCGCGACTTTGGGTGCCCTGGCATTCTCCTCAATTCTGGCCGGCGCCGCGGACACCGGCGCTGGAGCGAGATCGGGCCGGCGCTCGTGCACGAATCGGATCACGTGAGCGAGGGTCGGAAAGTCGCGCAATTTGACGCTGTCGTCACGCGCGATGCCATACGTTTCGCGGACGGACGCGAACACCTCGGCCTGCTTGACCGTGTCGACGCCCAAGTCAGCCTCGAGGTCGAGATCCAAGTCCAGCATGTCAGGCGGATATCCTGTCTTCTCCGACACAAGAGCGAGAATGCGCTCTCTTACAGGGTCAGCAGGTGCGCTGGACTGCAGTTGTGGCGCGGGGGTTGGAGGAATGGGAACTGCCGCCGGTGGGACAGGTGCGGACGCTTTGACGACAGCTGGCTCCGGCGCCCCGTCGAAACTCGGGACGGGCGCCGCTGTCTGAACCTTGGCGGATGGCGTGGTTGGCACCGCGACTGGCTGGCGGTCCTTAGCCGCCACGGCTCTGGCCGGCACGCCATTGTCGGGCACTCGCAGCGTCCGCCGCACGACTTCGAGCTCTGCAACAGGATGACCCGCAACTCGGGCCAGCCAGGCATTCCAGGCTTGCGCGTCCTCAATGCGATAGTCATAACCCAGCGCGTTCGGGCTGGGACGTACGTTGTTCTTGCTGGGCACCCGGCGCAAAAGAGCCAGGCTGACTTGTGAACCGAAGCCGGCGCCGAGGCGCAGCGCGTACTCGACGGGGTAGATCCCACCCTTGGAGAGATTCAGCGGCCCGAGTTCGGGGTCGACTTCCTTGAAGTTAGCCACCGGCGGGACGCATCCGGTTTCCAGCGCCTTCACAGCCACGACCTCTTCAATGCCGGTTCCCATGGCGTGGCCGGTGAATCCTTTGGTGTTGGCGATGACAATTTGGTCCGCCTGAGGGCCGAAGGCGCGACGCAGCGCCTGAATCTCAGCGGAGGCGCTTCCGCCGCGCGCGGGCGTGTAAGTCTCGTGAGACACGAAGACGGTCTTCGCAGCGATTTCGCCGCGCCGGATGCCGCAGCGGGCTTCGGCCCGGCTGATCAGAGTCTCCATCATCTGGCTGATGTGCTCCACGTCGAGCCGCGTTCCGTGGAAGGCGCTGTTCGCGGCGACCGCGCTTAACACCTCGCAGATCGGCCGGATTCCCCGTTCGCGAACTGCCTCCGCGCTCTCAACAATAAGCGAGGCGGCGCCCATGCCGACAATCATGCCGTGGCGGCGGCGGTCAAACGGAATCGCGGCTTCTTCGACCACTTCGTCTGTAGCGGCCGCGCCGCTTGCGAGAAAGCCCGCGCCGATCCACTCCATCATGTCGTCCGACGTGACGTCGTCGGCGGAAACCACGATCACGCGGCGGCAGCGGCCGGCAGCGATCCAATCCTCGGCCAGAGCCAGCGCCATCGAGGTGCTCGCGCACGCGGAGTTGATTTGAGTGTTGGGCCCGCGAGCGCCAATGAACTCGGCAAATTGCGAGTGCCCCATCGAAAGAATCCGGAACAGGAAGCGACGGTCGAAAGTGTACCCGTCGCGTTCGAGTTCGGAACGCAACTCACTGATGCGCCGATCAATTTCCTGTACCAGGCCGGAATGACCATTGTCTTGCACCGCCCGTTGGCGCAGGCTCTCGAGCAGGTTCAATTGCTCGCGTCGCGCCAGATCGTCGCGGTGACGAGTAATCTCGTGTGCGAACGAGCCATAACCTGGGAAGGCGGAGGCGAAAATCACGCCGGTGTCATCGCGAAGCGCCTCAGGCAATCCCCAACGCTCTGGAAGTTGGGTGCCTTTGCTGGTGGTCTTGTAGCGCATGACCAACGGAATGCCGGCGTCGCGCAGTGCGTCAATGCCCGACGCGATCGCCAGGCGCGTGACGGGGTCGAGCGCAGCAACACGCTCGGCAGAGACGCCGAACTCGCTCTCGAGATCCAGGATGCCGCCGCGGGCGGCCAGCTTAATCACGTCCGCTAGGCTGCTGATGGACTCAAACGTCGCGTTCCCGTTGTCGCTCTTGACCAGACGCGTGATGTGCTTGTCGAGCATCGCGCGCCGCAGCCGGGTGGGAATCACATCGATGAACTGATCGCCCCGCAGAATGCGGCTGATATTGGCGTCGTCAAACACGTGCTCTGTGCCGGGCAGGCCCAGGGCCGCTCCCGTGATCGCAACCGGCGCCGTGGACGCCGCGCGTGATCCACCGTAAATTTCCCAGCCACGTTCGAGCACGTTGGCGAAGAAGTGTCCGAGTTCCGCATAGCGGTCGCCATTCTGTCGCACGGGAGCCCCGGTCGAGCCGCTGCTTGCGGGAGTGGGATCCGCTGCCGGCGGCAGGGACTCAGCAAGCTTCGGAGAAAAAACTGGACCGGAAAACGCCGTTGCCTTCGCGGCCACAGCTTCGGCTGAAACCGCCGGCGTCCCGCGGCCGAGTCCGGCCGCATAGAGACCGCAGAGCGCCTGGTTGAAAGCGGCAACATCACCGGATTTAGGATGATTCGTGAACAGCGCTGTTACGTCCCCACGCTCGCCGAGGACGTCGTCTGCGAATCCCTGCAGCGCCTTCTTCGGCCCGACCTCGACGAAGACCCGCGCGCCCGCTTCGTACAGGGTGTGCAGGCCTTTCACGAACTGCACCGGCGAGGCGACCTGGCGGGAGAGAATGTCGAGCATCTGTGGCACAACCCCGGGGCCGGTGGGATAGAATTCGCCGTTGACGTTTGCGACGATTGGAATTCGCGGCGACGCCAGGTGCAACCGCTCCAGGGTACGCCGCAAGGGTTCGCTGGCCGGAGCCACGATCGACGTGTGGAAGGCGTGACTGACCGGCAGCGGGACCGCGTTGTAGCCCGCTTTCTGAAAGACCTCGATAGCTGCTTCGACCGGCGTGCTGGCGCCGCCGATCACGGCCTGGCTGTTGCTGTTGATGTTGGCGATCACCACGTAACCCGCGACCGTCTTCAGGATTCGCTCGATCTCATCGAGTGGCGCAAATACTGCCGCCATCCGTCCGTTGTCGTCCATCGAGACACGCGTCATTTCGCGGCCGCGGGCGCTGACGGCTTCCAGGGCATCTTCGAACGGCAGACCGCCGGCGGCAACCAGCGCGCCGTACTCCCCAAGACTGTGGCCCATCGTCGTATCGGGCTCGACGCCGTAAGCCGCCAACAGCCGAGTTAAAGCGAGATCCGTGGCCAGCACGGCGGGCTGCGTGATCGCTGTCTGTCGCAGATCGTCCTCGGCCTTGGCCACCGCGTCGCCGTTACCATGATCGACGAAGATAAACTCGCTGAGTGGCTTGCCGAGCAGCGGCGTCATCACGCGGTCCGCTTCGGCAAAAGTCTCCGCCACGATCGGCTCCGTCGCGCGGAGTTCCTTGAGCATGTTGACGTACTGCGAGCCCTGACCGGTATAAAGGAAAGCCACTTTGGGAGCAGGCCCCTGGCCGCGGAAGATGCCTTGGGCCCGCAGGGCCTTCCACACGGCGGGCTGGTTGGCAGCTAGGGCTTTGAGCGCCTTGGCGCATTTCTCCACGAGCTCGGCGCTGTCGGCGTAGTCGATCGCGACCCGTTCCTGCGCCCGCAGATCAGATTCAGCCGGGGTGGCCGGGGGTGGAGCCTGGCCCGCCTCGGCAGCCTTCTGGACCGCACGCAGGCGGCCGATGAGTGCCCGTTCGGAATCAGCGCCAATCACGAGTGCACCGCGCAGCGGGCGCTTGAAGGATGATTCAGCGCTGGAAACATGCGCAAACTCCCTCGCGTGCAAGCCGCCGCCGTCTGTGGCGTCCTTCGGCGTCTCCGTTACAGCGACCGACCGCTTGCCGTTGCCGTTCAACCGGTGAGGCACGTATTCCTCGAGCACAGCATGGAAGTTTGTGCCGCCAAAACCAAAGGCGCTGACGCCGGCGCGGCGCACGCCGTCCGCGGTCGCTGCCCAGGGCCTCAGTTCGGTGTTGACGTAGAGCGGCGATCGAGAGAAGTTGATGTCCGGATTGGGGTGCTCGAAATGCAGGCTGGGCGGAAGCACCTTGTCGCGAAGCGCCAAGGTGGCTTTCAGCACTCCGGCGGCGCCTGCCGCCCCTTTCAAATGTCCGATGTTCGACTTCACCGATCCGAGCGCTACCGAGCCGAGCGGCAAGTGGAAGCTGCTGAGCACCTCCGTCATGCTTTCAACTTCAACGACGTCGCCAACCTTGGTTGACGTGCCGTGACCTTCAATGAGGGTCGCGGTGGCGGGTGACAATCCGGCATTCTGCCAGGCTCGTTCGAGGCAGTACTTTTGCCCGATCGGGTTGGGCGCGGTGATGCCTTTCCCTTTGCCGTCGCTCGACCCGCCCATGCCGCGCAGCACCGCGTGGATTTTGTCCCCGTCGCGTTCGGCGTCGGCCAGACGCTTGAGCAGAAACACCGCAGCGCCTTCGCCCATCACGAAGCCGTCGGCTCCCTCGGCGTAAGGACGCGTTCCGGTCGCAGAGAGCGCGCCGATCTTGCAAAACTTGATGAAAGACGAGGCACCCATGTTGCGGTCGATGCCGCCCGTCACGGCCACGTCAAAATCGTTCTGGACCAATCCCTCTACGGCCGAGCTGATGGCTGCCATGGCTGAGGCGCAGGCGGCGTCCGTGACGAAATTCGGTCCGTGAAAGTTGTAAATGTTCGCAATGCGTCCGGCCATGACGTTGGACAATTCGCCGGGCATGCTGTCTTCGGTAACCTCGGGCAGCGTCTGGCTGATGCGCTGGTGCAATTCGCGGGTAATGTCGCGCCGCATGGCCTCGGGCAGGGCGGCGAAGCTGGCGCTCTCCTCGAGCTCGCGAGCGTATTCGGGAAAGTAAATGCGCAGCGCGGTGAGATAGTGCCGCTCACCCGCCATGGCCATTCCGAGGATCACCGCTGTGCGATCGGGGTTCAACGCGCGCTGGGGATATCCGAAGTCCTCCAGCGCCTCGCGAGTGCAGGCGATCGCCCACTTGTGCGCCTCGTCCATGGCATTCACCACGCGCGGAGGAATCGCCAGGTGCCACTTCACGGGGTCCCAGGTGTGCTCGCGCACCCAGCCGCCGATCTTGGAGTAAGTCTTGTCGGGCGCGGTGTGGTCGGGATCATAATAGAGCGCCGGGTCCCAGCGGTCGAGCGGAATCTCGGTTACGCTGTAACGGCCGCTCTTCACGTTGTCCCAGAATGCCGGTACATTCGGGGCGTCGGGCATGACAGCGCCCACTCCCACAATGGCGATCGCTCGATGAGAAGTGTTTTCCATGATGGCGCTCCTGTGGAACTTTCGTTGGGGCGACCGTTCCAGTCGCCCGATCGGACCGTAGGGACGGGCTTTGTGCCTGCTTGGACAATCACGAGGGTCGCCCCTACGGGCTAGGCGGCAGCAACCGCAGTTTTCGCCGCTCGGCCATAGATGACATCACTGAGGTAATCCATGTCGGAAATCAGACCCACCTGTGCACGATGGACTGAGGATAATCCCAAAGCTGTTTCAAAAGCCGGTATCTCGGCGTCGCTCACGCCGCCCGCTCCGCTGATCCAGCAGAGGCCTTCTTCGGCGACCTTGAATGCCGCTTCGCGCGCGAAGATCCGCGCCAGCGCAGCCAAGGCGATGGCGTCGAAACGTGTGCTCGCTTTTTCGTTCAATTTGCCGTCGGCCATCAACGCCGCCCGGTGCGCGAGGCTGCCCGCGCATTCGGCGTAGGCAATCAACTCACCGAGCCGCAGCAAGACGTGTTGGTAACGGGTAAGCCGCGCCACGCGCGCCTTCTCCATCACTTCCGCCAGCGCGTGCAGCGCAAGAGCCGCGATGTTGGCGCCCACTTCGGGATGTGCGGCGTGAAGCGATTCGAATTTCCGCGCCTGCTCGTGATAGTGCTGCCCGCGTGTTTTCAGGTGAAGCTGCCAGCGGTCGCGGCTGACGGTCATCTCCATGATTTCGGAGGTGCCTTCGTAGATTGTAGTGATGCGCACGTCGCGTTTGATCTTCTCGACCATGTACTCGTGCGTGTAGCCATAGCCTCCAAGCGCCTGGATGCTGGCGTCGGCGGCGCGATTACCGGCTTCGGTCGCCATGTACTTGGCAATCGCGCCTTCGGTGTTCAGGCTGCCTTCGCCGGCGTCGATTCGCTCCGCAGTCTCCTCGATGTAAGCGCGCGCTGCTTCCAATCGCGCCACGTTAGGCACGATCAACTTGTGCGTGTAGCCCTGCTTCTCCGAGAGCGGCGCTCCGGCCTGGATGCGTTTGGTTGAATAAGGAATGGCGCGGTCAAGCGCGGCCCAGCCGGCGCCGAGTCCGAACGCCGCCACCATCAGGCGCGTATAACCGAACACCGCCTGTGCCTGGAGCAATCCCTGCCCTTCCACGCCGCCAACCAGCCGGTCCGCATCCACATAGACCTCAGTGAAGGATAAAGCGGCCGTGTTGCTCAGCCGGATGCCGTGCTTGTCTTCCGGCTCGTCGTGGCTGAACCCCGGCGCGCCCTGCTCGACGATAAACCAGCTTGGGCCTCCGGGCGTATTCGCGAGGACGCTGTAAGCACCGGCGATGCCGCCGTTCGAAATCCACTGCTTGCTTCCGTTGATTTTGTAGCCCACGACGCGTCCAGCCTGGATCACCGGATCCGCCGTCGTCTTCAGGGCGCCCAGATCACTTCCAGCCTCAGGTTCGGTGGCGCCATACGCGAACAGCAGCCCTTCCTCCGCGATCCGTGTCAGCCAGATCTTCTTTTGCTCCGGCGTGGCGCCGACCGTAATCGGGTCGCTGCCCAGAAACGTCGCGAGGACGGAGGTGGCAACGCCTAGATCGACGCGTGCCATCTCTTCGCAGACGACGTAGACGTCGAAAGCACCGCCGCCGAATCCGCCGAACTCCTCGGGGATGAAAAGGAGTTGAATGCCGAGCTTGTCCGGGCTGCACATGTGCCGAACGATGTCGAGCGGACACTCGTCGCGCGCGTCGAGTTCCTGGATGGTCTCGTCCGGCAGATGTTTCTTGCCGAAATCTTTGAGCGCTTTGATGCTCGCCTTGAGTGTCTTCTTCGAAATCATTGCCGCCTCTCCTTCATCGAGTCTTCGCGCCCCGCGCTTCAAGGACCTTCTCAGTCATTTCGGGGATGAACTCCAGAATGTCGTCCACAATCCCAACGTCCGCGACTTGGAAGATGGGTGCCTTGGGGTTTTTGTTAATCGCGACGATCAGTGGACTGCCCTTGATCCCTGCTAGATGCTGGAAGGAGCCGCTGATCCCGCAGGCGAGGTAGACCTTGGGCTTTACCGTCTGCCCCGACGAGCCCACCTGCCGCGATTTGGGCAGCCACTTGGCGTCCACAACCGGCCGCGAGCAGCTTACGGCAGCGCCCAGCGCTTCAGCCAGTTCCTCCGCGATGCCGACATTGTCTTTGTCCTGGATGCCGCGCCCAATCGACACCAGCACCTGGTGCTTCGTGATATCCACGTCGCCGGATTCCGCGATGATCGTCTCGAGGTATCGCCGTCCCGATTCGAGTGTGCCGACACCGGATGACTTGTTGACCATGGTTCCGTTCGCAGGCACGGTTTCCAGAGCTTTGAATGCCCCCGGACGAATGCTGATCACCACGCCCAACGAGAGATCGCATCGCACATGAGCGCTAACCTGTCCGCCGAACTCCTGCCGGACGACCTTGAGACAACCTCCTTCGACACCGTCGATGCCCAACACGTCGGGCGCGAACGCGGCGTTCAGCTTGATGGAAAGACCAGGTCCGAGATCGATTCCGAAGTGGTCGTGCGGAAGCAGCACGATACTGCCAATCGGCAGCACTTGGACCAGTGCCTTGCGCACCAGTTCGGCATTGGGATAAGCGAGATTATCGCCGGCGATCTTCCAAACCTCGGCGAACGAAAGCCGAATCGCTTCACAAACGGTGTCCAGTTCAATCCCACAGCCCGTGACAATGGCTGTAGGAGCCGCCGCGGGATCGATCTTTCGGACCGCTGCCGCGAGTTCCAGCGCGGAATCGTCGGCCACGCCGTTCTTGTGGGTAACGTAAGCGAAGATGCGCGCCATTAGTTCAGTCCTCCTCTGGCTTTCATCAGCTCCATGACTTTGTCGATGTTTTCTTCCCGGCTGCCCTGCAGGATCTCAGCGCCTTTTCCGAGCGCGGGCACGAAGTAGTCCGTCCGATTCACTCTCGCGCCAGCCGCCCCGACCGCGCTTGTATCAAGCCCCAAATCGGCTGCACCGAACGCCGGAATCTCGACCGACGCCACCTGGCGGATGCCCTTCATGCCCACATAGCGCGGCTCGTTGATGCCGGTCTGGATCGAGAGCACGCAAGGCAGATCGATCTCGTTCATTTCTTTGTTCCCGCCCTCGATTTCGCGGCTGATTCTCAGCTTCTTGCCATCAAGGGCTTCAATCGAAGTCACCAGCGACGCGAACGGATAATCGAGCATGGCCGCGAGCATCCCGCCGACCTGGGCTGCGCCGTCGTCAGCTTGGACTCCGGTTAGGATCAGGTCGTAATGATTCTTCCCGACGTAACTCGCGAGGACCGTCGCGATCCCGCGGCCATCGGATTCGTTGAAGGCGTCATCGCTCAACAGCACGCCCTGCTTCGCGCCCATGGCCATCTCGCGCCGGAGGACCTCTTCGTCGTCCTCACCGCCGACCGTCGCCACCGTGACACTGCCGCCCGTCTTGGCGACAATCTGCAGCGCCTCTTCCACGGCATAGTTGTCCGGCTCATTGATTGAATAGACCAAGTCGTCGCGGTCAATGTCGTTTCCGGTGAGTTGAAGCTCATTTTCCGTCGTGTCGGGAACTCTTTTGACGCAAACCAGGATTTCCACGCTCGCTCTCCTTTTTCTTCACTGCACGGGCAGCCTGCCCGCTCTGAACCCTTCAACCCCACTGGCACGACCGCCTTACTTTGACCTTCATGAAACGACCGCGGGTTCAGCGCTCGCGTCCTCCGTTAGGGTTTTTGTTTGGGCCCGCACCATCTGCCGGTCAACGAGTTCCGCCAAATCGATCGCGGTCATCTTCCCTTCCAGTCCCGCGACCTTGATGGCGTCCTCGATATTCACCATGCAGAACGGGCAGGCGGTCACGATCACGTTGGCGCCGGCTTCGGCCGCCATCTGGACCCGCTTCACGCCCATGCGCTGATCTTCCTTGGGCTCGTAGAACAGCATCAGCCCGCCGCCACCGCAGCAGAACGATCGATCGCGGCAGCGGCCCATCTCCACGCGATTCAGACCCGGAATCGCGTCCAGCACCTCGCGCGGATCGTCGTACACCTGATTGTGGCGGCCGAGGTAGCAAGGGTCATGGTAGGTGTAGACGTCCCTCTGGTTCTCAACGGGATTGAGTTTGATTCTGCCGGTCTTCACGTCGCGGGCGATCACTTGGCTGATGTGCTCGACCGGCGGCAGATCCTTGTAGTCGTGCTTGAGCGCGTTGTAAGCGTGGGGATCGGCGGTGACGATGCGCCGGGCGCCGGATGCCTTGATGGCTTCCGCGTTCGCATCGCGCAGAGCCATGAACAGCGTCTCTTCGCCGAAGCGACGCACTTCATGTCCGCTGTCTTTTTCCGCCGCGCCCAGGATTCCAAAGTTTTCGCCGATTTGATCGAGAATCCGGGAACTGGCGCGTCCGATGGCCTGGATCCGGTCGTCGAAGGACGTGATGCTGTCGACAAAGTAGAGCGTCTCGGCGCTGGCAGCGTCGCTCTTGCCATTTCCGCCCAGGACCTTCACTTTGCAGGACTGCTGAAAATCGGCGTCCTTGGTCCAATCCGCGCGCTTCTTGTCGGGTTTGCCGTAGGGATTCCCGCGCGTTTCGAGCGCCTTGAGCGGCTTCTGCAGGCTCTGCGGCACGTTTCCGTCATCCACCATGCCGCGGCGCAGATCGACGATTTTGTCGATGTACTCGACCAGCAGCGGGCATTCCTCTTCGCACGCACCGCACGTGGTGCAGGACCATACTTCGTCCTCGGAGTAGATCCCACCGATCAGCGCGGCGCCGTTCTGTGCTTTGCCGAACAGCGGGAAGTGTTTGAAAGCATAATCGCGCGCCTTGATAGTGATGAATCGCGGCGAGAGCGGCCTTCCAACGGCATTGGCCGGGCAGTTGTCCGTGCAGCGCCCGCAGTCGGCGCAGGAATAGAAATCGAGCATGTGCTTCCAGGTGAAGTCTTCAAACTTCTTGACGCCGAAAGATTCCACTTGGTCCAACTGCGCTTCGCCAATGCCCCAACGCACGGGTTTCAACGTTCCGCGGTCCAATTTGGCGAAGTACACGTTGAAGATGGAGGTGATCACGTGGAACTGGATCCCAAACGGCCGGTAACACATCAGAAAATAAAAGCTCGCCT
>JASHPE010000302.1 GCA_030038235.1 Terriglobia bacterium
GCGGATGCGCAATCTGATGGCCGCTGCGATTCCGACGGCGTAGGTCCGGGGAGTAGTGTCTTCGGACGCCGCTGAAAGGCTTAATAAGAGGCCAAAGCGGCGCAAGAAATGCCCCGAAAATAAACTCACAATCCAACATCGCGCCTTCAGAAAAGAGAATTCGCACGCTAAACGTCATTTTTCAGCAGCCTGCTAGAGCTTCGCTCAGAAACCTTCCACCATCCATACAGTGCTGTTGGTAACGTAACCCAGTATGGCAAGATAGCGGCCGTCCGGTGAAGGCACGCCCCAAATTTGACCGCCCGCGGCCTTGTACTGCCATAAGACTAGGGCGTTCCCCTCTAAGTCGACGTAGAGAAGAGTGCGGCTCTGAGGCGACACAGAGCCGCAGTAGAGTCCCTTTCCGTCGAGGGCCCAGTCCAGACCTGTCAGATTCGCCCAACCTTTCACGAAGAACTCGCGATCGGAGCCACCCCTGAGCGAGAGCAGGCGAATATGAATTTCCGGCCCGCCACCTATTGAAAGCGCAACGGTAGCCCCATCTGGGGATAACCCGAGGTTGTACACGCCTGCTGGATTAATGTCTATCGTCCGCAGCACTTTCCCTCTGCCCTTGATGGGGTCGAATGCAGTGAAGGTGAGCTGCTTTCGATCTTTGCTCGGCTCCCAGATCAAGCAGAGGCTTGCCGGGGCGCGGGCACACTGGAAGTCTGCCCAACCTCGCGGCGCCTCAAGTACAAGCTGAGGCACCCCACCACTCATAGGAAGGCGCATTAGGCGGGCCACTGAGGTGACATCCCCGTAAAGCATCCAAGAGCCATCGGCGCTGGGGCGCGGAAAGCTGATTCCAGAGCCTGCAATCACAGGCTCGGCTGTGTCGTGGCCGATTTCCTGCTTGAAAATGGCCCACGGGCCATTACGGTTTGATCCGAATAATACAGCTCTGCTGTCGGACGTCCAAGCGGTGGGCATGTCGTACGCTTCGCCATCCGTGAGGCGCTTTGGGGTGTTCATGCGTGTTCCCCCCGCTGAGAGCTCGCCGAGGTAGACCTGCGCCTGATCTGTCGTCCTTCGAAGCACCAGCCGCTTGCCATCCGCGCTCGCGCTCAATCCCCGGAGGTAAGATCCGGGCCATTGTGTGACACGTTTCGGTTTGCCGGCCGGCGCGCCGGTAACAAGGTCAATTCCGATTTGCCACAGATTCTCATCGCTTGAGGCAGCGTACGTAGCCGAGGGTTGCGCAGATTCTTCCCGCGAATAGATCACCCGGCCGTCCGCAAGCCAGCAAAAATCTCGCGGCCACAGTCCCGTGTTCGCTTCCGAGACGACCGCTGTCTGATTGAACCCCTTCAAATCGCAGCTTTCGATCGACATCTGGAACCTGGCGGGAGCCCTCTGCGTCCTGATGTAGGCCAGGCGCTGGCCGTCCGGCGACCACTGAACCGAGGACACCCACTCATTTTCCGGTAGCTCGAGGACCTCCTGCGGGTTGTCTCCCTGACTGCCCATCACCCAGATTTCGCGACTTTCGTCCGAAAGCCGAGGGGTCGACTCCGGGCCCCCACCGATCGCTTTTACCAAGTCCAGCGGCCCCGTCGACGACCCCGACGCAAAAGCGATGCGGGCCCCATCTGGCGAAACCCCGAACCCCGATGCGTCTTCGCGGAGCTCTCGCGGAGATTGTCCCAGCACCGAGGCCGTCCACATGCTCCTGTGTCCACCCGGTTCGTCCGCGTTAGCGAGCAATTGTGTGCCATCGGGAAACCACGAATCGACAGACCAGAAGGCGCTGACAGGAACTTCGGCCGGTCTGGGAATGACCCGCTCTTCTCCGGTTGAAAGCAGCTTAACGTGAATTCCGGCCGGGTCGGAGTATGCGAGGTACTTGCCGTCGGGAGAGACGGCATCGCTTACAACCGTATTCTCACTCGAGTTGAACGTCAGGCGTTTTTGCGTCAATTCGGCAGGGGGCTGCGTGGACGGGCCGCGATGTAGCAGGAACCACACCAAGCCTGAGGCCGCGATCAGGATAAGCAGAGCCGCGAGCGCCAGCAGCCAGCGACGTCGGAGCGCTCGCTTCGCTGCGTTCAAGCCAGGCTGTTGTAGGTGCCCTTTTGCAGCGGCGGCGCGCCCGCCGATCGCCGGTGAGGACACCGGCGCTACAGCCCGCCCCAAATCCGTCTCGCGCTTCAGCCGTTTCAAGTCGACACCGAGATCGCCAGCGCTGTGATAGCGCAGTTCCCGGTTCTTTTCGAGCGCTCTGCCGACGATCTCTTCCAGCCTGGGCGGCAGATCTGGATTCACGCTGCCGATCGGCGCCGGCGCGCGGTTCAGAATCGCGTCAAGGATCACGCTTGTGGTAGTCCCAGAGAACGCCGGCCGGCCGGTTGCCATTTCGTACAGCACCAGGCCGAACGAGAAAAGATCGGTGCGCGCGTCCAACTTCTCGCCGCGGATCTGCTCCGGCGACATGTAAGCTGCGGTGCCCATCATCGCGTCGGGCCGGGTGAGTTCAGGGATCAGCGGCCCGGGATCAGGGGTCAGGGAAACTGTCGGCGTGTCCGGACCAGCTGACGGTAGCCGGTCGGTTATCGGTGCGGGTTCTCCGAGACCCGGGTCCCGAGCCCCAGGCCCCGTCAGTTTCGCCAGGCCAAAATCCAGAATCTTCGCCTGGCCGTTCGTCGTGATAAAAATATTCGCCGGCTTGATGTCGCGGTGAATGATGCCCTTCTGGTGCGCGGTCTCCAAGGCATCCGTGATTTGAACAGCGAAATCCAGAATTTCACTTATGGCAAGCGGCGCCGGGTTGGGCGTCGCGAAATTCGAAGCTCGAAACTCGAAACTCGCCGCTGGCCCGAGTTTCGGATTTCGCTTTTCGATTTTCGGGCTCTCGATCCGCTCCCGCAGCGTCTGTCCCTCCAGCAGTTCCATGACGATGAAGGGCAGCCCACCGTGTTCTTCCACCTCGTAAATGGTGCAGATGTTGGGAT
>JASHPE010000303.1 GCA_030038235.1 Terriglobia bacterium
ACCGGCAGCTCGAAAGAGAGGCTGCGGACTGGAGCCGTCTGTCGTCGGCCATCAGCCACGTGGTTCAGCTTGAGGAGGTGTGACCAATGCGGATCGAACATTGGGTTTACACTATTCCGCTGCGCCTGCGCTCGCTCTTACGCCGCCGGCACGTCGAGCAGGAGCTTGACGAAGAGCTGCAATATCACCTCGAACAGAAGACCGGGCAATACATCGCCCGAGGCCTGAGCCCGCAGGACGCTCGCCTGGCGGCGCTCCGCGATATGGACGGGCTTGAGCAGCGCAAGGAGGAGTGCCGGGACACGCGGCGCGTGAATTACGTTGAAGACGTGCTGAAGGATGTGCGGTTCGGTTTGCGGCAGTTGCGGCGCAGCCCCGGCTTCACGATCATCGCGGTACTCACGCTCGCGCTCGGCATCGGAGCCAACACGGCCATCTTTTCCATGATCAAGGGCATCCTGCTGAGTTCCATGCCGTACCCGGAACCGCACCAGCTCTACGTGGTGCGCGAAGACTACCACCAGGGCGCACAGGTCTACCCGGGAAACGTCGATAACGGAGGGAATTTCCTGACGTGGCGGCGCGAGTGCCACTCGTTCGAGGGGATCGCGGCGCTCCAGCCCGAGAGTGACAATCTCGATCTCGGCGACAGCGCGTTACAGATTCACGGTACGCGCGCCTCCGCCAACCTGTTTTCGATTTTGGGAGTCCGGCCGCAGCTCGGACGCACATTCACCGAAGAAGAGGACCAATTCGGCCGCAACCGCGAAGTGATTCTCACCGATGCGCTCTGGCGCGCTCGATTCAATGGCGATCCTAAGATCGTCGGCAAAACAATCCGGTTCAATGGCTACGATTTCACAGTGGTCGGGGTCCTTCCGCCGAGCTTTTACTTCCCAAGGGTCGATCAACTTGATCCGACGCCGATCGCCGGCTGGACGTACCATATTGATTATTTTGTGCCGCTCGCGCTTCAGCCTTACGAATCGAAGCCCTCCGTCGGGAATATGATGAACTTCACCGTGATCACCCGCCTGAAATCCGGTGTAACGAAGCAGCACGCCCTGGCCGATCTCAACGCCGTCGAGGCCGACATCTCCCGGCACGATCCTGAAGCTCAGGGCGCCTTCCTGAGCGGCAACCTGGTGCCGCTCAAGATGGCGGTGGTAGGCGACGCGAGCCGCACGCTCTGGATCCTCATGGCAGGGGCGGGCCTCGTCATGCTGATCGTTTGCGTGAACCTGGCCAGCCTGCTGGTGGCGCGCAGCATCGGACGGAACCGTGAAATTGCACTTCGAGCGGCACTGGGCGCGAGCCGCTGGAGACTGTTGCGGCAGATGCTCGTTGAAGGTCTGATCCTGGTGGCGGCCGGAGGGTTGCTCGGTTTGCTGCTCGCATTCGACGGTCTTCGGATTCTCGTCGAGACCGCGCCCGCGAAAATTCCTCGCCTTGAGTCGATTCAGATTGATGGGTGGGTCCTCCTCTTCAGCATTGCGGTCTCGATTGCAGCCGGACTCCTGTTCTCTGTCCTGCCGGGATTGCGGCTGAGCCGGACCGAGGCAGGCGAGGCGCTGAAATCGTCCGCGGCCACCACGACCGGCGCCCGCTCCACGGCGCGGCTGCGCGACCTGCTGGCGGGAGCGGAAGTGGCGCTCTGCGCGGTGTTGTTGATCGGAGCGCTCCTGGTCGCAAAAAGTCTCAGCAGAGTGCTCGAAGAGAATCGCTGGCTTGAGGCCCGGCACGTGCTCGCCGTCGATCTCATCGTCCCCAACAACAATTACGGAACTCAATCCGAAGTCCGCCAACTGTACGAGACGTTGCTCGGAAAGATCCAATCGCTGCCGGGCGTCCGCAACGCCGGCTTTACGAATGCCTTGCCGCTCACCGGAGAAATCTGGACTGACAGCTTCGATTTCGACGAGGCGCGAATGCCGGACCAGCAACGGCCCAATGCCAACGTTCGTTTCTTCAGCACCGGCTATTTCCCGGCGATCGGCCTGCCGCTGGTTGAGGGCCGATTGCCCTCCGACGGCGACAAAGATCACGCCGAGGTGGTGCTCTCCGAAGGCTTCGCGCGGAAAGCATTGCCCGGGCGCGATCCGATCGGAATGCACTTGCGCTGGCCGGATCCCAACTCCAACAGCCTCTTGCATTGCACGGTCACGGGAGTGGTCGGTGACGCGCGCGCCGAAGCCGACGAGAAGCCTCCCCTGATGGTGTATTTTCCATACTGGCTGTGGACTCCCCGCCAGATCTCTCTCGTGATTCGAACGGCTACCAGCGATCCCCAAAGCACGGCGGCGGCGATCCGAACCACCCTGCGCGATCTCGATCCACTGATTTCCATTGCGCGCGAGCAGACCATGCAGGAACTTGTGAACG
This sequence comes from Terriglobia bacterium, assembly GCA_030038235.1. GTDB lineage: Bacteria > Acidobacteriota > Terriglobia > UBA7540 > UBA7540 > Gp13-AA77. The sequence goes on from JASHPE010000303.1 coordinate 2,383, forward strand.
AGGCAGTAGCTTCGCGCCGATTCGTGGTGACACTGGGCGTTCTCTTCGCCGGATTTGCGACGTTTCTCGCGGCGCTCGGACTCTACGGCGTCATCTCGCTCTCGGTCGCTCAGCGGTCCCACGAAATCGGCATTCGTATGTCGCTGGGCGCGCGCCGGTGGGACGTGCTGAGGATGGTGGTCGGAAGAGGCCTCAGGTTGGCGCTCGCCGGCCTCGCCGTCGGTCTCGCATGCGCGTTTCCGCTTACGCGGCTGATCACCGGCCTGCTCTATGGGGTGAAACCGGCCGATCCGGCAAGCTTTGTCGTGGTGTGCGTCGTGCTCGGAGGCGTGGCCGCCCTGGCAAGCTACGTTCCCGCGCGCCGTGCCACCCGGGTGGATCCGATGGTCATCTTGCGCTATGAATGATTGCCGATTTTCGATTGCCGATTGTGAGGAAGCTGTCAGCTTTCAGCCGTCAGCCATCAGCCAAGAGGCCCAATCGCTGACTGCCGACTGCTGAGAGCTGAAAGCTGAAAGCCGAAGGCTGAAGGCTCGTTGACTAGAACAGAATCCGACCCCTCCGAATGCGTACGTTGTTGAAATCATTCACAAAATGAAGTTTCTCAATTCCCTCAATTTTACCCACTGTCCGATTCAGAAGTGCTAGCGTCGAAGTCGAAAGTTGACAGTCGACAGTTCACAGGAGGTTCATCCTCGACACCGCCGGATGAAGGGAGCATGAAGTGGCAATCGAAATTATCGGTCGGGATTCCCTCGACAACTTCATTTTTGGGGGCTACGCGGGAAGCTTGGGCACGGCTGGGCACCACCGGGCAAAATCGCGGGAATCGCGACTGGAGGAGCCCCCACCCTCCCCCTTAGAATTGCACAATTTCGCAGAACGAAGCTAACGTAACCATTGTAGAATCAACAAAACATCCCAAAAAACGAAGCTAAAACGAAGCTAAACGAACCTGACTTGGATTTCGTAAGCCCCTCGTTTGCAAGGGCGTTCAACCTATGGACGTTCGATCAGCGCGGCTCAAAGGTGAAATCAGCCGTGACGGTTTGGTCGGGCTCGACCGTGACCTGCCTCTCTTGCGCGCCGAAGGCGGCTGTCCAGGCGCCGCCTCCTGCCGAACCTCGCACCCGTCAAAACACGAACCAAGCAACCAGATAGGCCGAATTGTTTCCCGAGGCGTTCCGGCCCGAGCCGTCGTAGTTGACGGCCAGTCCGTTGAATGTCAGATAACCCGTATACTGGACTCCCAATTGAATGTTCTGCAGCGGCCAGTAGGAAACATTCAGAAGATATCCGTCCGACTTGGGATTTCCGCTCGCGCTGCCGACCACCGGAGCTGCGTCGAAGAGCGTCGCGTCCGGTGTGCCGGTAGTCCAGAATGGGCCGGCGTCAAACGAGAAGCGATTGCCAAGGTGATAGACGGCGTCCAGATGCTCGAAGTTAAGATTGTGCGGGCCAAATGCGGCGCCGCTGGCGGCCAACGTCCCCAGCATGTCGGAACTTTCGTGAATATAGTTGCCGTGCACAGTCAGCAGATCGTTGCGGCTCTTCCAGAAGATCGTATGCTCCCACTGGAAGTCAGCGCCGAGGTCGGTGAAGTAGTCTCGCGGACCCATCACTCCGCTGGGCGTGGAAGCCAGGTGCATTCCGTAAGTCCCAACCTCCAGATAATCGTTGCCGTGCGCCTGCTGCCAAGCCAAGCGCCAGTAGGGAGCAACTCCCTGGATGTTGGTTCCAAAGCCGATGCCCGAATTGGGCTGTGCGCCGCCCAGGTGTTCCGATCGATAGATGAACCCGGCGGCGTAGAGGTGCTGATCGAACATGGTGTAGGCGCCGACTCCCGCAGCGTCCTGCGCCAGGCCGCCATTGAGGATGGGCGTTGCGATCGGCGACGGAACCGCGTCGGGCGCAACCCACGGGTAGCCCCAAGCCGGAGTATCGTTCCACAAGTCTTCCACCGTGGGATTGTTGTTGAAGTCGACGCCGTAGACAAAGTCTTTCCCGAGCAGCTTCCTGTCCCTGGCGAAGCGGATGTCAGTGTTGTCCCAGCTAAAATGGTCCGCCTCCCCGTCGTACGTGACCTGGATGAATCCACCGACGTGGTCTCCGATGGCGCCCGCGAGAAACAGGCTGGCGCTCTGCGGAAGTTCAAAGCTGCCATTTTGCGTGCCGGGCTGAGGCTTCTGGGTGTCGGTGTCGGCTATGGTGAATTGGGCCGACAAGGGCAATTCGCTGAGCAGGCTGAGCGCCGCTTTCTCGTGCCCGGGCTTCGAGGTGATCGTTTTCGACCCTGTGAGGGTGTAGCCATCCAACTTGAATTGCCGTCCCAAAGGGGTCAGTTCGGGGATCGTGGTGTGGCAGGCGTTGCAGGCCAGTCCGGTCTGCCGCGCGAAACTGGGAACCGCATCCGCGCGCGCCTCCCAAAATAGCAGCCCCAGGGAGCTGGAGAATACGAATACAACGAACGAAAAGCAGAACACTTTCAGCTTGGATTTCATGAACCTTCCTCCAAAACGGATTGTGCGCGGCCGACTGCGCTGGCGGGTCGCCCTAAACTCGACCTGGTCGCGTGACCGAGCGATGCATCATTGCCTGATATAGGGTGAGTGCCATGTGCCTCTCGATTCGCTCGATGAACGATCAATCGGAGGCCGTTGGCACCACGAAGTCGAGGATGACTTAAGCTCTCAGAGAGGGTGTCGGCAGGATGTCAATCTTTTGTGCTGTGGTTGTAAATTTTCCTCGAAACTGTGGCCGGAGATCGCGATTGGTGCCAGCGCCGCACAGGGTTGCCAACGGGTTTCAGGGCAAGGAGCTCCTTTTCCAGCAATTATCTTTTGCCAGAGGGGTTCATGGCCAAAGCCAGCGCTCGCCTTGGCCGCCAACCCGTCGCGGTGATAATGGGCAGTGGCGAGCTCAAGATTCACTCCGGCCAGCTCGCGCTCGGGCGCTTCGTATTCAACTTGGATATCCGGGATTGGAATCCTTCCGTTAACAACCGTGAGGCCACGCTGATCGGCGATTTCCTGCTCGCGCTGGTCACGGGTCGATTCGGGCAATGAATTCAGCTTGGAGAGCTCCCGGTTGGTCGCCTTCTTGAGTTCGACGTCGAGGATCACGCGCTGAATCTGGCCGCCCTCGGTTCGAATGCGCTCCGCCTGGTGCTGATAGACACGGTAGAGGGCGGCGTCTGGCGTCGGTGGCGATCCGCTCGGAGAGAGCGGGACGAATAGGTTGCCGATCATCGTCGTGGCTGTGCTCTCGGCCGGAACGTGCCACTAATTTAGCTCCTGGCGATGAAAAAGGGGCGGGTGGGCGTTCGGTCAAATATGAGGCCTCCGACAACGATATTGTTGACGTCCGGAGTGGTCGCTTCAAAGACTTCCCTCTAAATCCATCTTCGACCGCTGCCTGTCATAATGAGATTGTGCGAATATTCACCAGTCGTACGGGGGCGATGTGGCTCGCGACCAGAAACGGCCTGATGCGCTTCGACCCCGCGACCGGACGGTTGGTTACATACCGGCGGGATATGCAGAGTAGCACGAAAGAATATTACGACATCGCAGAGGACCAGAAAGGCAGATTTTGGCTCGGGGGCAACAACGGGCTACAGCAGTTCGCCCCGCCACCGGAACTTTTGCTCGCTATGAACATCAATCCAACGATCCCAGCTCTTTAAGCGACAATGCCGTACCGTCAGTACTGGTCGATCACTCCGGGAACGTCTGGGCTGGCACCTACCCGGCCTGGCGGAATTGGACGAGGCAACCGGTATGTTCAGGAATTATTACCGCAACGCTCCTTTGGGGAGCACATCGGCCCCGCCTTCGTCGACTGGCGCAGCAGTTCAACGTCAGTCTGGAAGCGCGCGTGAGCGAGCGAACGCGAATTGCGCGAGAACTGCACGACACTCTATTGCAGAGTTTCCACGGGCTGTTGTTCAGGTTCCAGGCGGTTTCGGACCTGTTCCCGCAGCGTCCGGCAGAAGCCAAGGAAAAACTCGATAGCACTATCGATCAGGCGGCGGAAGCCATCACCGAAGGCCGGGATGCGGTCCAGGACTTGCGATCATCCACAGTGGTGACCACCAACCTGGTCATCACCATCGGCGCGTTAGGGCAGGAACTCGCCGCGAATCAAGCGGGCCACATTCGTGCCGCTTTTGGTATCGAGGTGCAAGGTGCCCCGCGGGAGCTGCATCCAATTTTGAAAGACGAGGTCTACCGCGTCGCCGGCGAGGCGCTGCGGAATGCATTCAAGCACGCGGAGGCGGGGCAGATCGACGTGGGAATCGGCTATGAGGAACGGCAGCTTCGGCTGCTCGTCTGGGACGACGGCAATGGCATCGACCCAAAGGTTCTGGAGGAGGCGCCAACGCAGGACATTTTGGCTTGCTGGCATGCGGGAGCGTGCCGGGATTGCCGGTGGGCGCCTGGACGTATGGACTAAGCTGGGCACGGGCACGGAAGTTCGCTTGAGTGTTCCTGCATCGGTGGCTTACGCGGGGCCCTCAGGCACCCAGCGGTCATGGTTCGCAAGGAAACTCGCGGCCATCAAATGACATCAGTAAAGGAACAAAACGAATGTTAGGGTGTGTGGCAAAACGTCCGCTCGCGAAAGGGTAAGGGCACGGCCCGCCGACGCGATATTGGCACGCCTGGGTTGGTGGCGAGCTGATTGGACGTTTCGCCGAGGACCTGAGCGCGGACACCTCCCTCCGAACAAACGAGCCGGCGTGTATCTTGGAATCGGTAAGATGTACAGAATGACCCACGAAACGCACAAGGATTATGACAAATGTTATCGGCGTTGTGAAATGAAGCGAATTAGTGGAGCGTTATTGCAAACAGTCTGCTTTCATTGAGATAGGACGGCCGAAGGCAGGCCCTAAGAGGCGGTGATTCAGTGGAACTCGATCTTCTCGGAGACCGGCAGCGGACTCATCGTTGCGGTGAGCTGCGACCCGAGCATGCCGGACAAAAAGTGTTTCTGGCGGGGTGGGTGGCGCGCCGGCGCGACCTCGGCAACCTGATCTTCATCGACTTGCGCGACCACACCGGGGTGACCCAGGTGGTGTGCCGGCCCGAGCTGAGCGCCGCGGCCCATGCCAAGGCGGAGCAAGTGCGAAGCGAGTACGTGCTCGGCATCGAGGGCGAGGTCGCGCTGCGAACTCCCGAGACCGTCAATAAGGATCTCGCGAGCGGCGAAGTGGAAGTGGTTGTCAGGGAACTCCTGGTGCTGAATGAGGCTCGCACGCCGCCGTTTCCCCTCGATGACGAGGGCCGCACCAACGAAGAGCCCCGGCTGCGCTACCGCTACATCGACCTGCGGCGTGCCCGCATGCAGCATCATCTGCGGCTGCGCCATCAGGCGGGATTGGTGGTCCGCGAGCACATGATGGAGCACGGCTTTGTCGATATCGAGACGCCGTTCCTGACGCGCAGCACGCCCGAAGGCGCGCGCGATTACCTGGTGCCCAGCCGCGTGCATCCCGGGCATTTCTACGCGTTGCCGCAGTCACCGCAGCTCTTCAAACAGATTCTGATGATCTCTGGCTTCGATCGCTATTTTCAGATCGTGCGCTGCTTCCGCGACGAGGATTTGCGCGCCGACCGCCAGCCGGAGTTCACACAGATCGATGTCGAAATGGCATTTCCGAGACGCGAGGTGCTCTTCGGTATCATCGAAAGCCTCATGGCGAAGCTGTTCGCGCTTGTCGATGTCAAAGTGCCGGTACCCTTCCCCATCCTGCCTTACGACGAGGCCATGGAGAAGTACGGATCGGACAAACCAGACCTCCGCTTCGGCCTCGAATGGAAGCGGGTTCCCTTACCCGAGAGCGCGCGGGGCAAAGTCCATGTAGCGGAGCCTGTCAAAGCTCTGCGCGTGCCCGGCGGCGGCAGTTTCTCGCGCAGCCAGCTCGATAAGCTGCACGAGGCCTCGAAGAATGCGGGCGCGGACTGGTTCGGCACGATTAAGATCGCGGGTGGAGCGCAGTCGCCACTCGCCAAGGTTGTGGGGGATGAGGCGGTGGGCTCGCTTGCTGACGCCGTCCAGGCTGCGGAAGGCGATCTGGTCTTGCTACTCGGCCTGAAATCGGAAGCGTCGCCAGGCGGCCACACGAGCGGTCTCAGCATTGAGAAGCTGCGTCACCTCGACTCCGCCTCGGGTGACGTGCGCCTGGACCTCGCGCGCAAGCTCGAACTGATCAAGCCGGGAACATGGGCCTTCTGCTGGGTTGTCGACTTTCCGATGTTCGAATACGACGACAAAGAAAAGCGTTACGCTGCCATGCATCATCCGTTCACCTCGCCGCGCGAGGAGGACATGGACAAGATCGAGTCCGATCCTTCGGCATGCAAGGCGCGCGCCTATGACCTGGTGCTGAATGGGTCAGAAATCGGCGGCGGCTCGATTCGTATCCACCGGCCCGATATCCAGCGGCGCGTGTTTCAGACGCTCAGCATCACGCCCGAGAAAGCTCGCGAGCGCTTCGGCTTCTTCTTGGACGCGCTCGAGAGCGGTGCTCCGCCGCACGGCGGCATCGCGCTCGGCTGGGACCGCATTATCGCGCTGATGTGCGGCGAAACGAACATTCGCGAGGTGATCGCGTTTCCCAAGACCGCCAGCGCCATGGACCTGATGTGCGATGCGCCCGGCAGAGTGGATCCGGACCAGCTTCACGAGCTCGAACTGGAGCTCAAGACGGCTGAGAGCATGGAGGCCGTGCGAGCGGTCCAGCACAAGGCCGAGCGATAGCGAAGAGCGGAACCGGGGGAAGAGAATGGAACAGCCGATCATCTTTGCGAGGGTGGGATGGGCTGAGCGGCACGAGGGCCAGGAGAACGACCTGCCGCAAGGGGGAGGTAGTTGGAACGTAGGCAACCCGGGTGGGGAGAGGTTCAACTTCAAAGCACATTCTTTTTAGTCTCTCGAAGAATCTCGCCTTAGCCAAGATCGTGGAGGACGTCAAGACGAGTTCGTCAAAGTGGATCAAGACGCAGCAGCGAGGGCTCGGATCATTTCATTGGCAAAGCGGCTATGGGGGGTTTTCAGTAAGCCCGGCGGAGGTGGATGAGGTCGCGGCGTATATCGAGCAACAGGAGACCTACCACACCGCCCTGAGTTTTCACGATGAGTACAGGAAGTTCCGGGCCAGCTACGAAGTCGAGTACGATGAGCGGTATGTGTGGGACTGACCGCGAGCTTGTCACGCCCTTTCAGGGCTTGAGGTCGGTCGACGGTTACTTCAACTCTGGGCGTTGCCCAGGGCTGTGATGGCTCGCCCCTTCGGGGCTTTAATGAATGGCTCAATGAATCAATCACCCGATGAGAGGATGATTCGAGGGCCCGATGGCTCAATGACCCGATAAATCCGATGTCCATAATTCACGTTCTCCCCGACCGCGTCGCCAACCAGATCGCCGCCGGCGAGGTGGTGGAACGTCCGGCGTCGATCGTCAAAGAGTTGCTCGAAAACTCGCTCGACGCCAGAGCCAATCGCCTGGACGTCGAGGTCGAGGCGGGCGGGAGGCGATTGATTCGCGTGACCGACAACGGTTGCGGCATGGGCCGCGACGACGCCCTGCTGGCGTTCGAGCGGCACGCTACGAGCAAAATTCGCAAGGCCGAGGACCTGCTCGAAATCGCGACGCTCGGCTTCCGCGGCGAAGCGCTGCCGTCGATTGCCGCCGTCTCGCGCGTGGTGCTCGAAACGCGCGCCGAGTCCGAAGCGTCCGGGACACGCGTGGAAATTGCGGGCGGAAAGCTCCGCGATGTTAAGGAAATTGCCTGGCCGCAGGGTACGCGCATCGAAGCCCGGGATCTCTTCTTCAACACGCCCGCGCGGCGCAAGTTTCTCAAATCGGAATCGACGGAACTAGGCCACGTCGCGAGCCTTGTCACGCACTATGCGCTCGCTCATCCCGAAAAGAGCTTCCGCCTGGCCTCCATGTCGCACGAGTTGCTCAACGCCGCGCCCGCGCCCGACGCGCGCACGCGAGTCTATCAGTTGCTCGGAGGCCAGACGCTCGAACAGCTCATCGAAATTGCACCCGCAGAGCGGCGTCTGCCGGCCCTGGCAACTTTCGGTGAGCTCGAGGAGAACGAGCCGCCAGAGCCCGCGGGATTTGTGCGGCTCACAGGGTTCGTCTCCAAGCCCGAAGTGCAGCGGCTGAACCGCAACGAGGTCTACTTCTTCGTGAACCGCCGCCTGGTACGCGACCGGCTGATCCTGCACGCCATCACCGAGGCTTATCGCAACATCCTGCCGCCGCGCATGTTCCCAGTGGCCCTGGTTTTCCTGGAACTGCCACCGCAGGAAGTGGACGTGAACGTTCATCCCTCGAAGACCGAAGTGCGGTTCCGGCGATCGAGCTTCATCCACGATTTCACCCGCGACGTGATCCGTCAGTCGCTGGTGGCCGCGCGTCCCGTGGCCGCCTTCCCGCTGCGCCGCGCTGCCGCAGAGCCTGCGATCGAAGCTCTTGAGGCGATGGAAAGGCTCGCGGATGAAACACCCGGCTTGGGCATGGGTGCAAGCGATCCAGCACAACCGGAGGCATCTTCGGGCGGACTCCCATCACCTCACGAGCGCCGGCCTGAAGGTGCCCGCGCCTCCGCCTTTCCCGCCGCGCCACGCTGGCATGGCGCCGGAGGGTTCGCGCTCACCGCGCCTACGCCGGCACCCGTTACGGGTCGTTTGCCGCTCGAAGCCGCGTCACCAACAGGCCAGCCAAGGGATCAACTGGCAGGATCGTCCCCGCCGCCGTCGACGCCTTCTCCTTGGACGCCGACGGCCGAGCCATTTTCGCCGGCGCCACGCACGGGTGACACGGCCACAGCGTCCTCACCAGCCTCGTGTACGCCGCGTGACGCTCCCGCCGCGTTGCCTCGAAGCACGCAATCTCCATCCGCAATGCCCGGTCCGGAGTTTCCCGTCGATCTACGACCGCTGGGACAGGTGGAAGACAGCTACATTGTAGCCACCAATGCGGCAGGTTTGTGGATTGTTGACCAGCACGCGGCCCACGAGCGGATCTTATTCGAGAAGCATCTGCGTCAGGTGCGCGAGCGCGCGGTCGATGCCCAGCGGCTGCTCCTGCCGATCATCATTGAGTTGAAGCCGGGACAACAAGCGGTGTTCGAGGAGATCGCCGAGGAACTCGCGGCTAACGGTTTCGATGTCGAACCGTTCGGCCAACGCACCGTGGCCGTCAAGACGGCGCCCGCCGAGATCGCCGCCGAGGATGTGGAGCGTCTGCTGATTGAGATTCTGGACGGACTGGGTCAGGAAACCGCGGGCGTCACGCTGGAGGTGCTGCGCGGGCGGATCAGTGCGTCGCTTGCCTGCCGGGCAGCCATCAAGATTCACATGGCGCTCGATCACACCAAGATGGAGTGGCTGCTCGCGGAGCTTGCGCGGGCCGAGTCGCCGATGGCCTGCCCGCACGGACGTCCGGTGATGCTGCGCTATGCGATCCGCGAGCTGGAGAGGGCGTTTCGCCGGATCTGAGAAGTGCGCGGCCGATACCGAAAGACACGAGCAAGGAGGCGCAACTTCTCTCTTGCGGATGGGTTCAAGAAATCGATAGCATTGATAACTCCGGAGGGGACGCGATTCCAGGAGGGACACATGCGCCCAACAGTACGGTATCTTGGAGAACATTTGATATTAGCCGGACTGCTGGTCTTCGGAATTGCGGCGGGGGGGTCGATCTCCGGCGCTTACGCGCAGTCCGGCAGCGGCGGTTCGACGGCAGCCGCGCCGGCGTCGTCATCAACGCCCGGTCAGATCGGCCGGCCGCTTGACGCATTCGATTCCTTTCTTCAATCCCACCCCGACGTCGCCAGCAAAGTGCGCACCAATCCTTCGCTGCTCAGCAACTCGACGTATATGTCGCAGCATCCCGAGCTGCAGAGCTTTATGAGCGCTCACCCGGGCGTCGCGCGAGTGGCTCAGAATAATCCACAGCGCCTGATGGCGGCCGACCAGAGGTTCCGCCAAAGCGGCTATGCTGTGGATCGCGAGCAGATGCGCGGCTTCGACAGTTTCATGAAGAACCATCCGGACATCGCGCAGCAGGTGAGCAAGGATCCGAAGCTGCTCACGAGCCAGAAGTACATTTCGGGCCACCCGGAACTGCAGCAATACATGAAGAGTCATCCGGGAGTTGCGAACGACCTTCAGAAGCATCCTGGATACTTTCTGCAGCGGTCGGCAAACTTCAATCAAAATCATCCAGGCGCTGCTTCCGCGGGTGCGCCGGCGAGGGCCGCGCGTCCATAGCCTGCGCACAGGATACTTGCGGGGCCGGAAAGCCGACCTCCGCGATGCTCCCACCTTCACAGTTGCTCCCCGGCGATCACACCCAAATTCTCTCCACTTCCTGATATATTTCTTTCGGGCGGCAATCTCGGCCGGGCGGCGATGTCCAAACCCTTGATTATTGCTATTGACGGACCGGCCGGCGCCGGCAAGAGCACCGTGGCGCGCGCTCTGGCCCAGCGGCTTGGCTTGACCTACATCGACAGCGGTGCGACCTACCGTGCTGCAGCGCTCAAAGTGGTGGAGAGCCGTGTTTCGCCCGCCGATCCTGCCGCCGTGCTCGACTCGGTGAACCACTGCCGCATCACGTTCGCCACCGATGACGGCGAATGGCACGTCATGCTCGATGACCGCGACGTCGCTGGTCTCATCCGTACGCCCGAGGTGACCCGGGCTGCGGCCTGGGTGTCACGCGTGCCCGAAGTGCGGCAGAAGCTCGTTGCCTTGCAGCGCGAGGCCGCGCAGGGCGCGGGCGTGGTAATGGAAGGGCGTGACATCGGAACCGTGGTCTTTCCCGACGCGCCGCTCAAGATCTTTCTCGAGGCTCATCCGGCAGAACGCGCCCGCCGGCGGTTGGATCAGGAACAAGCCGATGGACGCAGCGCCAGCCTGACCGCGACGGCTGACGAGATCCGCCGGCGAGATCAACTCGACGCGGAGCGGAAGGTGTCACCGCTTCTACCGGCCGCGGATGCCGTGCGCATTGACTCAACGCACCTCACCGCCGGCGAGGTTGTGGAGCGAATCTTGAATCTGGCGAAGGAAAGAGGGCTTATCGAGAAATCGGGAGCGCTGAACGCGGAATGAAATTCAAGATTTCAGATAGCAAAGCTATTCATCATTCACCATTCAGAATTCATCATTCAGTCAGCGTCCGCCGTTGCTCATCGACGCCAGGAAATCGCCGTTGCTGCGCGATTTCGCGAGCTTGTCGATGATGAGTTCCATGCTCTCCACAGGCGACAGCGGACTCAGCACCTTGCGCAGAACCCAGATGCGGTTGAGTTCATCCTTCGGCACCAGCAGTTCTTCCTTGCGGGTGGCCGACCGATTGATATCGATGGCGGGAAAAACGCGCTTGTCGACGAGCTTCCGGTCCAGGTTGATTTCCATATTGCCCGTGCCCTTGAACTCTTCAAAGATCACGTCGTCCATGCGGCTGCCGGTATCGATCAGGGCTGTGGCGATGATCGTCAGGCTGCCGCCCTCTTCGATGTTGCGTGCGGCGCCGAAAAAGCGCTTGGGACGCTGCAGGGCGTTTGAATCCACGCCGCCGGAGAGCACCTTGCCGGAAGGCGGCACCACGGTGTTGTAAGCGCGCGCGAGACGAGTGATGGAATCGAGCAAGATGACCACGTCGCGCTTGTGTTCCACCAGCCGCTTCGCTTTCTCAATCACCATCTCCGCCACCTGGACGTGGCGCGCCGCCGGCTCATCGAACGTGGAGCTGATCACTTCGCCCTTCACCGTCCGCTGCATGTCCGTCACTTCTTCCGGGCGCTCGTCGATCAGGAGCACGATCAGCGTCACTTCGGGATGATTCGTGCTGACCGAGTTGGCGATGGTTTGCAGCAGCATGGTCTTGCCGGTGCGCGGCGGGGCCACGATCAGGCCGCGCTGGCCCTTGCCGATCGGCGTCAGCAGATCGAGCACGCGCGCCGATATGTTTTCCTTGACCGTTTCCAGCCGGATGCGTTCCTGCGGATACAGCGGCGTGAGGTTGTCGAAGAAGATCTTGTCGCGCGCTTCCTCGGGAGGCTCGAAATTGATGGCCTCAACCTTGATGAGCGCGAAGTAGCGCTCGCCCTCTTTGGGCGGACGAATCTGGCCGGAGACCGTGTCGCCGGTGCGCAGGTCGAACTTGCGAATCTGCGACGGCGACACGTAAATGTCGTCGGGTCCGGGCAGATAGTTGTAATCTGGCGCACGCAGGAACCCGAACCCGTCGGGCAGACATTCCAGCACGCCTTCAGAAAAGATCAGGCCGCTCTTCTCCGTCTGCGCCTGGAGGATCTTGAAGATCAGCTCCTGCTTGCGCAAGGCGCTTGCGCCCGGTACCGCAAGGTCCTTGGCAACGTTAACCAAGGTTGTAATATTCATTTCTTTGAGCTTGGCAATGTCCAGGACTTCGCCTTCCTTCAACTCGGCGATCTTCTCCTCTTGGACTTCTTCAGGATGTTTGACTGGCATTTCGGATTCTCTCTTCTTGGCGGGGTGACGGTCGCGATGAGGCGCACCCCTCCTCGGTCCGGCGCGGCCGCTCTGGGCTTGGCCCTGGCCGTTCTCTTCAGGTTCACTGATCATATTGGGTGGCACAGTGGGATTTCACACCAGCGAAGCCCAGGCTGGACACACAACCAGAAATTTCAGGGTGGTCTCAACAGGCCTCAACGTGGATCGACGACAGACATCAACACGGCAAAACCCGACGGGGAAACCATGCGGATCAGGACACAGTTTACTACTTCCCGCCGTTTGATGCAAGCAAACGCCGATTCGTTTCTGCGCGGGTGCCTTTTTTTTCACGAAATCGACTCTGGGACGCCAGCTCCTACAACGCTAATTGGTCAATTGCCCCCGGTCGGCCTCGCCCGGACCTTCGAGCTCCGGCCTGGTCTCGGCGGGAGACGGCAGGACCTCGGGGGACAACACAGATTGCTCTTCGATTTTGCGCTCCAGGGCGAGATCCAGCACCTCATCCATGGTGTCCACAAAGCGAAGTGAGATTTCCTGCTGAATATTCGCAGGAATCTCCGATAAATCCTTTTCGTTGTCGCGCGGCAGCAACACCGTGGCGACGCCCAGGCGGTGGGCCGCCAGCACCTTCTCCTTGATTCCGCCGATGGGCAGAACCTTTCCTCGCAGGGTGATCTCGCCGGTCATGGCCACATCGCGGCGCGCCGGGATCCGGGTGAGCGCGCTCACGATGGCGGTAGCCAGCGTGATGCCGGCCGACGGACCGTCCTTGGGAATGGCGCCCTCGGGAATGTGAAGGTGGATGTCATAGCGCCGGTAGAAGTCGGCGTCCAGACCCAGGCGCGCCGCCCGCGACCGCACATAGCTCATGGCGGCCTGGCCGGACTCCTGCATCACCTCTCCCAGCTTCCCCGTCAGCAGCAGACGGCCCTTGCCCTGCATGATGGTGGCTTCGATGTGCAGAATCTCGCCGCCGACCTCAGTCCACGCGAGACCCACCGCCAGACCCACCTCGTTCTTCTCTTCGGCGCGGGTGTCGCGGAACTTGACAACGCCGAGGTATTCCTTCACGTCCTCAGGCTTCACCTCGACCTGGAACTTGGTACCCTCGGCCACCACTTTGCGGGCCACCTTCCGGCTGATGTTCGATATCTCGCGCTCGAGATTACGTACGCCGGCCTCGCGTGTGTAGTTGCGAATCACACCGCGCAGAGCGTCGTCGGTGAAGTTCAGGTTCTCAGGCTTCAGCCCGCACGCCTCGCGCTGCTTGCGCACCAGAAATCGCTTGGCGATCTCCAGCTTCTCGGGCTCGGTGTAGCCCGAAAGACGCAGGATCTCCATGCGATCCTGCAACGGTTGCGGAATGGTATGGATCACATTGGCGGTGGTGATGAAGAACACCTTCGAGAGGTCGTATTCCACGTCCAGATAGTGATCCATGAACGTGCTGTTCTGCTCGGGATCGAGCACTTCCAGCAAAGCCGCCGAGGGATCGCCGCGGAAGTCCATGCTCATCTTGTCGACTTCATCGAGCAGGAAAACCGGATTCACGGTCCCGGCCTTTTTCATCATCTGCAGGATCTGGCCGGGCAGCGCGCCGATATACGTCCGCCGGTGGCCGCGGATTTCCGCCTCGTCGCGCACGCCGCCGAGCGAGAGTCTCACGAACTTGCGTCCCGTGGCGCGTGCAATCGAACGTCCGAGCGACGTTTTGCCGACGCCGGGAGGACCGACGAAGCACAGGATGGAGCCTTTGGGCACCTTGACAAGCTGGCGGACCGCCAGGAACTCGAGGATGCGCTCCTTGATCTTTTCCAGCCCGTAGTGGTCTTCTTCGAGCACTTTCTCGGCCGCGCGGATGTCGCGCACTTCCTTGGACTTCTTCTTCCAGGGCACGGAAAGCAGCCACTCGAGGTAATTGCGCGAGACGGTGGTCTCGGCCGACATCGGCGGCATCATCTCCAGGCGCCCGAGTTCGGCCTCGGCCTTCTCGCGGGCGTCCTTGGTCATGCCCGAGGTTTCGATCCGTTTTTTCAGCTCTTCGATTTCGTTTTTCTCGTTGCGCCCCAACTCCTTCTGAATGGCTTTGATCTTCTCGTTCAGATAGTATTCGCGCTGGGCACGCTCCATCTGGCGCTTCACGCGTCCCTGAATCGTCCGATCGACGTTCAGCTTCTCGATTTCGATATCGAGGATGTCGGCGACGCGGGTCAGCCGGTCCACAGGATCGAAGATTTCGAGCAGTTCCTGCTTCTCCTCGATGGAGATATTGAGATTGGCGGAGACGGTGTCCGTGAACTTCCCGATGTCGTCAGACTTCACCGCTGCGATCATGGTCTCGTAATTCGGGCTCTGCGAGAGCTTCACGTACTGTTCAAAGAGCGAGGTCACGCGCTGCTGGAGCTGTTCGAGGCTGGGCGTGGAAACCGGACGATAAGTGGTAGTGCGGACGCTTACGCGGAAGTAGCCTTCGTCGTTGGCAACCTTCAGAATCTTGCCGCGTTCCGCGCCTTCCACCAATACCTTGATGTTGCCGTCCGGCAGCTTGACGCTCTGCACGATGTTGGCAATCGTACCGACCTGGTAAATCTCGTTAGGCTTGGGCTCGTCTACCGAGGCGTCATGCTGCGTCGCCAGGAAGATCTTCTTGTCGGCAGCCAGTGCGTCTTCAAGCGCGCGGATGGAGCTGTCCCGCCCTACAACGAACGCCGACATCATATAGGGAAAGATGACCACATCGCGCAAGGGCATCATGGGCAATGCGCGCGTATCGCTTTTTTCTCGTCCCGCAAAGAGCTGTGAACTCATTCTTACCTCTTACCGAGAAGTCAGGAGTCATAAGCAAGAAGCCAGGAGCCGGAAGTCGGAAGCGCTCGAACGAACGTTGCACAAAGGACTCCCACTCCAAGCACCGCAAGTCTTGAGCCAAGCAAGCTATGCGCTGCGGGCATCGGAGCAATCATTCTGACTCCTGGCTTCTGACTCCTGGCTTCTGACTCCTGCCTCCTATCCCGCCTTCTCGAGCAACGCCGAGGTGAAACTGATCTCGCGATTGCGGACCATTTCCTCGGTGATCACGAAATCTCGCAGCTTGCGCTGGCTCGGAAGGTTGTACATCAAGTCCAGCATGAGGTCTTCCAGGATCATGCGCAAGCCCCGCGCGCCGACTTTGCGCGCCAGCGCCTCGCGCGCGATGGCCCGAAGAGCGCCGTCGCTGAACCGCAGCCTCACGTTCTCAAACTCAAACAATCGCTGATACTGCCGCACCAGTGCATTCTTGGGACGCGTCAGGATCTCTACCAGCGCTTCCTCATCGAGGTCGTTCAACACGCTCAGCACCGGCAGGCGGCCGACGAATTCGGGAATCAGCCCGTACTTGATCAGATCGGTGGGCTGCGTTTGATCGAGCAGTTCGTAATTGCGCCGGCTGGGCCCGGGCGCCGCCGGATCGTCCGTGTGAAACCCCACGCTCCGCCTTCCGATGCGCCGCTCGATGATCCGCTCCAGACCCACAAACGCGCCTCCGCAAATAAAGAGGATGTTCGTGGTGTCCACCGGAGTGAATTCCTGGTGCGGATGCTTGCGGCCGCCCTGCGGCGGCACGTTGGCGACCGTGCCTTCCAGAATCTTCAGCAACGCCTGCTGCACGCCTTCTCCTGAGACGTCGCGCGTGATGGAAGGGTTTTCATCCTTTTTGGAGATCTTATCGATTTCGTCAATGTAGATAATCCCCTGCTGCGCACGCTGCACGTCATAATTCGCGGCTTGCAGCACCTTGAGGATGATGTTTTCCACGTCCTCGCCCACGTATCCGGCCTCGGTGAGCGTGGTGGCGTCCACGATAGCAAACGGCACGTCGAGCATTCGCGCCAGGGTCTGCGCCAGCAGCGTCTTGCCCGTGCCCGTGGGACCGATCAGCAGGATATTGGACTTGGTCAGTTCCACATCCGCCCGCTGGCGGCTGAGCAGGATGCGCTTGTAGTGATTGTAGACGGCTACCGCAAGCTTCTTCTTGGCCTTGTCCTGGCCCACAACGTACTGTTCGAGGAAGACCTTCACGTCCGCCGGCCGCGGGAGCGCCGTGTTCTGGAGGGGGACTGGCCGTTCCGGCGTTTCCTCCTCCAGGATGCTATTGCATACCGCCACGCACTCGTCGCAAATGTACGCCCGCGGACGCTCGTCGGGAGAAGAGATCAGCCGACGAACACTCTCCTGGCTCTTGTGGCAAAACGAACAGCGAAGCGACTCTTCCGGACCCGTCTTCTTCACTCCAGGCTCTCCCCTAAAGCGTTCAACTAAGATGCAGGGCGCTACAGCGAAGGGACCGTCTATTTGTGCTTATAGACGATCTCATCGACCATGCCATACTCGAGCGCCTGCTGGGCGCTCATCCAGAAGTCGCGCTCCACGTCATGCTCGATCTTCCCGACCGACTGCTTGGTGTGCTGGGCCAGGATCTCATTGATACTGGCGCGCAGCCTCAGAATTTCGCGGGCGTGAATATCGATGTCCGTGGCCTGACCCGATACGCCGCCGATCCACGGCTGATGAATCAGCACCCGGGCGTTGGGCAGAGCAAACCGCTTTCCCGGCGCGCCGGAGCATAGGAGCACGGCCGCGATGCTGGCGGCCATGCCGATGCACGTGGTGCAAACGTCGGGCCGTATGAACTGCATGGTATCGTAAATGGCCATGCCGGCCGAGACGCTGCCGCCCGGCGAGTTGATATAGAGTTGGACGTCCTTTTCCGGGTCTTCGGCGGCGAGATACAGAAGCTGGGCCGTCACCAGATTAGCTACGTTGTCATCGATCTGCGTACCGATAAAGATAATATTGTCGCGCAGCAGGCGTGAGTAAATGTCGTAGGCCCGCTCGCCCCGGTTGGTCTGTTCCACCACCATGGGCACCAGCGTCATTTGCGCTTCACTCATCTCCGTCTTCATTTTCATCGGCGTCCATCTTCCCTGAGCGACCCCGAGGGGCCCCGAAAGGCATTATCCCGGGGCACGAGCATATTCAGGCCTTCGCGGGGTCCCCGCCTTCGCCCGGTCCCGACACCGTTGTTGTGGTTGGCTGATTGATTTTGGCGTTCCGGTAGATAAAGTCCAGCGCCTTCAGGCTTCTTCGACTAGACTCCAGTTTAGCCAGCTCTCCATCGCGTGTCAAGCGCGTCTTGAGAGCCGCCGGCGTTTCGCGAAGACCTTCTGCGACCTCGCGCACGGTTTCGTCAAGCTCCTCGGGTGTTACCGTAATATCCTCCGCCTTGGCGACCGCCTCGAGGAGCAGCGCCTCGCGCACATCCTTCTCGGCGTCCGCCCGCATCTCGTCGCGCAGTCCCCGCCAGTCGATCTGCGCCGCTTCGGGATCGATGCCTTGCGCTGCGAGCGTTTCCGCAAAGCGCTCCAGCCTGCGCCGCAGCCGATCCTCGACCAGCGCGTCCGGAACCGGAAAGTTGTAGCTTGCGGCCAGCTTCGTCATGAGCGCCTGCTTGGCCGCGTTTTCCACGCTCTTCTGCTTCTGAGCCTCCAGGTCCGCGCGCACCTTGGCTTGAAGCTCGGTGAGAGTGGGGAAATCGCTCACACTCTTGGCGAACTCGTCATCCGCGGAAGGGACCACTTTCTTTTTGACCCCCTGGACCTCCACTCGATACCGCACCGTTTGTCCGGCCAGGGTTTTCCTCGGGAAATCGTCTTTGTATTGCACGTCGAATTCGCGGACGTCGCCAGCGCGCGCGCCCGTGAGGTTCTCGCTGAACCCGGGCACCGTGCGCTCGCCGCCGAGCTGGATCAGGCCTTCCTTGGCCTCGATGGGCTCGGCTTCCGCGTCCTGCACGTTCTGCCCGCGATAGTTCACCATCACGTAATCGCCCTCGGCCGCGGGCCGGTCCTCGACCACTTCAAAGGTGGCGTTGCGCTCACGCAAGCGGGTGATCGCCTGGTCCACGTCGGCGTCCGAGACGGTCGCCGGCTCCAGGTCCACCTCGAGGCCCTTGTAATCCTTCAACTCGAAATCAGGGAACACCTCAAAGGTCGCCTTGGCCCTAATCGGCTGCCCTTCCTCGAACTTCAGGTCCTCGAAGCGGGGTTCGCCTGCGAGCTGCAGCTTCTCGTCGCGCAGCCGATCCTCGAAGAACCGAGGCACCAGTGTCTGAATCAACTCGCTGCGAATCTCGTCCCGGTAACGCTTTCCCACCAGCGCCCGCGGCGCCTTGCCCGGACGGAATCCGGGGATTCGCGCCACGTGCGCGTATTGGGAAGCGATCTTCTCGCTTTCCTTCGCCACGGCGTCAGGGGGCACTTCTATGATCAGTTCGCGCTTGCAAGTCGGAGATTCCACACATCCTCGGTCATATTAGGAGGCTTAAGCATGGGACAGGAGGGGAGCAAGGTGTTCCTGACCACCGAAGCGCCAGTATAGCAAAAGGATAGAGCGTGTCAACGACCACCGCGTAGTAGCATAGTGGGTAGTATCCCGATTTGCCTTGGGAGCGCGGGCTCTGCGCCCTCGTCGTTTTGCGCCGCCCGCACGGCTTGACGCGGTTGGGGCTGCCGGAGGCTGCGATCGAACGGGGAACGGCCGCGCTCCCAGGCCAGGAGAGTGACTGAGGGCCTTACAGAAGAGGAAGCCAAGAACTTATCGCTTTCATTTGCGTTCTTTGCCGGAGCTTTGGATTTGCTCCAATCTGCATGATGTTGGGTAATGGGCTTTCGCGACTTTCGCGGCGCTGCAAGCCCTTGATTCTAGGGGGTCAGTCTCGGATGTCGGAGTCGACGCCCATTTGAGCACGAAGGCTCGGCCATCCCCGCCGGCGCGGAAGGGGCGATTTGTCGGATTCCACACTCGACCCAGACCCCAAGGATTCCCGCGTTCGCGGGAATGTGACGTGCGTCGAAAAGGGAAAATGCCAAAGGGCCTGGTCTCGATGGCAACTGGCGCCTCAGGAATAACGAAGAGATCCGCAAGGAAACCCTGCGCGTTTTCGCATCACCCGCTTGACACGGCCCACCGTATTACTATAGAGTTATATCTCGAACTTCAGCAGCTGTGTGAAAGGATCCAGCCGGCAATTCTCAGGACGGGAGAAACCAGGGTCAGAGTCAGCGTCGACACGAGGCCGCCAGATGTACGCAGAAAGATAACCGTAAAACATAAAATGCGATGGAATGTAATAGCATGTGGGGCTCTTGACGGCGCTCTGCTGCGCGTGGAAGAATGAGCGATTTACCGGCAGGTTCTCCGGTCTTGCCCGGCTGAGTGGGGGGTCTTGTAAAGACAAGAAGTGGGGTTAGCGGGAACGCTGTGCTGCGTAAACCTCTGCGCTGTCAGGATTCCATTCGTTCTGGTTCTCCTCGATTGGCGCAAGGCTTCCCCAGCCATTGACGTCCAAAAAACGCACAAGAGGGAAAAGGTTCGCTATGAATAGGAGTCGTCGGTTGGGTTTTGTGAGTCTTGCCCTATTACTCTGCACCTGGATGGGATTGGCCGTGGCTTCCAGCCAAGCGCAGAACAATCCAATTCCGTTCCTGGAACAGCCGGTTTGGCCGACCGGAGCACCAGTCGGCGGGCCCCAATTCAGTCTGATCGCAACCGGGACAGGGTTCGTTAGCGGCTCGACCATTACGTGGAACGGTACAGCTTTGCAGACCACCTACGTCTCAAGCACAAGGCTGAATGCCCAAGTTCCAGCAGCCGATATCGCCTCCGCCACCGGTGTTATGGTTGCGGTACAGCAGCCGGGCGGCCTCCCGGAATCGAACGCTCTGCCCTTCGAGGTTGGAACGGCGGAATCAGCCGTTACTCTCGGTCGCACGGACTACACAGCCGGCCTCGACTCGGTATCCATTGTGACTGCAGATTTCACTGGCGACGGCGTGCTGGATCTGGCGGCCGTGAGCAGCAGCCAGTCCAACTTCACCATACTGACAGGAAATGGCGACGGAACGTTCACGGTTCAGGGTACCTATTTGATTCCATCGGCTCCGGGATATGCCGCCGTCGGCGACTTCAATAACGACGGCAAGCCGGATCTGGCCATTTCCGGACTCGGCGTGGTCTATGTTTTTCTCAACGAAGGAAACGGAACGTTTAGCGGCGCCACGGACTACGATATGCAGGCCGACGATGGCCCGGTTGCTCTCGCCGACTTTGCAAATGACGGCGACCTGGACATCGCCACTACGGACGCGGCGACGGGCACTCTCGCTGTCATGGTCAACGGAGTCGCAACAAACTATACGGTGGGGAGCATGCCGGAGGGCTTGGCCATAGGCGATTTCAATCGCGATGGCAAGCTCGACATTGCAGTGACAAACTTTGCCAGCGCCAGTATTTCGATACTGCTGGGCAATGGAGACGGCACTTTCCAGACGCCATCAACGGTCAGTACGACGAATGGACCCGGGGCAATCGTGACGGCCGACGTTAACAACGACGACAAGCTCGACCTGGTGGTGGCGACGCCCGGCTATTCGACCACGGAGAATCTGATGGTCGTGCTGCTTGGAAACGGCGACGGTACCTTCCAGGCCCCGGTCAGCTACAGTGTACCCGCGGACCCTGTGGCCGTGGTGGCTGCAGACTTCAACGACGATCGGAAACTTGACGTCGCAGTAGCCTCGGAGGGTGCCGACGAATTGTCCTTGCTTCTCGGCAATGGCAATGGCACCTTCCAGGCCAGCACCTCGTACCCGGCGGCGGCTGGACTCGCTTCCCTGGCGTTCGGCGACTTCAACAAGGACGGCTCTTTGGACCTGGCGGGAAGTTACAACAACAGTTCCTCCGTCTCGGCGTTCCTGCAGCCCGCGAACGGGCAGGCAATCGCCGAGGTGAGTCCAACCAATCTGAATTTTCCGCTCACCGTGGTTTCTTATAGCAGCGCCAGCATGCCGGTGACGCTCACCAATACCGGCACCGCCAACCTGAACATCAAGAGCATCACTACCAGCGCGCAGTTCTCGCAAACCAATAAGTGCGGTTCAAGTCTTGCACCTGGGGCGTACTGCACGATCAGCGTGGTATTCACGCCCGAGCATCAAGGCACTCAGACGGGCACGCTCACGATTTCCGATAACTCCAAGGGCAGTCCGCAGACGGTGTCACTGCAGGGCCAGGCCACCTTCTTCCTGGTTTCGCCGCTCAGTATCAACTTCGGGAACACCGTGGTGGTGGGCACAACCAGCAGCGCGCAGGTCATTTCCATCTACGGGGAGGACGGCCAGCCGGAGAAGGTATCGTTCAGCATCTCGCCTTCGAACTACACTTCGCTGTTCCCCTACACGAACACGTGCAATGGTTACGTCCCGTCGCATGCAACGTGTACCGTGAGCATCAGCTTCGCACCCAACAACACCAATCCGATTAACGCCAATTTCCAGATCGACGGAGGAGGCGGGCTGACCAAGGTGGCGCTCAGCGGCACCGGTGCGGAGTGACCTTCGGCGCCAGAGGTACGGCCGGGCCTTAGGGCCGCCCAATT
The DNA here is from genome assembly GCA_030038235.1 of Terriglobia bacterium. Taxonomy (GTDB): domain Bacteria; phylum Acidobacteriota; class Terriglobia; order UBA7540; family UBA7540; genus Gp13-AA77. The sequence goes on from JASHPE010000303.1 coordinate 24,387, forward strand.
ACAGCGCATTCCATACGCCTGCCATCAGTTGGGCGGCCACAAGGACCGCCGCCCGTGCGTCTGAAATCAGGACACTACGGAGGGTAGCCTACGGCTTAGGCTATCTCCTCGGGCAGTTTGCCGATCCTCTTCGCATAAAGCCGTCGTCTCCCCTTCAGAATTGCGTTATCATCCCCTTGGAAGCGCGTACTTTACCAAAGAGGTGAACGAAACAATGGCGGACTCAAAGGGACAGGTTACGAGGCGCGACTTCCTGCGCGATTCCGCAGTCGCCGGCGCCGGTCTGGCCGCGTTCGGAGGGTTGACGCGGGCCCGGGTACTGGGGGCCAACGACCGCATTCGCCTGGCTTTGCTGGGCTCCGGTGAACGGGGCAGCTACGTGATGTCGCTCTTCGCGTCCCGTCCGGACGTGGAGGTGGTCGCAGTCTGCGATGTGTACGAACCCAATCGCACTAAGGCGCTGAAGACCGCGGGAACCGCGGCGCAGGCCTGTACGGATTATCGTCAGGCGCTCGACCGCAAGGATGTGGACGCGGTGCTGGTCGCCAGCCCCGACCACTGGCACAAGACGATGCTGATCGATGCCGTGCGGGCGGGCAAAGACGCCTACTGCGAGAAGCCGATTATGCATTCCATTCCCGAGGGAGTGGAAATGGTGGAGGCCGTGCGCTCGAGCAGTCGCGTGGTGCAATGCGGAATGCAGCAGCGGAGCTGGCCGCACTGGGTTCTGGGCAAGCAACTGGTCGACAGCGGCATGCTCGGCAAAATCACCTTCGTCCACGCCTACTGGTATCAGAACTATCTCGACCAATCCGGCTGGATGGCGGCGCATCCGGTGGACGCGAGCGCGCTCGATTGGAAGACGTGGCTCGGCGATGCGCCCGATCAGCCATTGACGGACGAGAAGTTCTATCACTGGCGTTTCTTCTGGGACTTCGGCGGGGGCATTCTCACCGATCTCCTGACGCACTGGATCGACGTCATTCAGTGGTATCTGGATCAGCCCGTGCCCAAGACGGCGACCACGGTGGGCGATCTTTACCTGATGAAATGGCAGTGCCCGGACACCATCACAGCCGCCTTTGAATATCCTGGCGATACCATGGTCACCTTCACGGGCGCGCTGAATAGCAGCATCGACGACGGCGGAATCGTGTTTCGCGGGAGTAAAGCGACGCTCAAGATTGACCGCGCTGGGCTCGCCCTCTACCCCGAAGGCGCCCCCTGGGCGTCTGGAACCAATTTCCCCGCACCCGAGGTCCAGGCGCGCTCGGAGCGCGACGGCACTGTCGATCACGTGGCAAACTTTGTGGATTGCGTGCGCTCGCGCAAAACGCCCAATGCGGGAATCGAGAAAGGCTTCGAGGCAGCACGCGCCTCGTGGCTGGGAAATATCGCGCTCAAGCGCGGCCTGAAGACCGCCTGGAACGCGTCCGCGAACAAAGTTGCGTCCTAAGAGAGAGTCTGTCTGACAACCGGGCTGTAGCGGCGGTGTCATCACCGCCGAAATGACCGACATTCCAGGGGCGGCGGTGAGGACATCGCCGCCACAGCCCCATCCCCTATTCCCGGGCATACTTGACGGAACAGCCGTAAGGCCGCGTCACGCTCACCTGAACGGGCTGGCCTGCCATGGCGGCGGTGAGCGCAGCGTCCACGTAGTTGTGCGCTCCGGGCACGTCGGAAACGTCGGTCGTCGGCCTGTCGTCAATGGCACCGTCGTAGATCAGCGTGCCGTTCGGATCGATGACGAACATGTGAGGCGTCGTCTTCGCCTCGTAAAGCCGTCCGAGTTTGCCGTCCGGGTCAAGGAGCACCGCCGTCGGAGCCGCGTGTACCTGCCGCACGTAAGCATTCTCCTCGTCGGCGGTGACGTACCCTTGCTTCCCGGGCGCCGACGAGATCACCGTGAACCATTCAACGCCGCGCGCGGTCCACTTTCGCTGCAATTGCTGCATATTGCCGCTCGCGTACTGCTTGTGAGTGTAAGGGCAGTCGCGGTTGTGCCACTCGAGCACCACGAATTTCCCGCGATACGCCGAGAGAGTATGCGACTGGCCGTTGCTGTCGGTCGCGGCGAAGTCAGGAGCCGTTTCACCCACTCGCACAGCCCGGAGGGGCACGCTCAGAACAATCAGGATTGTGGTGACCAACACCGTTCGGTGGGTTTTCATGATCTAACCTCGCTTTCCAGCCGAATTACAATCCAAGATCAATTCGCGACCGGTGACGCGTGTTGGACCGTCGCTGCAACTTGGTAGGCGCGGCCGCCATCAACCGTCAACACCCCTCGGAGCTGCCCGATCGGCTTCAGCAACTGGTCGGATTTGTAAACCGTCACCTCAACACCGGTGGCCAGCGGGACTGAATTCTGCGGTTTGGCGTTTTCCACTTCATTGAAATCAAGAGGGAAAAAACTAGCGTGTGTGATCCTCGCGCCGGCCTTCAGCCGGATTTGAAATGTCTTGCCCTCGTCTTCAGCGATAATCCGCCACCGAACGGGGGCCGGACGTGGCAGCCTCGCGCCGGTAGCTCGAAACAGGCTGGCCACTTGGGCATCGGCCCGCGGAGTGGTGTGTTGGACGGGCAGATCGAGGGACACCGAAGTCTTTGCCGTGATGCAGATGTCACTGCAGACCAGCCAGCGAACGTCAGCCGCGAGCATGACATTTTGGACTGAAATGCGTTGGGGCGCCCGGATCGCAGACATGAGCAGCACGCGGCCCTCATATCCGTAATCCGTCAGCGGGCCGTTCGGCAGCCTTTCAGGCGCAGGCCACTCAATACCGCCTGCCTGGAAGCCCGGCGGCAGCTTCCAACTGACACTCGGCGGTTCGCCCGAGTCGCCGGGATTGATCCAATAAATGTGCCAGTGCGGGTCGAGGTCAAACAGCAGGCCCAGACGGAGCATCCTGCCGGGCTCGACGGCAAGGCTGTCCGATACCAGTCTCAGCCTGGTGTGGTTCGTGGCGCCCGGCGCAGCCTCGCGAGCATGCGCAACGAGCGCTCCGTTACCCCAGAGGAAACACAGCAGAAACACAGTGAGAATGCCGGAACGCGTCTCCCTTTCGCCCATCGGACACCACTTCCCCCGATGCCTACTTTGACGCCGTCCGGCGGAGTGCGGTTTCAGCGGCGCCGGCAGGATGCCCGCGCTACGGGTCGCCCACGCAATTCGTCAGCGTACCCGGGACGCCCGCGCTACGGGTCGCCCACGGGATTCGTCAGCGTACCGATACCCTCCACGCGGATGGCGATCTCGTCGCCCGGCTTGATAAATACCGGCGGCTTGCGGAACACTCCCACGCCGGGGGGCGTGCCGGTCGAGAGCAGGTCGCCAGGCTCCCAGGTCAGCGACTGCGAGAGATAGCTGATCAGGAAATCGATCTTGTGAATCAGATTCGAGGTGTTGGAGTCCTGCATAACCTCGCCGTTGAGAGTCAGCGAAATTCCGAGTGAGTACGGGTCGCGAATCTCATCGGCGGTGACCACCCAGGGGCCGGTGGGCGCAAAAGTGTCGCAACTCTTTCCCCGGAACCACTGCTTGTCGGCGTGCTGCATGTCGCGCGCCGTGACGTCATTCAGCAGGGTGTAGCCGGCCACGTGTTCCCATGCTCGATCCTGTGGGATGCGGCTTCCGCCCTTGCCGATCACGACTGCGAGTTCAGCCTCGTAATCCGGCTGCGTCGTATTGGGCGGCAGGCGGATGGGATCGCCGGGACCGATGATCGTATTCGAGGCCTTCAGGAAGAAGACCGGAGCCTCCGGAGCCTCGATGTTCTGTTCGTGCGCGTGTTCGGCGTAATTCAAGCCCACGCAGACGATCTTCGGCGGACGCGCTATGGGCGCGCGCAGCCGCACCCCGGAAACTGGGGACACGAGACCGGGCTCGGACTCCACCCGCGTCGCCGCGGAAACCACCGCGCCGAGCGCCGCGAGATACTCCGGGCCGCGGCTGATGAGATCGATCATGTCAAACGGAGTCCCAAAGGCGGCTTCGAGCTTCTCGATCGCCCCACGCAGAACCGGCTCCGGCTTCGGAAGCAGCCCGCCCCAGTCGATCGCCTCGGCAACGCTCACCACCAGGTCGCCTTCGACCACGCCCAAGGCCAAGCCATTCGTTCCTTCGTAGGTCACCAGCTTCATGTGTCTTTTTCCTCCGATTCGAGATCCTTCCAGCGCTGGCGAAAGCTCCGGGGCGCAAGTGCGGGCAAGTCCCGGTCCCGGGTCCAGGCTGAGAGCGGGAAAAAGCGCGACGATCGAATCCACCCCGAGCGCGCCACCAGATGCTGCCCGATTCGCGCCCATCGCGCGCTCCACGCATAACGACGCGAACTGGTCATCAGCCAAGCCCAGAGGCGCATCGCCGTGTGTTCCCGCACCGGCGATCCGGGCGGCTTGGTCGCGGCGGCAGTCTCCTGTGCCTGGGCCCGAAGATGGAGCAGCAGGTCCGGGATATTGATCTTAACGGGACATACTTCACGACAGGCGCCGCAAAGCGAGGACGCGAAGGGCAGCTCGCGCGCCTGCTTCAGGCCGGCGAGCTCCGGGGTAATCAGCGCGCCGATCGGCCCGCTATAGACCCAGCCGTAGGCGTGCCCGCCGATCTTGCGATACACCGGGCAGGCATTGAGGCACGCCCCGCAACGGATGCAGTAAAGCGCCTCACGCATCTTTTCGTCCGCGAGGGCTCGCGTACGCCCGTTGTCGATCAGGATCACGTGCATCTCGTCCGGGCCGTCCTCACCGAGGCGGCGCGGACCGGTGAGGATCGACGTATAGGACGTGAGCTTCTGGCCCGTGCCGGAGCGTCCGAGAAGCCTTAAGAATACCGCCAGGTCCTGGAAGCGCGGGATCAGTTTCTCGATGCCGACCAGCGCAACGTGAACTCGCGGCGCCGTAGTGGAGAATCGGATGTTGCCCTCATTCTCGACGGTCACGATGGTCCCGGTCTCGGCCACGGCGAAGTTCGCGCCGCTCACGCCCATCCCCGCTTCCGCGAAAACGGTCCGCAGTGCTTGGCGCGCAACGGCGGTAAGCTCCTCGGGCTCTTCGGCGCGGTGCGGGTCCACATGACGCTCGAACAGGTCGGCCACGTCGCCGCGCGTCTTATGAATCGCCGGGGCCACAATGTGCGCCGGACGCTCGTTGGCGAGTTGCAGGATGTACTCGCCGAGATCGGACTCGACCGGCCGAATGCCGGCGGTCTCCAGGGCGTGATTCAGCTCGATTTCCTCGCTGACCATCGACTTCGCTTTCACGACCTCTTTCGCGCCACATTCGCGCGCAAGCGCGATCACCAGAGCGCAAGCCTCGCGGGCGTCAACCGCCCAGTGAACTTTCCCGCCCCGGCGTTCGACACTGGCGGCGAACTGCTCCAGATAGTAGTCGAGGTGCGTGATCACTTCGCGCTTCAGCGCCCGCGCGCGTTCGCGCAGCGCCTCGAATCCGGGCACTTCCGCGATCGCCTGCCGCCGGTGATCGTACAGCCGCAACGTCGAGCTGCGATAGGCCTCGGCGAGGCGGGCATTCCCCATCACGCGCTTGCCGAGCTCGTGAATCTGGTTGCTCTCCACGCCCACGGCCTCGTCCATTGTTGGCGGACTCTCCATTGCGCGCGTCCCGGCCGTGTGCAGTTCTGTTTTCGGCATGATTGTTCTCGATCCGGGTGAACGCGCCGCCGCGGCCCGGCTCAGTTTCGGTCGCAAATCTCGGATCAGTGGCTGGCTAAGACTTCGGCCAGGTGTATCGTCTTGATCTTCGCACCCTGCCGATGAATCAAACCGGCCAGATGCATCAGGCAGCCGGAGTCACCTGCCACCAGGTACTCGGCGCCGATCGCGGCCGCAGCCTTGATTTTGTCGGCGCCCATGGCCGCGGAAACCTCCGGAAACTTCACGGCGAATGTGCCGCCAAACCCGCAGCACAGGCGATTGTCGTCCAGTTCCACCAGCTCAGCGTCGCGGACCGCGCGCAGCAGACGTCGCGGCTCCTCAGCGACTCCGAGTTCGCGCAGCAGATGACAGGAGTCGTGATAGGCCACGCGATGCGCGAAGCGGGCTCCGACATCGTCCACCTTGAGGACCTTCACCACAAACTCGGAGAACTCGAAGACCCTGCCGGCCATGGCCTGCGCTTGCGCGCTTCGCAATGGATCATGCTCGAAAAGCTCGCGGTAAAAGACCCGCATCATTGAGGTGCACGAGCCCGACGGGCTCACGATGTAGTCGGCATCGGCGTTGGCGAACAGGTCGAGATTCCGGGCTGCAACCAGGCGCGCCTCCTCGCGGTATCCGGTGTTGAAGGCAGGCTGGCCGCAGCAGGTTTGGGCCGGATCGAATGAGACCTCGACCCCGAGCCGTCGCAAGACCTTGACCGTCGCCTCGCTGACGCCGGGATAGAACTGGTCGGCGAGACATGTGACGAAAAGTGCCACGCGCATGGCTCTGATAGAATAACCCGTGAGGCTTCCGGATGGGATTCCTTTCACGCGTCCGATCGATCTTCCGGCTTGTCATGCTCTTTGGCGTGCTGGCCACGGTAGCGCTGGTGAGCGCAATTACCACCATTCGCATCACCATCCACAGCGGCGAAGAGAAGGCTCCGAGCCTCGTCGGACTCTCACTCGAGGATGCTCAGCGCCGGGCGGGCAGCCTGGGACTCGGCATCAGGGTGGAGGACCACCTCTTCAACAGCAAGTACCCGGAGAACCACATCGTTTCGCAGGCGCCGCTTCCGGGCGACAGCACCAAATCCGGGCAGGAAATCCACGTGCTGGTGAGTCTTGGGACGCCGCGGGTCTCGGTGCCGGATCTGGTCGGGGAGAGCGTGCGGGTCGCTCAGGTAACCGTCACCGCCGTCCAAGGCGGCCTGACATTAGGCGATATAGCGGCTGTCCACTGGACCGGCGTCCCAGCGGACGGAGTGGTGGCGCAGGAGCCGCCGCCCACCGCACAACCGGCGCGCAGCCCGGCGGTGAATCTGCTCGTGTCGCTCGGCGATCCCACGCCTTCGTTCGTCTGCCCCGATTTTACCGGCATGAACATCAACCGAGCGAGGAATCCGATCACCGCAGCGGGATTCACCGTTGGCGACGTGAACGTCCAGGCGCCGCAGACGCCCGCTGCCACTGCTCCCGGCGCCACAACGCCGCCAAGCGCGTCCGCCGCGCCGGTTCCCTCCGCGGCCCCGTCCGGCACGATCATCACCCAATCCCCCGCCGCTGGCTCCAAGATCTCGGCGGGAGCGGTCTTCAGTTTTGTGGTAACTCCATGACATTTTGGCCGTCGCCTAGGTGTACTTGACCCACTTCACGAGCTCCGCGAGTGAGGGACGCTTGCCGTACATCAGAATCCCCACACGATAGATCCGCGCCGCCACAAAGACTATTGTGGCCGTTGTCAGAACCAAGATTGCAAGGCACAGTGCGATCTGCCAGAGAGGTGGTGTTTGCAACGTGATCCGGAGCAGCATCAGAATGGGCGCGAAGAACGGGACCATGGAGAGGCCGATAGAAAGCGAAGAATTGGGGTCGCGCAGAATGACGTTGAAAAGAACCACCGCGGCGATGATCAGCATGGTGATGGGCATCTGCACCTGCTGCGCCTCCTGATCGTTCGACACCATTGCGCCCACCGCAGCGTACAGCGAAGCGTAGAGCAGGTACCCGGCCAGGAAAAAGATCACCATGAAGACGAGCATGACCCAGGAGAGATGGAGGGATGGCAACGCTCCGGCGTGGGCCATGGAAGCCATTGCCGCGCCGTACGCCGTAACCAAGGCGCCGACCGTGACCCAGATTCCGTATTGCGTGAGCCCGACGGCGGCTACGCCCAGAACCTTGCCGGCCAGCAGATAAAAGGGGCGCGTCGAGGCCACCAGAATCTCGATCACGCGCGTGGTTTTTTCCTCCATCACCGAGCGCATCGTGGCCACACCGTAGATAATCAGGGTGGTGTAAAGCAACATGCCCACCACGATGGCGAGGATGATGGTTTGCCCCTTTTCCTCACTGTCTCCGCCCGTGCCGACCTTGATCACTTTCAGGCCGACCCCTTGTACCACCTGGGCAACGTCATGAATATCGACGCCGCGGGCGTGCAATCGTTCAGCGATCACCGCGTAGCTGACGGCGTGGTTGAGTTCGCTGCTGATGGTAACCTCGCCCGGATTACGCGTGTGGAACTCCGCCGGGACCTTGCCGTCGGTGGCTTTCGCCGGCAATACCAGGAAGGCGTCCAGTTGGCCGTTCAGCACCCGCGCTCGGAGATTGTCTTCGGCGCCCGCGGACGGTCGTTCCAGAGTCTGCACGATGTGGAATTCCGGCTGGCCGTTCTTCAGTTTCCCGTCCAGACCTTTGATGACCGAGTCCGCGAGAGTCCCGTCCTGGTCGAGTACCACAATGTTGAGAGTGCGGGCGGCCTGGCGGCTGGCGGTGACGATCTGCAGGATCAGGATGCCGACGGTGAGCACCGGCACGATGACGGTGCTGACGACGAATCCTCTCGTCCGCACGCGCGTGAGATACTCGCGTTTCATGACCAGCCAGAGCTTATGCATGGGCAACCCCCTGCACCTTCTCGATGAAAATATCGTTCAGAGGCGGCTCCACAAGCTCGAACCTGTTGATGCGAACCCCGCGCGCCACCGCCGCTTTCAGGATCTCCTGCGCGTCGGCGTTGGCGCGCAGCTTGACCTCGGTCACGGCTCCAAAGTGGTTGATGGCCGCCACCAGGTCCGGCTGGTCCAGGAAACTGGCATCGCCCTCGTACTCGAGGCGCACGGTGTTCTTGCCATAAGATCGCTTGATCGCCGCCAACTCGCCGTCCAGCACGCTCTGGCCTTTGTTGATCAGGCAAATCGAGTCGCACATCATCTCCACCTGTTCCATGCGGTGGGTGGAAAGGATAATGGTGGCGCCCTGTTTTCGCAGATCGAGCATGATGTCCTTGATGATTCCGGCGTTGACCGGATCGAGTCCGGTAAAGGGCTCATCGAGGATCAGCACCGGAGGGCGGTGTACCACGGCAGCGATGAATTGCACCTTCTGCTGCATGCCTTTCGAGAGATCGATCACCTTGTTGGCGGCCCAGGACCGAAGTTCCAGACGTTCCAACCACTCGTCCACCCGCCGGCCCGCGTCGTCATCCTCGAGACCCTTCAATCCGGCAAGAAACACCAGCACGTCGCGCACCTTCATGCGGGTGTACAGACCGCGCTCTTCCGGCAGATAACCGATGCGGTCCTGGCTTGACTCCGTGAGCGGCTGGCCCAGCATCTGGATCGAGCCTTCGTCGGGCACCGTGATGCGCAGAATCATGCGCAGGGTGGTAGTCTTGCCGGCGCCGTTCGGTCCGAGCAGCCCGAAAACCGATCCCGCATTGACCCGGAGACTTAAGTTACTGACTGCCAGAACCTCGTCGAAGCGCTTGGTAACTCCAGTCACATTAATCGCGACGTTGTTTCCCATTCCGACCCCAATTCGGCTGGCGCTATAGGCTCTCCGAGCCGGTTTTCGCAATGCCCGATTGGGCGCAATCCCTTCTCTCGTGTGCGGCTTGTGGCCAGGGCTCCGCCGGCAAGAAGCGATGTCAATACTATAGCATCCAATCTATCAGCGGCAACGCGCAGAGGCAGCGCGATCGGGCATGACAGCCGATACTTCGACCCGCCGGCGCCACTCGGTGCTACGACCGGGCTCCGGCTAAAATGACAAGGCCTGGGAGCGTGGGCGTCCCGCCCGCCTTTGACCGCGGACTTCGGCGACGCCATCAGGGTCATGCGGTCTTGTTGACGACTCAAGGCGAAGAGCGGGCGTGGACGCCCGCGCTCCCAGCCTGGGGCACTGTGCGAAGCCGCCTCGCCCGGGGTAAGACAACGGTTCGCGATTTCAGAGTAAAGTGAAGATTGACCCTGGGGAAAGGATCCTTTATGCGCGACGTTGTGATTATCGGTTCCGGCTGCGCCGGTCTTACGGCCGCGATTTATGCGGCGCGTGCCAACCTGAAGCCCCTCGTGATCCGCGGTTTGGAAGCGGGGGGACAGTTGACCTTGACCGCCCTGGTCGAGAATTTCCCCGGTTTTCCGCAGGGTGTCCAGGGACCCGAACTGATCGACCTGATGCAGAAGCAGGCCTCGGTGTTCGGCGCTGAATTCCTGGAAGGCAACGTCACGCGCGCCGATCTCTCCCGGCAGCCTTTCACGCTGGAAGTCTCGTCTGAAACCATCGAGACCCGCACGCTGATCATCGCTTCCGGCGCCTCCGCCAAACTGCTCGGTCTCGAGTCGGAGCGCAAGCTGCTCGGCCACGGCGTCTCCACCTGCGCCACCTGCGACGGCTACTTCTTTCGCGGCAAGGACGTGGCGGTTGTCGGCGGGGGCGATACCGCCGCGGAGGATGCGCTCTTTCTCACCCGCTACGCGAATGACGTGAACATCGTCCATCGCCGCGATCAGCTCCGCGCTTCCAAGATCATGCAGGATCGTCTCTTTCGCAACCCGAAGATTAGTTTCACCTGGGATTCCGCCGTGACGGATATCCTGGATCCTGAGCAGACCGAGGTGACCGGCGTTCGATTGCAAAATGTCAAGACGGGCGAGGAAAGCTTCAGGCCGCTCGCAGGCGTCTTCATCGGCATCGGTCACAGTCCGAATACCTCGATTTTTCGCGGGCAGATCGACCTGAACGACAGCGGCTACATCATTACCCATGACGGATCGAAGACGAGTATTCCCGGCGTCTTCGCGGCCGGCGACGTACAGGATCACATCTACCGGCAGGCCGTCACGGCAGCCGGTTCGGGTTGCATGGCAGCCATCGACGCGGAGCGCTACCTCGAAGCCAAGGCGTGAAATAAGCTCTGAGTCCTTCATCGTGGCGCCGGGTCCCAAGTCAGTTGACATATATATGTTACGCGCACTGTTGCTTTACCTTTCTGAGCGCAAGACCCCGCAGCGTCTTCTCACCAGCCTGCCGGGAGCGCGTAAGCTGCCGCAGCGGTTTGTTGCCGGTGACACGCTCGAGGGCGCGCTTGCGGCCATCCGGCGTTTGAACGCCGACGGTTTCGAGGTCACCCTCGACCACCTCGGCGAGAGCGTCACCAATCCGGCGGAGGCCGAGGCCACCTGCCGCGGCTACCTCGACGTGATGGATCGCCTGCAGAGTGAACGAGTGCGCGCCAACGTTTCCGTCAAGCTGACCGCGCTCGGTCTCGCGCTTGACGAAGCGCTGGCGTTGAAGAATGTCCGGGCACTCGTGGAGCGGGCGTGCCAGTTGCAGGCTTTCGTGCGCATCGACATGGAAGGATCCCCGTTCACCGAAAGCACCCTGCGGGTGTTCCGGCTCGCCGACGCTCCGCGCGACCGGCTCGGGATCGTGATTCAATCGTACCTCCGCCGCAGCGCCCAGGACGTCGATGAACTGCTGGCTCGCGGCGCGCGCATCCGCCTGGTGAAAGGCGCCTATAAGGAGCCGGCTCAGATCGCTTTCCCCGAAAAAACCGACGTCGACGCGAATTTCGCACAGCTCGCCGAAAGAATGCTGGCCAGCGGCATCTACCACGCTTTCGGTACGCACGATCGCGCCATGGTCGCGGCCATCCTCGACTTCGCGCGCGCCAGCAAGATCGGCCCCGACCGCTTCGAGTTCCAGATGCTGTACGGAGTCGGCCGTCGGCTGCAACGCGAGCTGCTGCAGCAGGGCTATCGCGTGCGCATCTATGTTCCGTATGGACGGGAGTGGTATCCCTACTTCATGCGGCGGCTCGCGGAACGGCCCGCCAACGTGCTGTTCCTGTTGAGAAATCTGTTCAGTGAGTGAGGGAAAAAGACCGGCCAGCCAGAGCCGATTATTATCAGGTGTACTTCGCGGCTTCACTCCATCCTCGAAAACGACCGATCTATCGTGAACGACATCGTGGCGCACGCCTCTTCGACGTAATGTGAGAGCGCCTCGCGATAAAAATTGACGCTGCGGCTGCGCACGGACTCCTCCGGCTCGTGCGGATTCACCAGGTGATTCGTCTCGTGCAGGAAGACGCTCAGCAGCCGCAGGCGCGACTGCCGCTCGTGGAATTCGTCCAGGCGGCTGCCTTCGAAAAACCGCGCGTCCAGCGCAGTTTCCTCCAAGGGCAGGGCGGGCCAAGCTTGAACGCGCTGCCACGCGATGTCGATTTCACCAACCGGGCCGCCGCCGAACGCTTCGTGAGCTACGGCAAAAGGCTCTTCCCGCACCACGGGGTGCCGATGGCCGAGACATCCGCACCGGTTGTGGCGTCGCAGGTCGAGCACGACCAGGTCCGGCGACCCCGCCAGGACCACTTCATAGGTCTCGCGGCAGGATGGCGGCACGGCCGGCCAGTCCTGCTCGAACGCGAGCGCTACGCGGCGCGCATGGAAAACGTCGCGGCGCTGGTGGGCGATAACGACGGGCAGCGGGGCACTTCCCTCGCCGCGCGACAACTCCGTGACTCGATAGCGCCGCCCGCGCAGCCACTCGAGCCCACGCGTGAGCTTCGGCCGGCCGGCCAGGTAGTCCTGCAGGCGCTCGCTCATCGCACTCATAGAGCCATTCTAGCCCGGCGCCAAGAACTCCGCCGGGCAAACAGGTCGCGTTGCGGCTCAACCTGAAGCTTCACACGTTGACGAAGATTCCGCACGTCTACTTGACATTGCTCGCCTGCCATGAGAGACACTAGAGGACTGTCGATGCAGGCGCTCCCAAACAGGCGTCGTTGACCGGCCAAACTCGTCAAAAAGGATTGCGCAGGAGAACAAGAAACATGACGAAGGAGAACCAATCTTCGACCGATGATGCAGCCGGGCAGCGAGGGCCATCCCGGTCTTTCGGCCGGCGCAGGTTCATCGGCAAAGTGACCGAGGCGACAGTCGCGATTGCCGCGGCCGGCGCGGGCCTGCCTGCGCTGCTGGCGACCGAGGGCTTGCCGGTGCAAAGTACCGCAAGGGTTCCGCGTCGCGCCGTAGCCCTGCCCAGGCCGAGGCTGTCGTTTCCTTACTCCGGGGGCAACCCGGTCTCCGGCCAACAAAGGCGCATCGCGGTGTTTCGCGCAAGAATCGAGGCCGCCCTCAACGATCTGCGCAAGAACCTGCCCGACCTCACCACAAACGGCGACGAGGCCCGGTACAGCAGCGATGGTTACATCGGAAGCTTTTCCAAGGCGCTGCCGCATGATGAGTACGGCGTGGTGACCTCTTCGGCTTATCAGGCCTTGCTCACAGCGACTACCACAGGCAGTCCGTCCGCCTTCGACGTGATTCCGATCGGCGGTGACGTGCCGCTGATCGGCCCGCAAGACGGCTTGAATATGTGTCTTGACGCTGCGGACGTGGCCACGTTCACCATTCCGCCGGCCCCGCCGCTGGCCAGCTCGTTGCGCGCGGCGGAAATGGTGGAAAGCTACTGGCTGGCGCTCTGCCGTGATGTCCCTTTCAGCCAATACGGCCAGGAACCGCTCACGCAGACGGCGATCAGCGAGCTGAACAGTCTGCCGGCTTACACCCAGAACTACGGAACGGTCACGGCGCAGAATCTGTTCCGTGGCTTCACGTCCGACGCCACCACCGGACCCTACGTTTCGCAGTTCCTCATTCTGCCGATCGGGTATGGCCTCGGAAACCTGGCGATGAACAACAGTACCGACAAGCCGGCGCAGTTGTACAACGTGTTTCTGGCGAATGTCGATTACATGACGAGCTGGAATAGTTTTCTGGCCGTGCAGAACGGCCAAGCGACCGTCCCATCGCAGGCTCGCGGATTCTTCGGCGCATTCGGGACGACGACGGTTCAAGACACTCCGTTGTACCTGAACGACGGCCGCAGCATGGCGAGCCTGGTCCACGTTGACGAGCTTTACCAGCACTATTTCTTTGCGGCCTCGGAGCTGCTCGGCGACAATTTCCCGTTCGCCGCGGGCAATCCGTACAACAGCACACCGAACCAGATCGGATTCGCCGTGTGGGGCGGACCTTACGTCACCGGACTCATGGGTGAAGCGGCCATGCGCGCCATCCACTCCGTCTGGTACCAAAAATGGTTTGTGCATCGCGCAATTCGTCCGGAGGAATATGGCGGCTGGGTCCACAATACGTTGACCAAGAACAACGGCAAGGGCGGCGGTCCGACGTTCCCGCTCGATCCCAGCGTGCTTGACTCCAAGGCTGCGGCGCAGGTGTTCAGCAAGTACGGCACTTATCTCCTGCCCATGGCATTCCAGGAGGGCTGTCCCATACATCCCAGCTACGGGTCCGGTCACGCCACCGTCGCCGGTGGCGCGGTGACCATACTGAAGGCCTTGTTCAACGAATCGACCTCGTTCCTCGACATGGGCATCACTCCCATGTACTCTCCGGACGGTACCAGCCTCGAGCCCTATACGGGCGAGGATACCGGCCAGATTACCGTCGGCACCGAGCTCAACAAGATCGCGTGGAACATCGCTATTGGGCGCAATTTTGCGGGAGTCCACTGGCATTCCGACTATGCGCAGTCGCTGCTGCTGGGAGAATCGATGGCGATTTCGCTGCTCTCGGAGCTGGTGAACACCTATACGCAAAACGCATACTTCAGCTTCACGAAGTTTGACGGAACGCCCATTACCATTGCCAGGTGAAGGCATCGCGCGGAGGATGTTCGCCCCGGATGCCATGGAGACGTACCGCTGATCGTGTCCGAACAACGCTGGTCGAGAATCGTTCCCGCCGCCCTGGTCATGTACATGCTCGCGTACATCGACCGCACCAACATCGCGCTGGCACTGCCTTCCCTGAGCGCCGAGTTGCACATGGATCCGGCGCAGGCCGGCGCCGCCGCCGGCATCTTCTGCTGGGGCTATGTGGCTCTCCAGATTCCGAGCGCGTACCTGGCTAGCCGCTGGAGCGCGCGCCGCTCGATTGGCATCCTGCTGGCGCTGTGCAGCCTGGTTTCGACTTCCACAGCTTTCGTTCACAGCTATCGCGAATTCTGGACCATGCGACTGCTGCTCGGCGTCACCGAAGGCGGGCTCTGGCCGGCCACACTGGTCCTGCTCGCGAATTGGTTCCCGCGCAACGAGCGCGCGCGCGCAAACGCGCTCTGGATGCTCTGCATCCCCGCATCGCTCGCCCTCTCTTCCCCGCTCTCCGGCTGGATTCTGGGACGCTGGGGCTGGCGCACCCTGCTGATCGCCGAGGGCGTGCTGCCGCTCGCGTGGCTGGCGGTCTGGCTGTGGCGTACCGCGGACCGTCCCCGCGAGGCATTGTGGATTTCCACTGCGGAGCGCCGCTATCTCGAATCGACTCTGGCCAGCGAAGCGGCGCCGCTCGCCAATCCGGCGCAAGACATCTTGTGGAGAACGCTCGGCCGTCCTCAGGTGTTGCTGATTGCCGCGGTTGCCTTTCTGCTCTACGCCGGACTTTACGGGTTCATGTTCTGGCTGCCGACCGCGCTTCATTCCGCGCTCGGTCCCAACGGTTCCCTGCCGGGCCTCAAGTTGGGATTGGTCAACGCCGTGCCGTATCTCGCGGCAGCGGCGCTCATGCTGCTGATTTCGCGGCGCTCTGATCGGCGCGGCGAACGGCGGGGTCATGTTGCGGTGGTGATGCTCTGGGGCGGAGTGTGCTTGCTGGCCGCAACGAGCTTCGGAAACATGCGCCCGGCGCTCGGTCTCGTCTGCCTGCTGCTTGCCGCCGCGGGACCGCTGGCGGCTCTGGCGCCGTTGTACGCCATTCCTACGGAAACTCTGCCCCCGGCAACGGCCGGCACGGCCATGGGTCTTGTCTGCGCTCTCGGCAACCTCGGCGGATACTATGGGCCGGCGTTCGTAGGCGAACTCGCCCGCAGCACCGGCCGGCTTTCGCCCGGATTCGACGTCCTCGGACTCGGTCTGCTCGGCGGCGCCGCGCTTGCTGTCTTGCTGCCTCAGCGCCGGCGATCCTTGGCCGTCCTGCAAGCGGACTTTGATCTTCCCGTCAATGCAATAAATGATCTTCGTATTCCGGACTCGCTCCCGGCTTCCGATCGCGGGTGACTCACGCGAGACCGCTCCTTGTGAGCGGCAACTCGCGGACCCTCTTTCCCGTAGCCGCGAAGATGGCGTTGCACAGCGCCGGCGCGAAGGGTGGCACGCCCGGCTCGCCGACGCCGGCCGGAGGCGCGTCGCTCTGGACGATGTGCACGTGGATCTCGCGCGGCGCTTCATTGATCCGGCACATCCCGTAGTCCGTGAAGTTGCCCTGATTGATGGCGCCGTTCGTGGCCGTGATCTCGCCATACTTGGCTAGGCTAGCTCCAAAGACCGCCGCGCCTTCCATCTGATTGCGGACGCTGTCGGGATTCACCACCGTGCCCGTGTCCACGGCCGAATCCACCCGGCCGATGCGCACTTTGCCCTGCTGGTCCATCTCAACCTGGACCACCGTGGCCACGTAGGTCACAAAGCTGCGGTGAGCGGCGATACCCATTCCCTGCCCCGGCCCCAACTTGCGTTTGCCCCAGCCGGACTGCTCGGCCGCGAGCTCGGCCACGCGGCGCAGGCGCGCGGTATCGACCGGATAGTCCTTGTAATCCGCTCCCATGTTGTCGTAATCGGCGCCCAGATTCTTCTTGTCGATCACGCGATCGGGGCCAATCAGCGCCAGAAGATAATCAAGTTGATCGCGTCCGGCCTCGTGCGCCAGTTCCGCCGCGAACGACTGCACGGCGAAGGCGTGGTAGATATTCGCAACCGAGCGCAGCCAGCCGATGCGCACGTGCGCCGCCGCCGGGCCATTCTCCGCCCGCAGATTCGGAATCGCAAAGGGCGTGTCAGTCCAGCCCATGCCCAGTTCGCCGCCGCTGCCATAGGTGTTGTTCAGCTCGAACGTTGACCCGATGGGCGGAAAGGCGGAGCGCTGCAGCCAGGCGGTGGGCATGCCGTTCGCGCCCAGGGCGGCTTTCATATAGGCGGCCGCCACGGTGTGGTAGTAATCGAACTTGATGTCGTCCTCGCGCGTCCAGACCACTTTCACCGGCCGGCCCGTCTTCTTCGAGAGCACCGCCGCTTCGGCCACGTAATCGGGCTTCGATTTGCGCCCGAAGGCGCCGCCCAGCAGGGTGACATGGCAGAGGACGTTCTCTTTCGGAACGCCCAGCACCTGGCCCACAGTCTCCTGCACGGCCTGCGGATCCTGCGTCGGCGCCCAGGCCTCCACGCGCCCGTCGCGGTATTCGGCCACGGCCACCGGAGGCTCCATCGAGGCGTGGGCCAGTAGCGGCACGTAGTATCCCGCTTCGAGTGTCTTCGCGCCCTTGGCGAATTCAGCGTCCACGTCGCCGCGGTTCCAGGCCACCTTGCAGGGCTGGCGCACCGTCTGCTCCAGCTCCTTGCGATAAGCGTCCGAGTTGAATGACGCATTGGCGCCGTTGTCCCAGTTAATCTTCAGCTTCCGGCGGCCCTGAAACGCCGCCCAGGTATTGTCGGCGATCACGGCCACGCCGCCGAGAGGCTGGAAAGCGTGCGGCGGTTTGAAAGGTTCGATCGCGACCGTCTGGCGCACGCCCGGCACCTTCAGCGCGTCGCTGTCGTCGAGCGAAGCCACCTTGCCGCCGAGCACCGGCGGATGTTCCACCGAAGCGAAGAGCATGCCCTCGCGATGCGCGTCCATGCCGTAGCCGGCTTTGCCGGTGCAGATGTCCTGCAGATCGAAAATCGATGCATCTTTGCCGATGTAGCGCCACTCGCTCCTGGGCTTGAGCTGCAGGCTCTCCTTCGGCGGTACGGGCAGGCGGGCGGCGGCGGCGGCGAGCTCGCCATATCCCGCCGTCCGGCCCGTCGGAACGTGAGTAACCACGTGCGGCTCCGGGCTGGCCTGGCATTCGCTCGCCGGGACGTTCCACTGCAGGGCGGCAGCCTGCACCAGCATGGTGCGGGCCGTCGCGCCGTACACGCGCATGGCCTCGAAAAAGCTGCGCACCGAATGGGAACCGTCGGTATCCTGATTGCCATACTTCGCGTCGCCCGTCGCCTGCACGATGCGCACGCGGCTCCAGTCGGCTTCCATCTCGTCGGCCACAATCCGGGGAAGCGACGTGCGGCTTCCGGTGCCCATTTCGGAGCGATGCGCCACGATCACCACCGTGCCGTCCGGTTCGAGTCCGACGAAGACGTTGGGATGAAAGGCGGTGGCCCCAACCGGATCGCCGGCTGCGCCCAGCCCTGCGTCGGCGGTCGCGCGGCCGTCCGAGGGCGCGCTCAGAAGCGCTTCGGGGACGAATTGCGCGCCCAGGACGAAGGCGCCGGTCGAAAGCACGCCCTGCAGGAATCCACGGCGGCTCAGGTTCTCAATGCGATTCATACCGCCTCCCCGGCCGCAGCCTTGATGGCGCCGCGAATGCGTTGGTAGGTGCCGCAGCGGCAGATGTTCCCCGCCATCCCCTGGTCGATGTCGGCATCGGTCGGGTGCGGCGTCGATTTCAGCAGCGCCGCCGCCTGCATGATCTGGCCGGCCTGGCAATAGCCGCACTGCGGGACGTTGTGCGCCATCCACGCTTTCTGTACGGGATGCAATCCGCCCTCGTGACCCGATCCCAGCGCCTCGATGGTGACGATCTCGGCGCCGGCCGCCACCCGCACGGGCGTCATGCAGGCGCGTACCGCTGCGCCGTTCTGATGCACCACGCAACTGCCGCAGACTCCGATGCCGCAGCCGAACTTCGTGCCGGTCAATCCCAGCCCGTCGCGGAGATACCAGAGTAGCGGCATCTCCGGATCGCCATCGAAAGACTGGCGAACGCCGTTTATGGTCAGTTGGATCATTGTTGCCCTCGCCTTGGTAGTGGCCAAGTTTGCTGTAGCGCCGGTGTCCCCACCGGCGGAGAGGCCGCCATACGCCATTGCTCCAATTTACGCGAGATGCTCCGCTGCTGCCAAGAGGCGCGACGTGGTGGCACGGGTGTCCCGCCCGTGAATGCATAGGGCCAAGATGGCCTTTTGGGCGGCACCAACACCATGGACAACTATCCTTTTGCGAAAAAAAGGCCATTTTTCGAGGTTAAATTGCTGAAAACACGCGAGATAGCTACAATGGGTTTGGCGCATGTGATTTCGGGGATAAATCACTGGATATATTTGGGTTAGCTGCAATGGGTTTGGTGGCTTTGGAGCGCGATGGACAACTATCTTTTTGCGAAAAAAGGGCCGTTTTTCGGGGTTAAGATGCTCAAAAGACGAGGGATAACTGCAATGGGTTTGGCGGACCTGATTTATGGGATAAACCTCTGAAACCATTTGGGTTAACTGCAATGGGTTTGGTTGGCTTTGGGAGGAACGACGGTGTCTGGTGCGTGGCGAGAGGCCATTGGAATGAGCGAGGCTCAATCCGATTAGCATGTAAATATTACGTGTATCACGAAAGAGCCAAGATGTCAAGCGGAAAGGTGGTGTCCTCATTTCAGACGTACGGGCGGCCCTTGTGGCCGCCCAACTGAGGGGGCGCGCGAGGAAGGCGCCGCATTGGGCGGCCACAAGGGCCGCCCGTACGCCTGAAATTAGGACACTACCAAACCCCGCCGCGAAAAGTCCGCATCCCGAGTGATCCGTTCTTGAGGCTCGCCGTCACTGCGCCCTCGGTGTCGGTTTCGAAAATCGGAATCCCGAGGTTGAAGCCTGCGAGCGCGTGCCGCGCCGCCGAGTCCTCGCGCGTCGTGCGGCCCGGAAATACAATGACGGCCTTCGCGCCGATGCCTGCGGGCAGATTGGTTCGCGCTGCGGCGACGAGGCCGGGCCGGTCGATGATTAGCGCATCGTCGCGAGCGTCCGAACCAAGAGCGCTCGGCGCCGGTGTTCCCTCATCTGAAATGCCGCCTGCGAACAACGCGGAGCCATCAATGCCCGCAAGTCGCAGGGTGAGAGCTGCGCCTGTTTCCGCATTCGCCGTACCGGCTGAGCCTGTGATCTGAACGGTGGCGCCGTCCAGCTGCAACGCTTCAGCGGATGCGATGGGACGGATGCTCGTGCCGCGCCGCACAGCCCGCGTCACCGCGGCCATCGCGGCCGCGTCCCATCCGCGAGTTTGCGGCGCGAACCAGAGTTCACGCACGTGGAAGTCACCCACAATCGCCGCAACCCCGTCGAGGTTCGATCCGGGCGCCACCAGCACATCAACATTCTTTACCCGGCGCGACCAGAGATAGGGCGCGACGATGTTCTCGCCGGGATCCCAACGCTCGGTCAATGCACTGGTAGGTGCGCTCGGGACGCCGCCGGCGCCGATCAGCATGGTGGATCCGCCGGGAAGCACCACGAAATCAGCCTGACCGCGCCCGCAGTCGAGGGCGGTCAGCTCC
Organism: Terriglobia bacterium; assembly: GCA_030038235.1. Taxonomy (GTDB): domain Bacteria; phylum Acidobacteriota; class Terriglobia; order UBA7540; family UBA7540; genus Gp13-AA77. Next base: position 44,704 of record JASHPE010000303.1, read on the forward strand.
AGTTCGCCGGTGGGAAGCGTCGAGGCGAAGGGCTCCGCCGCGAGCAGGATTGCAAAGACGCCGAACGCCAGGGTCGAGGCCACCGCCACGGCGCGCGAGCGCGCGAGCGACAGAGCCAGCACGACAAGCGACAGCGCAAACCCGATGGCGACGATTAGCGGAGGCGAGGGAACGCGGTACGAGAGCCACGCCGGAAGGTGCGGCAACTCGGCCAGTCCGAACAGCGCTTTGAAAACGACCGCCAGGACTCTGCCGGGCACGGCCGCGCACGCGGGCGCGATGGTCGCGAGCGCGACCGTCGGTATAGCGATCGCAAGCAGCACGGCCATCAGCGGAAGCGCGAGAGAATTCAGGCCGATGCCGGCGAGCGTCACGCGATGAAAGGTCTCAACCATGGGCAGCAGCAGGCCGATCTGCAGGACCGCGGAAAGCACAGCGATCTCGACCAGCCGCAGCCCGCCGCCGAGCGGCCAGACGATCACGCGGGCAGCCGCGAGCGGGTGCCGGTCGAAGTACGCCGAGCGCCCGCGCAGACCGGAGACGAGCGAGCGCAAATCGAGCCGGAACTGCGCCTGTCGCGGAGGCAGAGCCGCGTCGAGGTCGACGTTATCAAGCTGAGCGAGCGCGTTGTGGTACGGCTCGATGCTCAGGCGTAGCAGCGGCCCCGCCAATCCCACGATCAGCAGCGCGGCGGCGAACGAGAGCTGGAAGCCCGATTCAAAAAGCCACGCCGGACGCGCCAGCAGCAGGATGAGCGCCGCCAGACCGACCGAGTTTAGCGCCGTGTGGTCGCGGCCCAGCAGATCGGCGAGCACAAACGCCACGATCATGAGCGTGGCGCGAAGCGTGGGCGCACGCTGCTCGACCAGGAGCGAATACGCGATCAGGACGGTCAGGAGTAGAATGTTCCGCCATGTGCGCTTGAATCCCAGAAGGCGCAGAAAGCCGAGCACCAGCCCGGCGATCAGGCCGACGTGCAGCCCGGCGATCACCAGCAGGTGATAGAGTCCGCTCGCGCGAAAATGGTCGATGGTGGCGGAGTCGAGCGACGAGCGGTCTCCGAGCAGGATAGCCTTGAGCACCGCGCCGTCACGTCCCTCGGCGGACCACGGCGGGTAAAGCCGGTCAATCCCACGGCTGATGCGAAGCCGCGCCCGCCAGATCGTCCGGCTGGGATGCGGGCCGGAAGGCGCCGGCAGCGTGTGGATGTCGCCGGCGCTCGTGACGCTTCCTTCCCAGTAGAGGTCTTCTATGTTCTCGGCGCGCTTTCTGAAATCGAAGCTGCCGGGATTCCGATAAAAGTGGGGCCGGCGAAGGAGCATGGCGGCCTCGACGCCGTCGCCGGGGTGCAGGCTGAATACATCCGGGCCTTCGGAGTTGTTCTCTCCCTCCGATCCGGTATCAGCGCCCGCCAACGATTCCAGGCGGACGCGAATCTTGCCGGAGACCGCGCGCGCTCGCGGCGCCGGCTCGCGGCTGCCCGAAAGCCCGGCCTGGCCCATGCGCGTGGCCTCAATGTCGAATTCCAGACCCGATGGTGTGGGAATGGGCTCGGTCAGGATGCGACCTTCGACCTGCACCGGCCGCCCGAGGTCGAGACCCCACGATTCGAGCCGGCTAATGTGATCTGGCGGGAATCGGTGCGCGAACAAAATCGGCAGGGCGGCGCCGGCGAGAGCGAATCCTGCAAGCACGACCGCCGCGGATGCCCCACTGCGTCCGGTGCGAAGCAGGAGCGCCGCTCCGAACAGACACACGGTGGCGCCCAGGATCAGGAGAGGAATAGCGTCTAGCGTGCCCGAGGCCGTGAACCGGGTGCTTAACGCGATGCCGAACGCGAGCGCCAGCGCCAGAAACAGCGTCGGGCAAGCGATGGGCCGCGTGTCTGGACTGCCCGCGTGGTCGGAGGCTGAGGACATTTCGCGAATTCCAATCGACTCATTGCCCCTGCAAACGAACCACCCAGATGGCGCCGGATTCGAGCCTCTTCTCCAAGATCGTCTCGTCCCCGTTCGCCTTGACGGGCACGTCCTGATTGGCCACGACGTCGCGCGCCGCCGCAGCTCTCCAAGGCAGGCGCACAGAGATCGTGGCATCGGCGGCGTGGCTGCCGTGATTGAAAACGAAAACGAATTGATCGTCGCTGGCGGCAAGGCGCCGCACTTCCAACTCCCCGGTTCCCTCGCCCTGGACGTTCACGTCGCGCTCGACGCCGGCCGCTTCGGCCAGCGAAATTAATAGCCTAGCCGTCGAGTCTTCATGCTTTCGCTGGTAGGCAAGCCCCGCAAACGAACCGATCAGGATGGCGCGGCCCTTGCCGTAGGATTTTTCGACCATCGCGGCCTTGCCGTCCGGGAAACGCGCGAGGACCCTGGCGCCGGCGAGCGGATCGAGGTCCTCTTTGAACGCCGCCACGGCGACGGCGTCGCCCGCCTTGAAGCCGGTCAATCCGGCGCCGTCCTCGATCAGCAATTGCGGCTCATCCTCGGGCCGGATGAGATCTTCGCGCGCCCCGAACACCTGATCCAAGCCGAATCCGGGGATCACGGGGCTCGCAAATCCGCGTTCGTCGTTCCAGGCGAGACGCGCTTCGGCGACCACTGTTCCTCCGTCGGCGACATACCGCTTTACGGCATCGCCGACGCGTTCCGAGAGCATCACCGGGTAAGGCAGAAAGAGGATCTTGTACGGTGCGAGGTGCTGCGAATCGAGCGCCGGGGAGTGGACGAAGTCCACCGGAATCTGCCTCTCGAAAAACGCGCGGTAGATCCCTTCCAGCGAATCGCGCTCGGCATTGCCGAGGTTCGAGAGCGACGATTGACTGCCGCCCACCAGATACGAGAGCCGGTCATAGAGGATCGCCGCCTGGGCGGTGGCCGGTTGAGCTTGATTGAGCTGTGCGCCGTTGTGTTCGATCGCCTGCGCCGTGCGGCCGGCCGCCTGGGCGCGATCAGTCAGCGTTCCGTCGAGATCGATCAGACCGTAGCCGTTCGACTCGAATCCTGAGCTCATCGGGTACCAGGCATAAATGGCGATTTCGCGAGCGCCGTGCGCGATCACCTGCCACATCCAATAGTCTTCGTCGTGCGCTGTCACCGGATCCACGATGCGCATCCCGGTGGCGCCTTGACCCGCCTGCAGCTCGCCAATCCAGAAGCCCTTGCCGAAGGCGTGACCCGCGGAGCGGGTGAAGTCGAGTCCGGCGGCCAGCATCCAGTAGGGCCAGGGGCGCGTGGACTCGGCGTGCTTGGGATAAAGCGACGTGCCGAAGAAGTCGGCGCTTGCGGACATCTTCCAGTCGTCGGGCTCGCCGTATCCATCGGCGGGCGAGGTGAAGAGTCCGGGCGCGGCGGCGTGACTGGTGATCGGGTGCGTGGAATCAGCGCTGCGAATGGCGTCCACGCGCGTCTTGAGGTCGCCGGCCAGCTTGTCGTCAATGAAGGCGCGCCAGTCCATGTAGTCGGCGTAGGAGAGAATGGTGGAAAAACGCGGCGGCTCGACCTCGTCCCAGCTCGCGAAGCGGCGATACCACGCGGCGTTGAGCGCGTCGAGCGTTTTGTACTTCTCGCGGAGCCACTGACGGAATCGCGCCTGGCTGCTCGCGCAGTAGCAGAACTCGGCATCGGGCAGATAGGGGAAATCCGCCCAGTTGATCACGTGCGGTTCGCTCCAGACGTCCCAGCCGTAGAGGGCCGGATACTGGTTGGCGCGGCGCGAGAGAGCTTCGAGGAACTTGACGATCTCGGCGCGCACGCCCTCGTGATCGATGCAATAACCGGGAGCGGACTGCGACGTGATCACGGCGCCGCTGCGATCGACAAACCGGCCGTCAGGGTAGCGGATGCCCACCCAGTCCGGGGCCGAATCGGTATAGATCTGCACGATCACGCGCAGGCCACGCTCCCCGGCCAGTTTCATCAGCAGGTCGAGGTTATCGAAATTGAAAACGCCCGGCTTCGGCTCGGCCGTCGCCCAGTCCACCCAACCCTTGACGGTGTTGAAGCCCGTGGCCTTGATTTGATCGAGGTCGTGACCCCACTGCGCGGCGCTCCCGGCGTCCAGAGGACTCATCATGGGAGCGCGCGCGGTGCCGCCGCTGTACCAAACGGCGACGGGAAAGAAATCATCTGCGTTCGCGGGCTCACCATGTCCCTCAGTGTCCTCAGTAGCTCGAAGCTTTTTAACACAGAGGGCACGGAGGCTCTGCGAACTCTGTGTTAGAGGCTTTTCATCACGGAGTCCACAGAGAACTTCAACACGGCCGCCGCTTAAGACCCCGCCGTGCGAAACCGTAGCGAGCAACCCGAAAGCAGCCAGGGTCGAAACAAATAACACGTTTCTGGCGGCAGCGCGAAAGTATCCCGGCGACAGGGGTCACCTCCGGTTCTGAATCATGCGTTCGTATTCCTCGAATACGCGTTGATTGTGATCTGCCGGCAGGCCGACGTTGGGTGACACGAAGGTGGCGGGCTTGGCGCCGCTGCGGACCAGTCGCGCGCCGGTTTCAGCCACCAGCGCCATGGCGATCGCGACCGCCGCTACCGTCGAGCCCGCCGCGAACTTCTCGCGGATACCCTCCAGGCCGACGAGAGCGTCTTCGGGCGGCACGCAATTATCAATGGCGATAGTGGAAGCGTCAGCCAGCTTCTTGCCGCTCGAGTGCGTCGCCTGGGCTTGACGATTCTGATGCGAGGAAACTGAGACTACCGTCAGCCCCTTCTTCGCTATCTCGATCGCCATCTCCACCGGCGCCGCGTTTAATCCGCCATGCGAAAAGATCAGGATGGAATCGCGCGATTCCATCTGGTAGCTTTGAAGGAGAACTGCTACGTAGCCCTCGCGACGTTCCAGCCACAACAACTCACGCGCGCCGCCCGGTCCGACCACGTTGAACCACATCAGGCGCGGATCGTAGATGGGCTGGAATCCCACGAAGCTGCCGTAGCGCGGGAAAATGTCGAGCACGGGGATCACAGAATGCCCGCTGCCGAAAAGATACACCCGGCCACCGGACTGAATCGAGCGGGCAAACGCGTCCGCAGCGGCTTCGATCTTGTCTTTCTGCGTTCGCCGAATCGTGGCGATAATCTCCGCAACCCGACTCAAATAATCTTCGGCCATCGATTTCACAAGGCTCCTCTCGCATCACGGCCCGTTTGCGCCCACGGCCCTCTGCCGCATCTTCGTTACGGTAGCACAAGCTAACCTTTCCGTTCTTGACCGGTCCACACGGGTTGACGATGCCTAAACAGACGCCCGGACCACGTTGTAATGCTCGCGTGCTCTACTTCGGTGCCGGGGTTCCGAGGTCCTTTAGATAGGAGGGGGAAAGGGTGCCCTTCTGCCTGGCGATGGGCAGCAGGGTGGGATAGAACTGGACGAACGTGGTGTCCACAGCCGCGTGCGCGGCGTGGCAGGAATAACAGTCAGCGGACGGCGGAAACAATTTGCCGGTCCGGGTGTTGTCGAAATCAAAGAAAGCCCACTTGCCCGGAAAGCGGGCCTCGTCCTTCACATGCACCTCTAAGCCCATCACCGCCGTGCCCTGATAATCCCCTTTTTGGTTAATCGAGCCTTTGCCCTCCGCATCGCGGACTTCAAGCACGAATATGGTTTGGTCCGGCCAGGAGCCTGTCTCCACGAATGCCTTGTATGCCTCCGGATTGACGAAGACATTGTCGAACATATGGTGGTCCGCCGGCATCGCCGGGTTGTAGCTCATGTCAAACCCCGTGCTCAGGTAAACCCATTCCCGATAGTGCTCGGGAAAATTGAGGTGAGCGTCACTGGCACTGGCCGGGACCGAACGCCCCGCAGGCCCGTATTGACCAAAGGCCATCGTGGAAGACAGGAGCATCGCACCGACCGTCGCGATTTTCATGCTCGTAATCATGCGTGCAGTATGGCATAGGGTCCTTGGGATGGCCACCCGCGACGATATAAAATACAATATCCCCGCTACCCACGAGGAGGATTCACGATGCCGGAGTTCACGACCCTCGTCAGCGGCCTGTCATTCACCGAGGGTCCCCGATGGCACGAGGGGCGCCTCTACGTTTCCGACTTCTATACCCACCGCGTCCTCGCCGTGGATATGGACGGCTCCACAGAGACATTTGCTCACGTGCCCCAGCAACCCTCGGGGCTTGGATTCCTGGCCGACGGCCGCATGTTGATCGTGTCCATGCGTGACCGCAAGGTCCTGCGGCGCGAGGCTGACGGTTTGCTCGTCGAACACGCCGATTTGTCCGGCCTGGCCCCGTGGCACTTGAACGACATGCTGGTCTGCCCCGACGGCCGGGCCTGGGCAGGCAATTTCGGATTCGACCTCATGGGCGGCGCCCAGGGCCGTACCACCGTGCTCATCTCGGTGGAACCTGATGGCACGGCCAAAGTGGCGGCCGACGGGCTGGGCTTCCCCAATGGCATGGTGCTCACCCCCGACGGCGGCACACTGATCGTGGCCGAATCCATGATGAACCGGCTTAGCGCCTTCACCGTTACCTCGGGTTCGTTGGGCAAACGTCGGACGTGGGCTGCCTTCGGCGATCCACCCACCTCGAACGATGCCGGCGAAGCACTCAAGCAAGTGGACGTGGCGCCTGACGGGATCTGTCTTGACGCAGAAGGCGCGGTGTGGGTGGCCGACGCCATGCACGGGCGGCTGCTGCGGGCGGCCGAAGGTGGGCGCATCATCGAGCAACGCCAGACCGATGGAGTCGGTGTATTCGCTTGCATGTTGGGGGGAGACGACGGCCGCACGCTATTCGCCTGTGTCGCGCCTACCTTCCACGAGGCCGAGGCTTCAGCGAACCATCGTGCTTCGATCATCATGACAAGGGTCGAAGTGCCCCACGCCGGATTGCCCTAGCTAAAGAGGGTGAACATGAATAGCGCTGCTGGACACGGCCGGTCGACATGGGTTCTGCTGGCCGGTGCGGGGTGACGCGCCAAGCATCCGGGGGCGCGGGAATCGGAAGCCTGACATGGACAACGCGACGCGTCGAAACTTCCTTAAGGACCTCGGCCTCGGAGCCGCGGCCCTGTCGGTTGCCGGTGAGGGCGGCCGGGCGGGTGAAATCGGCCAATCGGTTCAAGCGGGCCAGGCAGGCCAGATGCCCGGCCGGCCCGCGACGGGCGAGTCAGCGGGCGAGGCTGCGCGGCCCGTGAATATCATGGCGATCGCCGCGCATCCGGGCGACGCGTTCTTCGCCATGGGCGCTGCCGTGGCGGTGCAGACGCATCTCGGAGGCCGGGGCGCTTTCCTGAGCCTGTCGCTCGGCGAAAAGGGCTCCGCCACCATCCCGCCGGCGAGATATGGTCAGATGCAGCGTGAGGCGTCCGAACGCGCAGCGCAAACGCTCGGAGCGCGCGCTCTGTTTCTCGATTATCCCGACGGCGAGATTCCGGTGAACGACGAAGCGAAGTTCGCGGTGTGCGACGCGATCCGCGAGCACAAGCCCGGCGTTATCGTGACCCACTGGCGGGGAAGCTGGCACAAAGATCATCAGGCCTGCTATGCGATCGCGAATGACGCCATATTCTACGCCGGATTGCCCGCCATCGCCCGTAATGCGCCCGCTCACAACGTGGGCCAGCGCTTCTTCGCGGACAACTGGGAAGACGCGACGGGTTTCGTGGCGGACACTTATCTCGACGTCGGCGGCGTCTTCGACCGCTGGATCGAGGCTTGCGCCGCGTTCCCCATGTGGCGCGGCGAAAACGGCTTCCGGTACGACGATTACTACATCAGCCTCGGCGTAGCGCGCGGCTGCCTGAGTGGATTCGAGCGCGCCATCGCGCTGATGTCGGCTCCCGACCAACTCACGCGGCGACTGCACTCGCTCTGAGACGGGGAATCAAAAATGTTGCGTCTGACGGTCCGTGTTCTCGAAGGTGTTGCCGTCCTGGTTGCGGCCCTGGCTTTCGTCGGGCAGCCCCGTGTGACCACGGCTTCGGACTGGCCCACATATGGGCACGATCCGCAGCGCAGCGGCTGGGCCGCGGACGAGACCACGCTGACGCCGGCGAATGTCGCCAATCTCACCCTGAAGTGGAAGGTGAAGCTCAAGAATGAGCCACTTTCACTGACCGCGTTGACGGCGCCGATCATATCGGATCACGTCC
>JASHPE010000304.1 GCA_030038235.1 Terriglobia bacterium
GCGATGTCGGCCACGGGGAAATCCCTCAGGCAGCGGCGCTGTCACCTTCGCCCTTCAAGCGCTCGGCGCGGAAATAGGCGGTCAGCGCCTCGATCAGCTCGTCGATCTTGCCGTCCATCACGCGATCGAGCTGATGCAGGCTCAGCCCGATACGGTGATCGGTGACGCGATTTTGCGGGAAATTGTAGGTGCGGATCTTCTCGCTGCGGTCACCGCTCCCGATCATCTGGCGGCGTTCCGCGCTGAGTTGCTGCTGCTGTTTTTGCAATTCCAGCTCGTAGAGGCGTGAGCGAAGCACGCGCAGCCCTTTAGCACGATTCTTGATCTGCGACTTCTCGTCCTGGCACGAGACGATCAGGCCGGTGGGCAGGTGGGTGATGCGCACCGCCGAATAAGTGGTATTCACCGACTGGCCGCCGGGTCCCGAAGAGCAGAATGTATCGATGCGAATGTCCTTGGGGTCAATCTGGATTTCCACCTCGTCGGCTTCCGGCAGCACGACTACGCTGACCGCCGATGTATGGATGCGTCCCTGCTGCTCGGTGGCGGGGACGCGCTGCACGCGATGGACTCCGCTCTCGTACTTGAGCTGGCTGAAGACCCTGTGTCCCTCGATGAGCGCGATCACTTCCTTCAGGCCGCCCACGGCCGAGAGGCTGCTGGACAGCACCTCGACGCGCCAACGCTGGCCCTCCGCATATCGCGAATACATGCGGAAGAGTTCCTCGGCAAAAAGCGTCGCTTCATCGCCGCCGGTGCCGGCGCGGATTTCCAGGATCACGTTCTTCTCGTCGTTCGGATCGCGGGGCAGCAGCAGCGTCTTGATCTCCTCTTCCACGCGCTCGCGACGCTGCTCGAGTCCGGCGAGTTCCTCCTCGGCCATTTGCTTCATCGCGGCATCGGATCCCGACTCCATCACAAGCGCTTTCGTCTCCCGTAATGACTTCTCGATGCCCTTGTACTCACGGTACTTCTCCACCACTTCCGAGAGATCGGAGTGCGCCTTTGCAGTCTTCTGATATAGCCCCTGATCCGCCAACACGGCGGGGTCGCCGAGCTGCTGGGTCAGTTCCTCGTACTTCTTTTCGATTTCGGCGAGTTTGTCGAGAAAGTTCATACATTACCAAAAGAAAGCACAGAGACGAGAGACACAGAGAAAAGAACTCTCGTACTAGTAAAGTTCGCGCCTCTCACAGATTCCTCCGGCGCTCTGTATCGGACGCTAAGGTTCTTCGCGGCCGTGTTCTGTGCCCGTCTTGTCACTCGTCACTTGTCACTTCCCACTCAGATTCTCCGTAATCAGCCTTTCAACGATCACCACGTCCCGCCAAACGCCATCCAGTCGCCCGTGCTTTTCGTAGGTCCCAACCCGACGAAACCCGAGCGACTCAATCAGCTTCAGGCTTGTCGAATTCTCCGGAAATACCCGCGAGACCAGCTTCCAGAATCCGGCATCTTCAGCCGCTTTGAGCAATGCCGTCATCGCCAGGCGGCCGGCGCCGCGGCCGCGCGATTCGCGAGCCACGTAGAGCGAAGTCTCAGCGATTCCCGCGTAGCAGTCGCGTGGCCGATAGACGAACGTGGCGGCGAAAGCGATCACGCGGCCACCTTCTTCAATCACCACGATCGGGTGAATGTCGTCGAACCATGTTTCGATCTCAGACGCCGTACGCGGCCGGGCCTCGAATGTCGCGACGCGATCTTCGATGCCCTGATTATAAATGGCAGCGATTGCTTCGGCGTCGCTCTTGGCAGCGCTTCGGGCCCTCATCGCGCACCGCATCGGGCCCACAGTAGGCCCGGCATTAGGCAATCACGAGCTCGCCGCCGCGCGCCTTTTCCAGCGTCATGGCCGCTTCGAGCGACTTCACGGCCGTTTCGAGCTGACTGTCGTCCGGCTCTCGCGTGGTGATGCGCTGCAGCCACAGCCCGGGCTGCGAAGCCCAACGCCACAGCCGTCCCTGAGATTTGGCGGCGAAACGGATGAACTCGTAGGAGACACCCGCGATCACCGGCAGCAGCAGCAGGCGTCCGACGAGCTTGCCGGCGAACGACTGGAACGGCAGCAGCATGTAGAAGAACATGGCGATGACCATCACGACGAGCAGGAAGCTCGTGCCGCAGCGCGGGTGGAATCGCGTGGCGCCGCGCGCCGTTTCCACATCCATGCGTCCGGTCTTCTCGTAAGCCCAAACCACTTTGTGCTCCGCGCCGTGATACTCGAACACCCGCTTGATGTCCTTCGACTGCGCCAGCAGCGCCAAGAATCCCAGGAAAAATGCGATCCGGATGATGCCGTCAACGAAATTGAACACAACCAAGTTTCCTACCACGTGATAGCGCGATTGGAGCTTGGTGGCCATGTAAAGCGGCAGCAATTTGTAGAGCGCGATGAAGAAGGCGAGCGAAAGCAGGATGTTGAGCGCCAGCATCCAGCGATTCATCTCCGGCTTCTTTTTCTCGGGCTTTACCTCAGGCGCCTCGGGATCTTCAAGGGCGAATTCGGCGGAATACTTGAGCGCACGGACGCCGAGGACCATCGCCTGGCCCAGCGTCGCGAGGCCCCGGAGGATGGGATACCGGAGCCACGGATGCCGTTCCGACGGCCGATCCAGGTAATCCTGCCCGATGGCGATTAAACCATTGGGTCGCCGCACCGCCACCGCGTAGGAATGCGGCGAGCGCATCATCACGCCTTCGAGCACCGCTTGGCCGCCCACCAGGACCTCTTCAGTGCCCTGAAAAAGCGGGAGCGCCGCCAGCCGCAACACTCGCCAGCCGACTGACTTGCATCCGTTCAGAAGTTGCCTCACGTTCATTCGTTCCGCTTCCTCACCTTCGATCTATGCCCGGAACCCGGTTGATTAGATGCGCAGCAGGTGTGTCGAGACAAGGATAACGAGGGTGATAACCGCTGTCAAACACCTTAGTTACGTGACCGGCCCTGTTGGTCGTCCCTGCCGCTCAGCCGCCACCGAACGGCTAGCGGCGGTGAACCGGTTCCGGCCTGACTTCGACGATTTCTTGCTCTGTCCGGGTAATCAGCCGGGACCATATCGATTCCGGATGCGGATCAAACACGAGTCCGGCATTGGCGTCAAAAATCCACCAGCCGCCCAGCTTGACTTCACTTTCCAATTGTCCGGCATCCCAGCCGCAGTAGCCCAGGTACACCCGCAAGTCACCCGAACCGGAACTCGCGGCCAGCGCCTTTTCAAGAGGTACTTTGGCGGAAACCAGGTAGATGTCATCAAGGACGGAGGTGGCCTCATCAGGTTTCTTTTGCGACTTGAGTAACACGAGTACAGTATCGAGCTCGACCGGCCCACCCACGTAGACCGGATCCGACCCTCGCTTCGCGGTGTCCACGTCCTTGAGAACGCGGGAAATAGTCGCCTCGGTGCGCCGGTTGATCATCAGACCGAGCGCGCCGTGCTGGTCGTACTGAACCAGCAGGACAACCGACTCAGCGAAGTTGGGGTCGCCAAGGCCGCGCGACGAGACCAGCAACTTCCCTGCCCCCAGGTCTCCGGCGCTTTTGGACTGGCCCCCGGCGACAGCCGCCCCGCAAAGCGCCATCGCAGTCGCGAGCACCAAGGAACTGCAAAGGTTTTTCATCGTGACACCAGCTTCTTTGATGCACAATCAGTTCAAACCAGGCTGTGAGTGCCGGTTCAGTTTGACGTAGGGCGGCCTTATGCCACCATGAAAATGGCGGGGTAAACCCGGCGCTACGCCAAACCCCTACCCTCGACAGCGTGCGACCACCACGGTGATGTCGTCCGCCTGCTCACTCCCGCCGAATTGTTGCACGGCCCCCTCGATGGTTTCGAGCAAACCGACGGCCGACAGTTGGCAGTTGGAGCGCAAAGTCTGAATCAGGCGCGACTCGCCGAACTCCTCCCCGGCGGCGTCCGTCGCTTCCGTAACACCGTCGGTGTAGAGCACCAGGATATCACCCGGCTCAAGCTGTGCTTCCGCTATCGAGCATTGCCAGTCGTCAAAAAGTCCGAGAACGGTCGAAGTTGGGTTCAAGCGCTCGATGGCCGGACATGCGGCGCCAGTCTTTGTGCGGGCCGGAGCCGCACGAAGCAGTAGCGGCGGAAGATGGCCGCAATTGACGTAGCGAAGCCGCCGGTTGGAGTCGTCGTAATCGGCGAAAAACAGCGTGGCGTAGCTGTTGTCGGCTGTGTTCTCGTAGAACAGATGGTTCACAGACCCGAGGAGCCGCGGCAAGTCGTCCAGGGCCAGCGCATATTGGCTGCGCAGGTTAGCCTGCAGGTTGGCCATTAGCAGCGCGCCTGACACTCCTTTGCCGGCAACGTCGGCGAGCACCAGCGCCACGCGTCCGGGCCGAAGCTCGAGGAAGTCGTAATAATCTCCGCCGACTTGGCGAGCCTGGATGCAACCGCCCACGTAATCGAGTGTCTTAAGCACCGGCGTCTTTTGGGGGAAGAGCCGCGCCTGCACCTCCCTCGCGAACTGCATCTCCTGCGCCGTACGCCGCTCCACCTCGATGCGCTCGGCGATCTGTTCGCCCAAACGGATGCTCTCAAGCGCCAGGCCGGCTTGGCTGGCGACAGCAGCGAGCAATTGGTGATCTTCCCTCGAATAAGGCTCCTCCGAGAGCCGTGCGCCCAGAACGATAAGGCCGACCAAGCGGCCGTCGCGGCCTAACATCGGCGCCAGGCATTCGGGTTGAAGCGAGGACAGCGCGGAAACGCCAGGCGAGTCCTTCCGCAGTTCGTTTCCCGAGACCTCCCATGGACGCCCGTGACGGGCAAGCGCCGGAAGGGCGGGCTCCGCGGCCGAAATCATCCTCAATTGAGACGGAACCTGGCCACGCTCGGCCGAAAGCTGACCGTTACTCGATTCCAGGTAAATGACGAGAGAGGCCGGCCGCACCGCCTCGTTCAAGTGATCGTCAAGGAAGCTGGCAAGCTCCGCGCGATTTGTCGCGGTGCGTGTCTTCTGGGCCAGATCTTCCATGATCAGGCGGGCGTCATAAGCCTTGCGGAAGAAGGCCCGGTCGATGCGTTCCGAGGCCGCCTTTTGAATTCGTAGTCCACCCAAGGCCAGCACGGATCCAAATGCGATTCCGCCAGTCAGCCCTGCAGGGGTCAGAAGGCGGGTACGCGCCAGTGCCCAGGCGAACAGCACGGCCGCTGCTACGCTGACCGTTAGCTGCAGAAACAGGAATCCGCGCTGCACTAGCAGATACCGTGCGCTGCGCTTGAGCAGCACGGGGATCTCAAGCACGCGGTGCTTGACGACCGCATAGGCAAAGGACAGAGGAAACAGCCATAGCAGCACGATGATCGGCACCAGAAGCCACCCAGGAACGTGAAATCCGAGGAAGTCATTCGCAGCCAGCATCGATACGCCGGGTACGACTCCGACCAGCGTGCCCCAGAGAATCACGCGAATCTTGCGCCGCGCTTCGGGCATATCGGTGGTCGCCGCGTTCCAAATCAGCGAAACAAGGCCCAGCACCACGGAAGCATAGAGAATCGGCGCCAGCCGTAGCCTGGTGAGTCCATAAGGCACAGGTATGAAGCATGCGGCCACCACGAGCGCGGTCCACTTCAACCAGGGCGCGCGCCGATCGAGAGGGGAGTGCGTGGGAAAAACCGCAAAGAAGAAGCAAAACAACCCGGCGAACATATTGTCGAAGATGGCGCGGTAGTCCGCTGCGAAGGGCCGCCAATACGGGCCGAGACCCAGAAAGTTATTGGAGAAATTCGGTACGGCAATGAAACCGGCAAACAACAAAGCCAACAGCCATGCGTTCGCGTCTTCTAGACGAAGGAAGAGGACTGCCAAACCGACGATCAGAAACGCGATGGGATAGGTGCCCGCGATATCCTTGCCCAATTCCTGGACTCTCCCCTCCGTCGATGCACCGCCGGCCGCCCGAAACACGCCGGTCACAACAAAGGGAGCCGGCCCGCCATCCCGTTGGACCGTGAGCCGGACCGAGTCCCCGGGCTTGTGCTTTTCCCACTCGTCGCCGAGGCTGTCGTCGTTCTTGAGCGGGCTTCCGTTGATCTTCAGAATCCGGTCGTCCGCTTGCAGTCCGGCCTTCTCTGCCGGACTGCCGGGATAGACGACCACAAGCCGTTCGTAGTTCCCGGACGCAACGTAGCGTTCGTCAAAACCCAATTCCACCCGCGGGCGCCAACGCGCGTCGTACATCCAGAGGACGCTGTACAGAATCGTGGCCAAGGCAAAGAGCGAGGCTATTGCGGCGAGCAGCGGCTTCGGGAGCGACGCAAGAATACGCATGAACGCAGCGCCCTCGGTGGCTATGCTTCGCCGACGAAGGCTCGGAGGAAGCTTAAGCTTTGGTTCCGAATGCCGTCAAGAACCGATGGCAGCGGTTAGGCTGTGGAAAACTCTGGCAGGAGAGAGACCGAAGCATCGGGACGAGAGTTGGGTGGTCCTGGCGAACCGTGAGACGCGGCACAACCGCTTGGTTCCAAACCGATAAACTGACTGGATGGCATAGAGCGGAGCTCTGCGGTTTAGGACCTGAGCCTGAAGGCTTCTTGGACTGCGACAAGCGAGTGGCTCGTGCATCACAATCGCACAGCTGCGCTCGGCGCCAGCCACGACCGCTGGCATCTCGCATCCGCTTCAGGCTGCGATAGGCAGTGAAGTAGTCAGTTTGAAAATGTCTACGGAACGTTCTCCTCTCTTGAGTACCTGCTCGGGTTGAATCGCGCTTCTCGAATGTTTTTCCGAAGAATCCCGATGACGATGGCAAATTCTTTGGCAGCCAAAAATCCTGAGCCCGAACACCTACGAGGCACTTGTTGGATGAACTTGCAGCGGACAAAGCATTCTCAGACCGGGGGGACGGAGGTGCACTCGGGGAACAGACTCAGCCTCGAAGCGACGCACCCAAGCCGCCAGTTCAGGATACGTGCGCGAACTTCTGAAGCCGCACACTCAGATCAGCAGCTTATCATACTCGAACAGCGGCATACCGAAGAAGTCCGCGACCGCGCCGGACCGGCGATAGCCACGTTTCTCGTAGAATCGCATGGCGCGTTCGAGCGGGGCGGTGGTGTCGAGCGTGATCCGCCGGCAGCTTAAGGATCGGAGCCCGGCCTCGGCCGCGCTCAGCAGCGATTCCGCAATTTCCTGCCCTTGCCACTCCGGTCGCACGGCCATCCCGCGCAGATGTCCTTGGTGCTGGCCGACCACGGCGAAGGCGATCGTCCCGACGATTTCCGCCGATGTGCTTGTTGCCACCAGGATCGTCATTGCGGCCATGCGCGACCGGATGGTTTCGGGAGTCAGCGTGGTGTCAGCAAACGCTTCCGGCGTGTAGTATTCCCGGTAAGGCTCGAACGCCAGGCGCAGACACTCCAGGATCGCCGCCGCGTCATCTGGGGTGGCTTGGCGGACGAAATGGCTGTTGTGCGGCGCTTCCATACTCTTCTCAATGGTTTCATTCGACGCCCCTCCGCGGCGCGACGAGCATCCTCGAGGAATTCTACTACATGGCCCGCAGCTGGCCCGTTGTATTTTGAAATCCAGGCGGCCTTGGCTCTCTGTCCGGCCTCGGGGCTGTGCCGTGCTAGTATCGAGCTTATGCTGGTACTCGGCATCGAATCGAGCTGCGATGAAACGGCCGCCGCTGTGGTCGCCGATGGCGAGCGTATTCTCGCCAACGTGGTGGCATCGCAGATCCTGACCCACGAGCGGTTCGGCGGCGTGGTGCCGGAACTGGCCTCGCGCGAGCATCTCCGCCGCATCGGTCCGGTAGTGGATGAAGCTTGCGCACGCGCCGGCGTTACATTCGCGCAAGTGGACGCGCTCGCCGTCACCGAGGGGCCGGGCCTGGTCGGATCGCTGCTGGTGGGTGTCGTCTACGGCAAGGCGCTGGCGGAAGCCCTCGCGAAGCCATTGGTGGGCGTCAATCACCTCGAAGGCCATATCCACGCCGTGCTGCTCGAAAACAAGCTCGCGCGCGCCGCGAATCCGGAAATCGAGGCAGCGGAGTTTCCCAACGTAACACTGGTGGTTTCCGGCGGTCACACCGTGCTCTATCGTGTCGAAGCAAATTATCCTGCGCCCGGCGCGGGGCCGCGCTTTCGATATACGCGTCTAGGCCAGACGCGCGATGACGCCGCCGGCGAAGCGTTCGACAAGGTCGCAAAGCTGCTGGCTCTCGGCTACCCCGGCGGACCGGTGATCGATCGGCTGGCCGCCCATGGCAGCGCCGACGCCGTCGATTTCGGGCGCGTCCGCATGAAGGGCAATCCGCTCGACTTCAGTTTCAGCGGTCTCAAGACGGCCGTGCTTTACCGCGTGCGCGGGAGCAAACTGGAGCACGAGGCCGAAGAGCGGCGGCGCTGGCAGAACGATCTGCGCCGTGAGGGAAAGCGTCCGAGCGCGGACGAGTTGCGGGAGCACTGCTCGCGCGAGACGCTCGACCTGATCGCGTCGTTCCAGAGCGCCGTGGTCAATGACCTGGTGGAGCGGACACTCGCCGCCGCTGAAGCCGAGGCGGTGTCGTCCGTCTTCGTCTCCGGCGGCGTGGCCTGCAATTCCCTGCTTCGCCGGCACTCTTTGGAGGCGGCGCGGGCGCAGGGTCTGGGCTGTTTTTTCCCGTCCCTGACGCTCGCGACCGATAACGCCGCCATGATCGCCGCCGCCGGATTTTTCAAGCTTGCCGCCGGCGAGCGCGCGGACCTCACGCTCACGGCTCACGCGTCGTTTCCTCTGGGCTTGAGCGCCGAGCCGGACAGCGTTACCGCTCACAATCAGAACTGCTGATGCCCAAACGCCCTGCTACCGGCCAACCGTCCATCCGCGTCGGGGTGGATACCGGCGGCACATTCACCGATTGCGTGACGATCGAGGGCGGCGAGGTCCGAATCACCAAAGTTTTCTCCACGCCCGACGATCCGGCGCGCGGCATCGTCGATGGCGTGCTGCGGCTAATTGGAGACACGCAAGCCGAGCGGCGTACAGCAACTGAAGACGGGAACACCAAACCCCGAACGCCGAACCCCGAGCTCCACATCATGCACGGCACCACCGTCGGCACGAACGCCCTGCTCGAACGCAAGGGCGCACGCGTAGCGCTGGTCACCACCAAGGGCTTCGAGGATCTGATCGAACTTGGACGGCAGAACCGGCCGGGGCTTTATGATTTGAATGTCGAGCGCCAGCCGCCACTCGTCCCGCCGCGCTTGCGATTCGGGGTTGCGGAGCGTACCGGCGCCGACGCGCGAGTGCTGCAGAAGCCATCTCTGGCGGAACTTAAGGCGCTGAGGGCGCGCCTTCGCAAATCGGGCGCGGAATCGCTTGCGCTGTGCTTCCTGTTCTCCTACGCAAACCCGTCGAATGAGCGCGCGGTGGCACGAGCACTCGCAGAGTTGAATCTTCCTCTCTCGGTGTCGCACGAGATTCTGCCCGAATTCCGGGAATACGAGCGGCTTTCGACGGTTGTGGTGAACGCCTACCTGGCGCCCCACCTGGGCGCATACATCGCTCGACTCACGGCAGCATTCAAGTCCAACCCTCCGATAGGCGACGAGCGCCGGGCCGTGTGCCTCTCGATCATGCAATCAAACGGCGGCATCACGACTGCCGACCGCGCGGCGCGTGAGCCCGTCCGTACGATACTTTCGGGTCCCGCGGCCGGCGTGGTGGCCAGCGCGCATCTCGCGGCATCGCTCGGACTCGATCGCGTGATCAGTTTCGACATGGGCGGCACATCGACCGACGTCAGCCTGATCGATGGCGCGCTCCGCACCACACGCGAAACCACGCTTGCCGGGCTGCCCGTGGCCGTACCCGTGCTCGACGTGGATTCGGTGGGCGCGGGCGGTGGGTCGCTCGCGCGGTTTGACGCCGGCGGGGCATTGCGCGTCGGTCCCGAAAGCTCCGGCGCCATGCCGGGTCCGATTTGCTACGGCCGCGGCGGTACGCGTCCCACGGTGACCGACGCCCAACTCGTTCTCGGGCGGCTTGACGCTGATCATTTTCTCGGGGGTTCGTTCCGGCTTGATTACGATGCCGCGCGCGCAGCCTTCGACCGATTCCTTCGCGACGAAGCGCGCCGATTCTCGCGGCGATTGCTGACGAAATCCGCGATAGACCTGGCGCGCGGCATCGTGGCCGTCGCCAACGCCACGATGGAGCGAGCGCTGCGTGTGATTTCGGTGGCGCGCGGACACGATCCGCGCGACTTCTCTCTGGTTTGCTACGGCGGCGCCGGCGGGTTGCATGCGGCTGATCTGGCGCGCTCGCTCGACCTGAAGCAGGTAATCGTGCCGCCGAATCCCGGTGCGTTCTCGGCGCTGGGCGTGCTGCGTTCGGACGTGGTTCGCGACGTCTCCCAATCCGTGCTGATGCCGGTGCCGGCTTCGGCGGCGGATGGGAGGAGGTTCCAGCGTGACATCGAGACGCGCTTTGCGCGGCTCGAACGCGTCGCACGGGTTGAGTTGCGGAATCAGGGGTTTCGAGGGGCGGCCGAAATTGCGCGCTCGCTCGACATGCGGTATCGCGGGCAATCCTACGAGCTGAACGTGCCGTTCACAGCAGAGTTCCGCCTCTCCTTTCAGAAGGAGCACGAGCGGGCGTACGGTCATGCGCAGCCGGAACGGGCACTGGAAATCGTCAGCCTGCGCGTCCGCCTTACCATCAAAACTCCAGAAGCGGCGCAAGGCAACGCGCGGCAATCGGATGCTCGCACCCGCCGATTTCGGCCTTCGTCGCCGGCCCCGCTTGCCAGCAGGCTTGCTGGATTCGAAACCGGTCTCGTACCCACGCGGTTCTACGATCGCGAACAGCTTCGGCCGGGAAGCAGCTTCAGTGGTCCAGCCGTCGTGTTCGAATACAGCTCGACCACCGTCGTACCGCCCGACTACATGTGCCGCGTCGACGGGGTGGGCAATCTGATTTTGTGGGGACGCTCCTGATGTCGCGCATTGATCCGGCCGAACTTGAAATCTTCAAGAACCTTTTCCATGCGGTCGCCGAGGAAATGGGCGCGGCCCTGCGGCGATCCGCTTTTTCGCCGAACATCAAGGAGCGGCGCGACTACTCCTGTGCCGTGTTTGACGGGCGCGGGCGCGTGGTGGCGATGGGTGACCACATGCCAGTGCACCTCGGCTCCATGCCGATGTCGGTCGCAGCCGCCGTCGGCGCACTGGGGCTCGGGCCGGGCGATATCGCGATGCTCAACGATCCGTATGCAGGCGGCACCCATCTGCCCGATATCACGCTGGTCATGCCAGTCTTCAGCGGCGGAGCGCGGCCACTGTTCTACGTCGCTAATCGCGCGCACCATGCCGATGTCGGCGGGGCGCGGCCCGCGTCCATGGGATTAAGCGAGGAGATCTACCAGGAGGGCTTCCGCATCCCGCCGGTGCTCGTGGCGCGCGACGGCAAAATCGAGCGCGATGTGATGGCGCTGCTCCTCGCGAACGTCCGCACGCCGGTGGAGCGCGAGGGCGATTTGCAGGCGCAAATTGCAGCCTGCCGCCTGGGTGCGCGGAGGCTGCTCGAAATCGAGGCGAGATACGGCGGGCGCAGGGTAGCGCTGTACCTCGACGCGCTTCAGGCATACGCGGAGCGTCTGATGCGCGCGGCGCTCGCCCGCATTCCCAACGGCCGGTATTCTGCTGAGGATTTCATGGACGACGATGGCTTCAGCCCGGAGCCGGTTCGGCTGCGGGTGACTATTGAAATCCGGGGCGAGCGCGCGCTGGTGGACTTTGCGGGAACGGCGCCCGCCTGCCGCGGAAGCATAAACGCGGTACTCGCCATCACCGCGTCCGCGGTTTTCTACGTCTTCCGCTGCCTGCTCGGCGAAGACGTCCCCGCCTGCGCCGGATTGATGGCGCCCATCGAACTGCGCGCGCCGCTGGGCACAGTAGTAAACGCCCAGGCTGCCGCCGCCGTGGCTGCCGGCAACGTGGAAACGTCGCAGCGGATCGTGGACGTGCTCTTGCGGGCACTGGCTCACGCGCTGCCCGATCGCATTCCGGCCGCAAGTTCCGGCACCATGAACAATCTCTCGTTCGGCAGCATCGATCCCCGAACCGGCCAGCCCTTTGCGTACTATGAGACGATCGCAGGCGGGATGGGTGCGCGCCCGGTCGCCGATGGTCTGGATGCCGTCCACACGCACATGACGAACTCACTCAACACCCCGATCGAAGCTTTGGAAACCGCTTATCCGGTCCGCGTACGCCGCTATGCCGTGCGCCGCGGCTCCGGAGGGCGCGGTCGATTTCGCGGCGGCGACGGCGTGATTCGCGAAATCGAGTTTCTGAGCCGCGTGCAAGGTAGTATCCTGTCGGACCGGCGCGCCCGAGGGCCGTACGGACTCGCCGGAGGCCAGCCCGGAAGCCCCGGCCGCAACCTGATGCTGCTCCCCACGGATACTGGACGGCTGCGCAGCTCGCGAATCGCCTCCAAAGCTTCATTCGAGACTGAAGCCGGCGCGGTTCTGCGGATCGAGTCGCCGGGCGGCGGCGGCTGGGGCCAGATTAGGGGTCAGGGGGCTGGGGGTCAGGGCTAGGAACCTGACTTGCCACTTGCCACTCTGGCCGAACTCGGAGGTACCCCAATGAACGAACTCGATCGGCGTGATTTCATCAGGTCGGTGGCGGGCGCGGCGGCTCTCTCGGCAACGGATTTCGCAGCCCCCACGGTGACCCCGGAAGCGGGTCCCGTCTTTCTCGCAACGTGGCCGCACGGCAAACCCGCGGCGGACCGCGCCGCCGAGGTCTTCCACTCGGGGGGCAGCCTGCTCGACGCCGTCGAGAAAGGCATCAACGTCCCCGAGGACGATCCAAAGATTATGAGCGTAGGCTACGGCGGCCTGCCCAACGAGGACGGCGAGGTGGAGCTGGACGCCGCCATTATGGACGGCACGCGGCATCGCGCGGGTGCCGTCTGCGCCATCCACAGCATCAAGAATCCCATTTCGGTGGCGCGGCTGGTAATCGAGAAAACGCGCCACACCACGCTGGCCGGCGAAGGCGCGTACCAGTTCGCGATCAAAGAAGGCTTCAAGCCCATGCAACTCCTAACGCCCGCGAGCCTGCAGCAGTGGCTCGACTGGCGCAGCACTCCGAACCACGAGCAGTTCTGGGTGAATCCCGCCAATCACGACACCATCGGATTCGTCGCGACGGACGGCAAGGGTCACGTGGTCTCGGGCTGCTCCACGTCGGGCACGGCCTGGAAAATTCACGGCCGCGTGGGCGATTCGCCGCTTGTCGGCTGCGGCGTCTATGCCGATGACAACGTGGGCGGAGCATCCGCCACCGGCGACGGCGACATCATGACGAACTATTGCACCAGCGTGTCGATTGTCCACAACATGGCGCGCGGCGCCTCGCCGCAGGACGCCTGCGTTGATCTGATCAAGCACATGGCCGCAACCGATCCCAGGAACCGAGAAGCCTTCATCTGCGTGATCGCCATAGATAACCGCGGCCGGGCCGGCGCCGCGTCCATGAATGCGGGTCCGAAGTTCCAGTACGCGATCTGGCAGAACGGCACAAGCAAGATGGCAGATGCCATCGTGGTCTATTAAATTAGATTTGCGTTTTTTGAATTGCGCTTGCCTGTCATCGCCGAGCCCCCGGAGGCTGGCTCACCGACTCGGGCTAAATCAGCAGGTGGAGTGAAAGAGGCCGCCCACCATTTCGCTTTCCGCCAGTGTGTTGTATAGCTTTGCGGCGGATTTTGTTTCTTCCACGTGCACTGAGATGCCCTTCTCTTTCAGCAGTTGCAACGTTTCGGGACAGGTCTGCAACTGTAGCTGCATGCCCCTCGAGAGCACAACAACCTTGCTTCCGTTCTCGACCAATTCCTGAACATCGGCAGGCTGGATGCCAGGGAGGTGTCGGGTATTGGTCTCATTACAATTCCACTCGCGACCACCGCCCGGATATAGCTTGAAGTCCTTACCGGCGCCCAGGCCGTCGACCTCCATGTGACCCCAGGAGATGCTTGTTATCCGGGGAGATCGGGTCTCCTTCATAAAAGCTCCGGGATCAGAAACAAGGCCATCTGCAAACCTGCACGCGAGGTCAGAAATAGTCCGGGTTCTTCTTCCAGCCCCGCACCATCGACATGAAATTCTCCCAGCCGTGCAGCGTTACCATCAGCAGATGTCCGGGAATGAAGGCGACGAATCCGCACATAGCGACGAAGTGCCAGACGCGTGCCAAATGGAATCCGCCCATCAGCCACGCGAGTCCTGACAATTGCACCGGCCGGAGGATTACGATGCCGGTCAGCACCGAGAGTGCCCCGCAGAGGACGATGGAGGTGTAGGCCAGCTTTTGGAGCGGGTTGTAGGCTTCGGTCTGCTTAGGCTTGGGGCCGAAAAAAAAGTAATGACGCACCATCGGCCACGCGCCCGGGATGTCGCGAGGGCGGAAGAGCATGGTCTTATACTCGCCGCTCGCGATCAGGTAGCCGACATAGATCAAGCCCGTGGCCGTAAACACCCACATGAACGTGTAGTGCCACTGCAGCGCGCCACCGAGCCATCCACCGAGCGTGATCGATTCGGGGATATTTAACAGCTTGTGCTCGGGAATGCGCGGTCCAAAGCTTGGAAAAGCAATAAAGATACGCCAGCCGCTCAGCATCATGACGAGCAGCGCGAACGCGTTCAGCCAGTGGCAGAATCGGACGACGGCGGAGTGTTCGTAGGCCGCGACGAATGTGCCTGAGGCGGGCGTGGCAGCGGCCGCCGGGATGATGGAAGCGGGCGCCTCGGGGATTAGGCTCGGCAATCCCACAGCTCCGGCGACTGTTCCTGATCCGGCGCTCTCTTGATCTGCAGGCGCCGCTGGAGACGCCATTGGGGGCGGCGCAGCCGCGCCGACTTGCTCCGACGTCGCGGCGTCGCTGGGCGCATTGCCGGTTCCCGACGCTGCCGTGTCGCCTGGCTGTAAACCGGCGGGTTCGGGGCTGGCCTTCCCCGCGCTTATCGGTCGATGCTGTTCGTCCGCACTCATCTGTTCACGTTCCGTTGAAACCGAAAACCGTCGTAATCAAATGTCGGCGTACGTGCTGTACCCCTGATCACCCCAGTAGCTGCGCTGCGTAAGCACGTTGGTCACCTTGAGCGACGTAAGATACTTCGCGGACTTGTAGCCGATCTTCGTAGGCAGCGAGAATCGCAGCGGCGCGCCGTGACCTGCCTGGAGCGGTTTGCCGTACATCTCGTAGCACAGCAGCGACTGCGGATGCATCGCCGCCTCCATGTCGAGCGATTCGTAATAGTCGTCCGCGCACTCGACATACACGAAGCGCGCGTTGGTGTCGGCGCCGATTAGATTCAGGAAGTCGCTCAGGCGCGCGCCGGCGAAGCTCGCCACCAGGTCCCAGCCCTCGATGCAGACGTGCCGCGTGTTCTGACTGATCTTGGGCAGCTTGCGCAGATCATCCAGCGAGTAGTTGCCGGGCCGGCGCACCAGGCCGGAGACCTCGAGCGACCAGTCGGGATCGATCTCCGGCTTGTCAGTGTCGTAGCTATTGTACGGAAATCGATTGAGCGGCGTCAGCGCTGAGTCTGGATAGGTGGGCGCGAGGTGGCCGGTGCGGAAGAGTTTCGTGGCAGCCCAATCGGTGAAGGCCACGCCGCGGTCGAGCAGGTAGTCGCGCGAGGGCGGTATCGCGAACGCGCCGAGCGCCACCAGCGGCGTGAGCTTCAGAATCTGCCGACGGGAAACGCGTTTGAATTCCTGGTTGGCGAACTGCCGCTGCATGCTTTCCTCTCCTGCGCTGCTGAAGTGTTTGGACGCGGCTCGACCCTTCGCGGTGATCGGTTAGGGCGCCAGTCGTCCAGGCTATCACGACGTGCCCGCGACAGCGAGGGATCGCGTCAGCTTGTTTCAGGCTGGTGCGCCTCCGGACCCTGCCCTCGCAAAGAGCAGCGCGATCAGCACCCCGGCGATCAGGGCCGCCAGAAAAATACCGTTCCAGCGGTAGAATGGAGCGGGATCGCGCAGCAGACTGATTAAGGGTTCGACCAGGGGCAGCGTAATAGCCACGGCGATATAGGCCGCGATGTTTCTGCGGAAGAAGAGCGCGATGATTCCCCAGGCAGCGATAAGGCCCACCACTCCGATAACCCACGGAATCACGAACTGACGGAGCGAGTGCGCAGTCGATGATCCGCGCCCGAGCAGGAGCAGGGCTACGCCTAGCCAGAGCCACCATGCGCGCTGCCGCCATCCGATCATGGCCAGGCGGATCACAAGTGCGAGACTCGCGAGCCCGAATACGGTGTAGAGATACAGACTCGGAAAGAAGACGCCGAGTGCCGGCGAGCTCTCTGCAAACGAGCCGTTGACGATATCCGTGACCGGCGACGCATAAGCGCGAAAATGGTTGAAGAAGAGCGTGCCCAGGTTGTCGACGCCCGCTCCAACCGCCAGCGCCACAATCAAGGCGACCGCAGCGTCGCGGGCCCAAACGCGGCGATCGCGGGCCTTGAAGATCCGCCAGACGTCCGGGTAAAGACCCACCACCAGCGCTGCCAAGACCCAGGCGAACAGCCCAATCGCGAGCGACACAAGAATGTAACCGATCACGATGAACAGATCGAAGATGCCCAACGACATCGACGTGGGATAGTTCTGCCGGACCATTACCAGCGAATTCAGCTCGGAAATGACCAGGGCGATCGCGACCAGCGTGGCCATCCACCGCGTCTTGCGCCACGCCAGCCCGTCATTTCGGACCTGCATCACGAAAAGCCAGATGATTCCGGCGATGATCCCTCCGCCCAACAGCACCTGAAGCCCGATCAGAACCACGTTCACCATTCTGGTTTCGTTTTGCTGCCGCTCCCACGCCTCGGGCAGCTTGAAATAGCGCCGCACGCCGGTGACCTGATCGCCGGCGATGCCGACTTCCACGCGATAGTGCTCGTCAACGACGTTCAGTGGATCACCGGCCTTGGCCTGCCACGTGAGGGTGTAGTCTTCGCGCGCTTTGCGCTTGGTGGCCTCGGAATTCTGAAGATCGAAATCGGCCAGATTGAACCCCTGAGATGTCAGGTATCCGCGGCCTATATCGAGCGCCTGGTCTGCTGAAAGCGACGCGCCGGGCGCGTTCTCGTCAAGGTCGTGGACGAAGTCAAAGACTTTCCCGCTCTCGACGTCGACGAAAACGGTGTACTCCTCCTTCTGCAGCGGCTTGAAATAGCGCACATGCCAGAGCGCGAGCTTCGTCGCCTGCCTGTAGATACGATCTGTATCCTGAAAACTCCGGAACTGCAGCAGATACTTCTCCGCTCCATCGTCCACGTTATTCGCGAGCGTCGCCACGTGCTTGAAGCCTTGTACAGCCACGCCGCGACCCGCCAGGTAACGATCGGCACTAGCAATCGCCTGATCGCGCGTGGTCCGCACCTGCACGCCCTTGCCGAAATGGTACGCCGGGATCGCGGCCACCGCCGCGCCTACTACAATCACTACACCGGCCAGAGCAAATCGTCCGCGATTAAGCGGCTGATAATCGAGCGGCGTTTCGATTTCCGTAGTCGGCTCTTCCTGAGGAACGCGTACGATTCCCTGCGCGGCGTTGGTGAGTTCGGACTCCTCCGCGAACGTCCCGGTGCGCCAATAGGACACCAGCGCGACGATCAACGGCACCAGCATGATTCCCGCCGTGACCGCGCCGGATGCTATCAGGTAGTGATTCGGCGAGCGCAGCAATAGAAACGCGGTGTAAAGCGCATCGACCGAGTAGTGCCAG
>JASHPE010000033.1 GCA_030038235.1 Terriglobia bacterium
GGGAGCTTCGCGCGCCCGCCTCATCCGCCAGCTGCTTTCGGAGAGCGCGCTGCTGGCCATCGCGGGCACGATCGGCGGCTGTTTTCTCGCGGCCGCGCTCAGCCGGGCGCTTATCGCCTTCGTCAGCACGCCGGATAACCCTGTTTTTCTCGATATGCCCACGGACTGGCGTGTGCTCGGTTTTGCCGCAGCCCTGGCCATCGTGACCACCCTGCTTTTTGGCCTGGCCCCCGCTCTGCGCGCCGGAAATGTCACTCCGGGATCGGTGCTGAAGACCGGCGGGCGCGGCATGACCTCCGGCCGCGAACACTTCCGCCTGCAGCGCATCCTGGTTGCCTCGCAAGTTGCCCTATCGGTCGTCTTGCTCGCCGGCGCTCTGCTGTTTGCGCGCAGCCTCCAGAATCTGATGACGCGCGATCCGGGGTTCCAGCAAGATGGCGTGATCGTTGCCAGTCTGGACACCAGTGTCCTCAACATGTCGCTCGAGCAAGGCCCCAGCTTCGAGCAGAATCTCCTGGAGCGTATGCGCGCCATGCCCGGTGTGGCCGCCGCGGCGATTTCCGAACGCTCCCCGGTCAGTGACAGCAGCAGCAACGACTGGGTGCTCGACGCCAAAGGCGATCATCCCAACGGCGCTTCGTGGGAGGACTACATCAGCCCCGGGTACTTCGACATGATGGGGATACCGCTGATTGCCGGGCGCGATTTCACGGCCAGCGATCGCGCGACCTCGCCCAAGGTGGCGATCGTCAACCAGACGTTCGCGCAGAAGTTTCTGGGCGGCACGAAGTATCCCATCGGCGCGCAAATCCGGGTCTGGACTCCGCCGGGAAAGCCGCCCCGCTACTTGCAGGTGGTCGGGCTGGTGAAGGATTCCGTTTACGAAGATATGCACCAGCCCATGGTGCCGATCATGTACTTCTCGCGGGCGCAGTGCGATCAAGCGCAGCTATTCACCGGGCCTCACCTCCTGGTTCGCTCGCGAGGCGGTGTCGCCGGCCTTATAAATTCTCTTAAGAACGAAATCGGCAACGTAAATCCCGGGATCAATATCCAATTCAAGCTGCTTCGCACCCAGATTCACGATTCTTTGCTTCAGGATGAGCAGATGGCCACGCTCTGCGGCTTTTTCGGCGCCCTGGCCTTGCTGCTCGCCGCGATCGGACTCTACGGGGTAATTTCCTACACCGTTGCCCATCGGACGAACGAAATCGGCATCCGCATGGCTCTCGGATCGCAACGCGCCGCAGTGATCCGTCTCATCCTCAGCGAAGTGGCCATGCTCATCGCCATCGGCTTGGCCGTTGGGCTCGGACTCACGCTGGCCGGAAGCAAAGCCGCCACTTCCATGCTTTTTGGGCTGAAACCGCGCGACCCGCTCACGCTTGCGCTAACTGTGGTCATCCTGGCTGCCATCGGTTTCGCCGCCAGCTTCCTGCCCGCTCGCCGCGCCTCGCGCCTCGATCCTATGACGGCACTCCGCTACGAGTAGCCGCGATTGCGGAACCCCGTGGCAGTTGCGCTTAGCAGCCGGGCAGCCGCGACCAACGCACACCTCTGCAAAAATAAGGCACCCATCTTAGTACTGGCCAACGCTACAATGCAGTGTGGAGAATGTCCGTCGCAGCCAAAGCGAAAGCTTATGGTCCCGGCGAGAATCGCCCGGGGCTCTTCGCGCGACAGCCTCTGATTGCGATTAACCTCTCATGGGGTGTGAAATGAAGAACTGGACGCGCCGGGATGTGTTGAAGACGAGCCTCCTGGCGCCGGCAGTGGCGGCGGTGGCGCAGGGGAGCGCCGGCTTCGGAAAGGCCGCGGGTGATGCGCAGGGCGAGTCTGGCGGAAACAGCCCGCAGGCGGAAGACGCCGCGCGTGCGTTACCGGACGTCGGCGCCGGACGCGAACGTCTCCTGCTGGATTTCGGCTGGCGCTTCCATTTCGGCCACGCGGATGATCCTGCCAAGGATTTCGGGTTCGGGAGCGGCAGAACCGGCACTTTCCAGAAGACGGGCAATTTCCTTCCCGCCGGAGCCCTGGCCTTCGATGACGGAGACTGGCGCACCCTCGATCTGCCTCACGATTGGGCCATCGAGCTGCCTTTCACGAACGATCCGGCGCTTGCCAGCAAGGGATTCTACCCGCTGGGGCGCACGTACCCTACCACGAGCGTCGGCTGGTATCGCCGCGTCTTCGAGCTTCCGGCCGCGGACGCCGGGAAGCGACTCTCAATCGAATTCGATGGCGCCTACCGGGAAACGATGGTCGTCTTCAACGGCTTTTACATCGGGCGCCATAGCGGCGGATACGATCCCTTCAGCTTCGATGTGACCGACTTCGCGACACCAGGTAGCCGCAACGTGCTTCTGGTTCGCGTGGACGCCACTCTGAGTGACGGCTGGTTCTACGAAGGCGCGGGCATCTACCGGCATGTGTGGCTGGAGAAGACCAATCCCGTGCATGTAAAGAAATGGGGAACTTTCGTCCGCAGCGAGGTGCACGACGGCGACGCCACGCTTCGAATCCGCAACGAGATCGCTAACCACGGCAAGGGCACACAGAACACGCGCGTCATCTCGACGGTGCTGGATGCGGCCGGCAAGGAAGTGGCGAAGACAACGAGCGACCCGGCGTCGATTCCCGAGCAGGAGGATCGCACCTTCGAGCAACAGGTCACGGTGAATCAGCCTGCGTTGTGGTCGCTGGAGCAGCGCAATCTCTACCATCTGATCACCGAGGTTGAAGCGGGCGGCCGATTGGGCGGCCAGATTGTCGATCGCCAGGTCACTCGCTTCGGCATCCGCACTATCAGTTTCGATTCGCAAAAGGGCTTCTTCTTGAACGGCCAATCCGTGAAGCTGAAAGGCACCTGCAATCATCAGGACCACGCGGGGCTGGGCGTGGCGCTGCCGGACGCCGTGCAGTATTATCGCGTCCGAAAGCTGCAGGAGATGGGCTGCAACGCGCTTCGCACCTCGCACAACCCGCCCACGCCGGAGCTGCTCGATGCTTGCGACGAGTTGGGAATGCTGGTGTTCGACGAAACCCGCATGATGTCCTCGAATCCCGAAGGGCTCAGCCAGTTTACGGATCTCGTGCGGCGCGACCGCAATCGTCCGAGCGTCTTCATGTGGTCGATGGGCAATGAAGAGGGCCAGGCCAACACCGAGAAGGGTCTGCATATTCTGACCGCGATGAAGGAGGTTGCCACCGCGCAGGACGGCTCGCGTCCCGTTTCGATCGCTCCCATTCGCGCGATCGGAGTGGGCGGCCTCGCGGTCTGCGACGTGATGGGCTACAACTACATGGATCCGGGAGCCGACGCTTATCACAAGGCGCATCCCGATAAACCCGTCATCGGCACGGAGACGGTGAGCGCTGTCGGCACGCGGGGCATCTACGTCACGGACCCCAAGAAAGGTTACGTGGGGTCGTACGATCCTTACACCACCACGGGCCGCGCTTCGGCAGAAGGCTGGTGGCGTTTCTGTGACGCGCAGCCGTGGCTCGCTGGAGGTTTCGTTTGGACGGGTTTCGACTACCGCGGCGAGCCCTCGCCCTACCAATGGCCCAATATCAGCTCGCAGTACGGGATCATCGATACCTGTGGTTTCCCGAAGGACTCTTTTTATTACTACCAGTCTTGGTGGACATCTCAACCGGTTCTGCATCTCTTCCCGCATTGGAATTGGCCGGGCAGGGAAGGACAGGAGATCGCGGTCTGGGCCTACTCGAACCTTGACAAGGCGGAATTTTTGCTCAACGGCAATAGTCTCGGCGCGAAGCAAGTGACGAAGGATTCGCACGTCGCCTGGATCGTCAAGTACGCTCCGGGCGTGATCGAGGCGCGCGGCTACAAAAACGGCGCGCAGGTCTTGACGGCGAAGCGCGAGACCACAGGCCCGGCGGCGAAGTTGGTGATGAAGGTGGATCGCGAGGAAATCCTGGCCGACGGCGAAGATGTAGCGATGTTCGCGGTTGAAGTTCAAGACGCGCAGGGCCGCGTGGCGCCGCTGGCGGACAACGAGGTGGCATTCCGCGTGTCCGGCGAAGGAAAGCTCATCGGTGTGGGCAACGGCGACCCGACCGACCATGAATCCGACAAGGGAACGTCGCGAAAGGCGTTCTCCGGATACTGCCTGGCTGTGGTTCAGTCCACGAAAGCAGCGGGCAACATCACTGTGGAAGCGACCTCTCCCGATCTCGCGCCCGCCACAGTCGAGATTGCGGCAAAGAGCACAGCGCTTCGTCCGCAAGTCGCCGTTTGGGAACGCGAGGTCCCGTCCGGCGCGGGCATCACGGGACTCTGGAGACCGGTACCGCGAGCCGAGGAAAGCAACGGCCTGATGGCGTTCATCATGGGCAGCGGCAGCATCGTGTTCACGTTCCGGCAGGACGGGAACAACCTGACTGGGACTGTCGAGGGAACGGGCGGAGGTTTCTTTGGCGGCGGCGATGTGCCGATCCCGATCGAAGAAGGTAAAGTGGAGGGCGACAAGATTTCGTTCAAGGCCGGGAACACCACTTATTCGGGAACCCTGAACGCGGAGCAGATCGAACTCGGGCGCAAAATCGATTTCGGTTTTCGTATGCCGACACCCGCAGCTCAAACCGGTACTCGCCCGGCGATCGGACCGCCGCCGGACGGATCAGACCCGTCGATTCCTGAATTCCGGCAGAGTCTGGCGCAAGGGCCGCCTCCACTGGTTCTGCATCGGGTGCAACGGTAATGCTTATGCGCCGCGCTGGTTAGCGACGCGCACTTTCGAGCTCGGCGGCCGATTCGACCGCGTCCTCGACGTCTTTGGGAAGCTCGATCGGCACAAAATAGTTGGCCGGATGCAAGTAATCCTCTCCGTCTTCGTCAATTACACGAATCTGGACCGCGTGCTCAGCGTCGGGATCGGGGATGCGCTCGTAGATCTTGCGCAGGGGCAAGGAAGCTTCCTGGCCCTCGTTGTAGACACAGATAACGAATTTTTTGAGCGGATTCCGTTTCCTCATCTTAGTCGAGGTAGCGCTTCACCTTCATGCCTCGCCGGCCGATCCCATGAGCTTCATACCAGTGAAGCTCCGCTGTCCTGATCATTCCGTCTTGCCTTTTCACCCTTCAATTTTCTCCATCGCCCTTCACCGTAGTTGTCGCGGAGCCATACCCGGCACATTTTGTCGCGCACCATGGGCTGACCCGCCTTGCAGTGGAACGCCTGCTGGAATTGCGGCATGTCCATTCACGCGATACGTGGCGGGCGAGTGAAATTCGCGAACACTTGCTGAAACCGCAGGGCGTGCACTAAGCTTAGGGAGTTGACAAAGCGCGGACACTGACGTGGATATTGACCAACGGCTGGAGCGGCTGACTGAAGGCCACGAAGCGCTTACCCAGACCGTGGGGTTGCTGACCAAGGACCTTTCCGATATGAAAGTCTTGGTCAATGATATTGCCGAAGGAACAGCCCGGCTGCTGCATGTGGCGGAGATTCACGAAAGGCGGATCAGCCGACTAGAAGACGAGAATGCATGATGGGCAAGGCTGGCGCAGACCTTATCGTGATTCTCAGGACGAATCTCGACTCCCGCGAGAAGGTCTGCGCCAGCCTTCTGCCCTGCGCAACGCCCCCTTTCAATTCTGGAAGAATCCCATAATGAAATCCGCCAGGGCGCTGCAAAATGTGACGGCCAACCCGATTGCCCCAACGATCCGGATCAAGCGCAGACGCGTCGGCGCGGCTTCGTGTTTCATAATCTTGCAGATGGCCGATGGGTAATTGAAAAACAGGAATCCCCAGCCTCCAACCCAGATCACCCCAAGCGCAAGCGTCTGCTCTCGTGAAAGCATCTGCCCTTTACCACACCCGGCACATCTTGTCGCGCACCATGGGCTGACCCGCCTTGCAGTGGAACGCCTGCTGGAACTGCGGCATGTCTGACATGAGGCCGTTCACGCGATACTTCGCCGGCGAATGCGGATCGGTCAGCGCGCGCAGGCGTTCTTCTTCCGGCCGGTCGTTCGAGCAGGCCCATTGCGCATTCCCGATGAAGAATCGTTGCTCGGGCGTGAAGCCTTCGATGGGGTGCAGGTCCTGGCCGGCGGTCTCCTTCTGCCAAGCGATGTAGGCCAGCAGAAGGCCGCCGACGTCCGCCACGTCTTCGCCGCTCGTGAGCTTGCTGTTGATGTGGATGTCGTCCACCACCACGTACTGCGCGTACTGGTCGCGGACGCACTGAACGCGTTCCTCGAACTGCGCCGCGTCGTCCTTCGTCCACCAGTCGCGCAGATTGCCTTGAGCGTCGAACTTTCGGCCCTCGTCGTCGAAGCCGTGGGTCAGCTCGTGGCCGATGGTGCCGCCGGTGTCGCCGTAATTCGGCGCGTCGTCCATTTTGGGATCGAATAGCGGCGGCTGGAGGACGCCGGCGGGGAAATTGATGTCGTTCATCTGCGAATCGTAGTAGGCGTTTACGGTGGGCGGCGTCATGCCCCACTCGCCGCGATCGACGGGTTTGCCGATCTTCGCGAGCTGGCGTTTGGTCTCGAAAACCGCGCTGCGCTGCACGTTGCCCGCGAAATCGCCGCGCACGATCTGGAGCGAGCTGTAGTCCCGCCATTTGTCGGGATAGCCGATCTTATTGACGATGCTGTGCAGCTTGGCGAGCGCCTGCTGCCGGGTTTCAGGACCCATCCACGGCAGGTTCTTGAGGTCGTCCTCCATGGCGGTTTCGATTTGGAGCGTCATCTTCAGCGTGCGCGCCTTGGTGTCGGCGCTGAACGTCTTGGCCACGAACACCTGTCCCAGCGCTTCGCCCAATTCGCCGTTCACCATGCGCACGCATTGCTTCCAACGCGGCGGCATTTGCTTGATGCCGCGCAGCGTGCCGCTGTAAAAATCGAAATTCTCGCGCTGGAAATTCATCGAGAGGTAGGGCGCCCAGGCGTGGACGAGGTGCCAGCGCAGATAGGTCTTCCAATCGTCCAGGCTCTCGCTCGCGATCAGGCGGTCCACCTCGCGGTAGAAGTCGGGCTCGGTGACGTTGAACGTCTGAACGCCGGCCAGGCCCTCGGCGTCGAGGTACTGATCCCAATCGAAGTCAGGGGTCAGACCCTTCAGTTGGACCCGGTCCATCTTGTGGAACAGATTGTAGGGATCGCGGCGCTGGACGCGGGTGAGAGTCTTCGTGGCCAGATCCGTTTCAATCGACATCACGGTCTTCGCTTCCCCGGCCGCCGTGCCGGAGGGATCGCCGATCAACTCGAACATGTGCTGGACATGCACCAGGTACTGATCGCGGATCTGCTGGGAGTGCGGGTCGGTCTTGGTGTAGTAATCGCGGTCGGGCAGGCCCAATCCGCCGGCGCGGGCGAAGGCGATCACTTGCGTGGAGTCCGCGTAGTCCTGATCCGAGCCGAAGGAGAACAGCATTCCGGCGCGCCGCATCGCCAGATGCTCGCGGCCCAGGTAGGGCGCCAGATCGTCCTTCGATTTGAGCGCGGCAATCTCGCTGAGACCGGGCTCGAGCGGCGCCGCGCCAAGCTTCTCAATCGCGGGCTCGTCCATGCACGCTTGGAAGTAGTCGCCGATCTTCTGCTCGTTAGCGCTGCGCTCGTGGTCAGGATTCGAGGCCTGCTGGAGAATTCCCCACAAGAAGCGCTGGTTTTCGTCCGCGAGTTTGCCGTAGACGCTCCAACTTGCCTGGTCGGGCGGAATCGGGTTGTGCTTCTTCCAGCCGCCGCAACTGTATTGATAAAAATCGACGCAGGCGTCGGCGGTGGTGTCCATCGAAGCGAGGTCGAGACTGGGCGTGTAAGGCAGCGCCGTAAGCGGCTGCTCGCCCTCAGGCTGAGTCTGGGCGAAAGTCAGCGTGGCGGCGAGCGCAAGACCAAGCAGAAGTCGGGAACGGGTCATATTCTCCTAACCCGGCGTAGCCGGAACCAAAGGGAAGTCGAAAGTCAAAGGTCAAATGTCGATCTAACCTCCGTGGAATAAACCTAAAGACGCCCTGTACTGCTAGCGGCGAGATTCTCTCGGGACCGAAGAAAAGAACTTCAACACAGTGTTCACAGAGGTCTCACAGAGGCCACAGAGGAGACGAAAAGCGCAAAAAATGTGGCCGCGGACGATTCAGCGTCTCTTCTCCGTGATCTCTGTGAGTCCTCCGTGACCTCTGTGTTGAGGCTTTGCTTTGGTTGCGGCCAAGCCGCCCTCGAATGACAACCAACCTGAACCTACGGAATCTCCACCGACCCGTTCAGGGCGGAGATCTCGCCCCCTTCGGAATCCTTAACGATCTCGCGGATCATGTAGGCGCCGGGTTTGACCGAGAGATTCAATCGCGTGGTGACGCCGCTTTGGGCGAGCCGAGCCAGCGTGGCGTCGAGCAGGTGAAAGTCGATATCCCGCTCCTGACCCGCCACGTAATCCCCGGCCCGATCGAACACGACCGCGATCACCGTCAGGCTGTCGAGATTGCGATCGGCGACTTTGCGGAAGTGGAACCGGCTCACATCCACGTGCGCGAGTACGGTGAGCGTCGCCGAATCGGCCGCCAGCTTATAAAACTGGGTGTGAAATTCTACCGGGATGTCGTGCAGTTCGTTTTCCGAAAACGCGATGCTCTCCAATTCCTCCTTTGCCAGGGTGGCGGCATCCTCGTTCTTGTTGGGATCGAAATAGCCTTTGCGCGCTTGGATCGCGTAGTGCGCCGGATTGTCCGCGAGCGTGACTTTGATCGGATGGAATCGCCCGTCGGGCTTGGTGTCGGGCGGGGAGAAGGTCAGCACATAATAAACGTCGGGAAATGACCCGGTACGCTGGAATCCTTCCTCGAAGTTGTTATTGTTGCGGAAAGCGACGCCGCCCGTGGCGTCGGCGAGGCCGATGAGCACGTCCGAATTCATACTCTTGGCTTGCGATGAGAATTGGACCTTGGTGTTCAGGAGCGTTCCGCCGTCGCTTGGAAAGTGCACAGCCTCGGAAGCGTCGCCCAGCCCGTTATCGGTGTAGAGCCCGCGGGCGTCCAGCGTGCTGATCACCACGTTTCCTCGCAGCGCTTCATCCACCACGCGTTCAAAGTCCGGCATCTCGGTGATGGTCATGAAGCCCGGCGAGATCAGCACCGTCGATCGCTGGCCGTGCAAGCTCTGCATCCGTCGGCATACGCGCTCCAGGCCCTCCAGCGCATAGCGCGTCTCGATTTCGGAGCCTTGAAGCACGGCTTCAGCCTGATGCATGATGGCGTCGGGCGAGGCCTGAGGACACTGACTTCCTGCCGGCGCGCCCGCTGGCCCGGCCGCGACCGCGGAAGTTCCAGCATTGCCGAGGGCGTTCACCCCTGTATTTTGCACGTTGGCCGAGCAAGAGCACTCGATAGCCTCCTGCTGGGCGATGGTCATGGCGGTTGGATCCTCGCCTTCGACGATCTCGTAGGCCTGGTAAGGAAGAATCTGCGGGCACTCCGATTTGCTCGCGCCCATGGGCCTCG
This sequence comes from Terriglobia bacterium, assembly GCA_030038235.1. Taxonomy (GTDB): domain Bacteria; phylum Acidobacteriota; class Terriglobia; order UBA7540; family UBA7540; genus Gp13-AA77. The sequence goes on from JASHPE010000033.1 coordinate 9,475, forward strand.
GCGCCAGCTTGGCCAGGGCGTCGTGCAGCTTTTCACGGTCGTCGGTGAAATCCAGTTGATTCTGGCCTGAGGATGTGAAAATTCCCGCGCGATCGCCCGGCTTCAGATTTGCGCTCAGGTAGTGCTCAGCCGCGTCGCGCGTCCGGGCGAGATCGGTGAATTCCAGATGAATATCGTCGAAGAAGAGCGCCATGAACTGGGTCGGCAGCGTGATCGGCGGAGCCGTGCCCGGCGCGGCGGGCGCCGCTCCGTTTTCTCCTGCGCCCGCGGGCGCAGCGGCAGCCGCAACAGTCTGCGGCTTGGACGTCTCCATCGAAAAGTGGGTGATCGTCTGCGGATGATTGCTCTCGAAAATGCGGAAATCTTCCTGATGGAGATTGGTGACAGGCTTTCCGTTGGCGTCCCGAACCAGTACCCTGACCAGAACTTCGTTGCTCCGGACGTGAATGGCGAAGGTGGGCTCGCTTTCGTGCGACGTGACTTCCGGCGCGGCGCTCGTTTGGGGCGCATCGGATTGGGCGCCGAACAGGATAATCGCCGCAAGCGCGAACGCAAGTGCGCCGAGGCCGATGGTCATCCGAAAAAGTCCGGGTCGCGAGTGACCTTTCATTCGACTACTCATAGAGCGGCTTCCGGCGCATCGGTCGCCTGTGGCTGGTAGTATCCGGCTTGGGCATAGCCAAGTCAAGCGGCGAGTCGGTTGGCGAACACAAACCACTTCAAGCGAAGAATTCCAGGAAAGCCTGTAGGATTCTGTGCGGCAGCGCCGCAGCCTCGCCCGCTCCGGCGCTCTTCCGCGCGCCGCGCCCAACTCCCAAATCGTGCCCGGCGCCTTCCACGGGAATCAGCGAAGTCCGGGCGGGAATGAGCTTCAGTGCCTGCTCGATCTCCTCGATGGAACCGAAAGGATCGCGTGTGCCTTGTACGAACAGTGCGTCGGTGCGGAGCGATGGGAAATGATCGGTGCGAAGTCGAGACGGTTGGCCAGGCGGATGCAACGGATAGGACGTCAGGAGCAGACCATTGACCAGACCGGGCGTTTCCGCAGCGAGCATCGTCGCCTGGCGTCCGCCATACGAGTGTCCGCCGAGGAAGATCCGTAGGGGCGCATCGCGATGCGCCCCGCCGTCCGGGTCCGCGTCTCCAGATTTGTGGGGCGCATCGCGATGCGCCCCTACCATGCTCGCGACCGCGTTCCGCAGACCCTGGCGGTCCCGAGCCGCTTCGCCCGGAAAGGGCGGTCCATGCGGACGCTTTTGCCGGTACGGCAGATCGCAGCGCAGCACCGTGATTCCGGCTGCGGCCAGCGCCTCGGCCAGCATCCTGAGCAACGGCGCCTGGCAGTTCGATCCCGCGCCGTGGGTGAGTACGATGGCATCCGTGCGTGCGGCATTCGCAGCTTCAGGGCGGTGCACGAATCCGCGCACCGGCGGGTCGGAGTCAAGAGTGAATGGAACGGCGTCCACGCGCTTCCCCCTTTTACCGGCCGAACAAAGCGTCCTTCGTCCCAGCGCGGCCTTCGGCCGCGATCGAAAGAAAAGACTCAGCACAGAGTCGACGGAGGCCTCACAGACCACGGAGAAGAGAGCCTCAAATCCCGATCCGCGGCCAGCCTTTTTCTCGACGTTTTCTCTGTGGCCTCCGTGGGATCCTTGCGACCGCTGTGTTGAAATCTTTTCTTCGCTTCCCGAAAACAATCTCGCGGCTAGTGCCACAGAGCGGACGGGCCCGGGTTTACCGGCCCATGATGTCGAGAATCCCCGCCAATGGGATTATGACCCAATCGGGCCGGTTATTCAGTTCATATCCGAGTTCGTAGATCGCTTTGCTGAGCAGATAGGCGTCGAGGAGACTGCGAACAGATTGCTCAGAGGCGGGGAGGAAATGGCCGGCTTCGGCGGCACCCAGATATGCCTTCAGGAATTGGCGTGAGACGGACTCCTTCCAAAACGAGGCCCGCCGCAAGCCATCCGCTCTGGCCTCCGGCTCCGGGCCGGAGGCGCTTTCCGGCTGGTTTTCCCGCTGTGCCAGCCAGGCGCGCATGCCCTTGATCGCGGCGTAGTGGAAGGATCGCAGCATACCTGCCACGTCCTGCAGCGGCGATTGCTTGGCGCGGCGCTCGGCGAGCGGCCGGGCGGGCTCGCCCTCGAAGTCGATGATCACGAAATCGTCGCCGGCGTGCAGCACCTGGCCCAGATGATAGTCTCCGTGGATCCGAATCCGCATGCCTTGGTCCTGCCCGGTTCCGAATCTTCGCAATCGATCTTCTATCGCAGAACGCAGCTCGCGCACCTGGCGGGCGCTCTCGGCGGCGTTGCCGGGCAGACGATCAGCTTGACGATCGAGCGTCTGAAACACTCTCTCGCATTGCTCAAGGGCGGAGCGCCGGAACAGCTCGCAAAATGGCTCTGAAAATCGCTCCGGAGCGAACTCCGGATCGTTCGCGTCCGAGGCCAGCGCCAGATGAAGCTCGGCCGTTCGACGTCCGAGCAAGTCCGCCGCTTCCGAATAGGATCCGAGTGGCGATTCGGCCGGCGCGACGTGCTCGAAGCAGGCGGCAAGCTCCTGCAGCGTGTACTCCCAGGCGTTCCCCTGGTTGGCGACGAACGACTGAAGAATGCCTAGCGTGCGCAGGCCTCCATTATGGTCGCGGTAGACCATCGAACCTGCGACGGCCGGAACGTGCTTGAACCGTGCGCGCTCGGTCAGGAAGGTCCCGATCTCGAGTTCGGGGTTCATTCCTTCGCCGGCCTGGCGAAACAGCTTGAGGATATAGCGATCTTCGAAGATCACCGAGCTGTTGCTTTGCTCGCTCGAGAGGAGTTTTCCGCGCAGATTTTCTGACGCTCTGTCGCCGCGGTAGGCGCTCGACGGACTCGCGAAGACCTCTGCCTGATTACTTTGAAAGATGCGCCCGTGCTCAATCGACTTCAGCAGCAGGCTGAGAAACGCCGGCTCACGCAGGGCGTCGCGAAGTTCATCGCCGGGGAGGAGCGGTACGGCGTAGGTTTCATCCGGATACTGGTCCGCGTAATGGACCTCGACCAGCGCCAGTTCTGCCGTGACGCCTTCGTCGGACATCGGGATGGAGTCGAGAATGTCGATCGAGCGCAGGCCGCGGGCTTTGCCGCCGAACCAGCGCTGCTCCTTCAGAAATGCGGGCAGCTTCTCGATCAGTGATTGCGGAGAGATTGTGGACTGTGCCATACGGTAGCTTGGATGACCGCAGTCACGGACGGGCTTCCTGGCCGCAATCCGAGGCGCTTCGCGCATTAGCACCCAAACTCTTCACCGCCTGACCTGAAAGATATGCGCGGGTACGCGCCGCGGATCCAGCTCGATGTAATTCCGAGCGCCCTGCCATTGATATTCGTTTCCGGTCAGCAGATCGCGGACGCGGTATGTCTGCCAGGAGGTGAGACCAAGCTCCGCGAGCGCGAGATCGGTCCAACCCGATCGGGTGTTGACGACATCAAGGTTGACCACGACCAGGATGATGTCGGAAAGGTCGGTTGTCGACTTCGAATAAGCCATCAATTGATCGCTGTCGGTCCCGTGAAAGCGCAGTGTATCGTCTCGTTGCAGGGCCGGGTGCTCGCGACGTGCCTGATTCACCCGGGCGATGAACCCGCGCAGGCTGTCGGGACGTTCGATGTCCCAGTGCCGGACCTCGTACTTTTCCGCGTTCAGGTACTCTTCCTTGCCGGGAACCAGCGCCCGGTTCTCCATCAGCTCAAACGCCGGACCGTAGATGCCGTAATTCGCCGAAAGCGTCGCGGCCAGCACCAGCCGGGACATAAACGCCGGCCGGCCGCCGGTCTGCAGTTCGTTCGTGAGAATGTCAGGCGTGTTAGGCCAGAAATGGGGCCGGAAGAATTCGCGCACTTCGGTGGCGGTCAGCTCTTTGAGGTATTCCGTCAGTTCCCACTTGCTGTTGCGCCAGGCGAAGTAAGTGTAGGAGTGGGTGAAGCCGAGCTTGGCCAGCCGGTACATGATCTTGGGCCGCGTGAAGGCTTCCGCCAGAAACAGGACTTCCGGGTAATCGCGTTTGACCTCGCCGATCAGCCACTCCCAGAACGCAAAAGGCTTGGTGTGAGGATTGTCGACGCGAAAGATGCGTACGCCCTGTTCAATCCAATAAAACACCACGCTCTTCAGCTCTTCCCACAGTTCGGCCCAGTGCTCGGTCTCGAAGTTGAAAGGGTAGATGTCCTGATATTTCTTGGGAGGATTTTCGGCGTACTGGATAGTTCCATCGGGTCTCATCAGAAACCATTCCGGATGCGACCTCAAGTAGGGATGGTCCGCCGAGCACTGAAATGCCAGGTCGATGGCCAGGTCCATGCCGGACTCACGGCACTTGGCAAGCAAGTAGTGAAAGTCCTCGATCGCGCCCAGTTCGAGGTCGATGTCCTTGTGCCCGCCGAGGACCGAGCCGATCGCCCAGGGGCTGCCGGCGTCGTCCGGCCCCGCCACAGGGTTGTTGTTCCTCCCCTTCCGGTTCGTGACGCCGATGGGATGAATGGGCGGCAGATAGAGGACATCGAAACCCATGCCCGCGACGTAAGGGAGACGCTCGACGCAGTCGCGAAAGGTGCCGTGCGCGCCCGGAGTCGGCGACGCCGAGCGCGGGAACATCTCGTACCAGGCGCTCGATCGCGCGCGTTCGGGATCGACTTGGATTTCGAGCGCCGGAGATGTCACCGAGAAGCGCCGGTCAGCATGGGCCCGCATCACCTGGCCGACATGATCGCTCAGGGCCGCCTGCAATGCCGTCTTGATGTCCGCCGGCTCCTCCAGTATTTCCGCCCAGTGTTCCAGCAGACTGCGGCGGGCTCCCTCGGCTCGCTCGGCGGCCCTGCGGGCAAAAGGCGCGCCCATCTTCAATTCGATCACGGCCTCGTGACCGTCCAGGCCCGCCTCCACCTTCTTCGCCAAACCCGCGCGCCAGGTCGCAAAGTGATCCACCCAGGCTTCGATCGAGAATCGGTGGACGCCCATCTCAGCGACGTGAAACGCGGCGTGCCAATGGTCGTTGTTGACAAGCTCCATGGGGGTCTCGGCGAGGGTGCTGCGGGCATCCCAGTGTTTCAGGACGGCGCCGAGCAGGTCGTGCCCGTCCGATACGAGGTCAGCTTCGACGGTGACGCGGTCGCCGGCTACGCGCTTGACGGGAAACCGGCCGCAGTCGATCTGAGGCTGGACACGCTCGATCGCGACACGGTGGCGCGCCTGCGTCTGCAGCTGCTCTTCGATCTCCTCGGTCGACAGCTCAGCTCCCATGCAAACCAGTTCCTTCCGCGAATCCGAGATCGGGCTCAAACTCAGCGTATAACGGTTTTTGGGCGGCTGGCCAGCCGTCGCGACGGAAGATAAACTACGCCGACCACTACATCGAGTTCCGAGCCTTGCGATAGGCCTGTTTCACGTCGACGCCGATCCCGAACGAAAACACATTGTAGGCGTAGCGAACGCTGCGGTCATAGCCGGCTTCAAGGATCAGGAATGATGTCGGACTGACGGTGACCCAGCCGGAGTAGCCATTGTCACGGTCGATTCTTGCCGGACCGGTCGTCTCGCTGCCGTTGATGCGGCTGAAGACCTTTTGCGTCCCGATGGGCGCGTCGTCGTACAGCGAGGCTCCCAACCGGGTGTGCGGCAGGACCCTGAAAGTCGCTCCAGCCTCGGAAAGCACCACCGTTCCCAGGGTGACGAACGGCCGGTAAAAGAACTGGGTGTCGGCGATGGAGTTGGCAAGACCCACGTCGGCGAACGGGCGCAGACGGCCGAAATCATGATCGAAGTAATTGTCCCAGTCGTAGGTAACGCGGCCGGTGCTGAAGCCCGTCCGGGTGTTCCCGGTCGGGGCGGTCACGCGTACGTCCCCCAGATAGGTAAAGGTGGTATTCAGAGAGGTGAAGAGCAAGTCCCCATAGACGTTGCCAATCCCGTTGACGCTGAAATCCCTTTCGCGAGTACCCAGCGGGGTGTCGAAGGTTCTTGAGGCTCCGACGAAGTAGAAGGGAACTCCGAAATCCACACCGAAATACTTGTTGAAGTTGTAGCCGGCGGCCGTGTTCAGTTCAGTGACGTGCTGGTGGGCGAAAAAGCTGCCGCCGTAAAACGCGTCGAGCGTGAATCCCTGCTCGTTCTGCGCCCCTCGGGTGGTGCCATACGGCGACTGGACATCGTAAGTCTGGAGAGCCGGGGCCTGCGCCTGAGATGTCGATGAGATCAGTAGAAAGAGAAGGGGAGCGATGTTTCGAATCGATCGCAAGCGCGCCCGGCGCAACGCCTCAGACCGGTGGCGCACAGGACTCATAGGCTGAAGCTCTGGCATGGCCGGCATATCACGCCTCAATGATGTTCTGGCGAACGGCATAGTGGACGAGCTCGCAGATCGAGCCCAAATCGAGAGTTCTCATGACGTGCGCACGGTGGGTCTCCGCCGTTTTTACGCTGATGCCGAGGGCGCAAGCGACCTCTTTGTTGGAGCGGCCCTCCGCCAGTAATTGCACTACTTCGCGCTCTCTCGGCGTCAACGATATCGGCGCGTCGACCCCGTTTTTCGCGGGTTCCAGGTAACCTTGGGGAACTTTCTTGGCCACCACCGAGGTGAAGAACGGACGGCCCTGGGCTACCGAGTGCACAGCCCGCACCAGATCGCGAACGGCATCGCCCTTGAGCACGTAACCCATGGCCCCCGCGCGCAGCAGGTCGCGTACGAACTGGTCGGAGTCGTCCACAGTCAGCACCACGACTTGTGTCTTCGAAACGCGACTGCGGATCTGCCGGGTCGCTTCCAGTCCGTTGAGTTCCGGCATTCGAATGTCGACAATCGCGACATCGGGTTCGAGCACCACGGTCTTTTCTACGACCTCCCGGCCGGTGGCGGCTTCCGCGACAATCTGGCACGCCGGGTCCTCGCGAAGGACCGCCCGGACTCCCTGGCGGATGACGAAGTGGTCGTCTGCCAGCACTATGCGGATGTGCACATTTTCGGGGTCTTCGTCTGCATTCAGGTTTGCCGCTGCGTTCATGAGCGTCCCTCCCAAGCCCGCTGGATCGTGAGCTTCTGCCAGACACGGCGACACGCGCAATCAAGCTGCCAGACATCGACAGGGCGGCGTAACTGAACTGGCTGCAATGCCTTATAGCTGAAATCAGCGATTCTGCGGCGCGGCTCCACATAAGCGCACCGCGTAAATTCTTCACGGGCTTGTGGACTGTCAGGCTTCACTTTCAGTGGGCGGCTTCGGGAGTATGCGACCATGTTTGAACCACCGGCGGCAGAACTTCAGTCGTCTTGCGGCCTTTACAGTGTTTCCCGTGCCCATAAAGCTTCAGAAGCGTCTGAAACAGTCTGCCGCATCCTGCGCAGACGTAATGTGCAGATTGTCGGCTGGTTTTTTTCAGGTACATATCAGCCCTTGACCTTCCACGGCGGCCGGCGATTGGCTGGCCGCCGGAACTGAGGCGCAGGCTCACATCGACGTAGCGGCCGCGCCTCAGGCTCAATTCGTTTAGCGGCTCTCGTGCGATGCGTGCTGTTGACTTGGGGCATCAAGACTTACCGTCGAGACCCATTGATCCACCTGGTCCTGGGCTTGTTCTTTCTTGTACCCGTAGCGCTCTTGTAAACGTCCAACAAGCTTGTCCTTGCTGCCGCCGATGAATGTCAGGTCGTCATCGGTGAGCTTGCCCCACTTCTGTTTCACGGTGCCTTTGGCCTGGCGCCACTTACCTTCGATTTGATCCCAGTTCATTGCGCTCTCCTTTGAATCCAATCCGCCGGCATGGTCACACGGGTCCACGAGTCGCGACGGTCTACCGCCAGCAACGATAACGGAGCGGGTACCGCCAGACCATCGGGCGGAATGCCGAAGGCTCGATCAGAAGTTCCCGACAGCCACGGCGTATACAACCTGATAAGGTTCCATTGGCAGTCCGGCCCGACCCGGCGGGCGAAGTAGCAAGAAATCGGTGGCAGCATCAGGTTCCTCTAGGGCGATTCTCAGTAGTTAACCCGATAGACGGCCCTTTCGAGGTCCTCTATCGTCGATTTGTGGGTTGAAAGAACACTCAGCCTGCTTTCAGCGGGTATGGTCTTCAGCTCCTCGAGGGTTGAATACCCTACTGAGTGGACATGATACGGGTTACCCGGCGTAGCGACGTCTTTCCCCCCCTGGGCGCGCGTCGCCGGGCACCCGGTCATGTTCCCACCACACTCCCCTCTCAGAAGTCCATTAGAATCAACACCCGAAAACACGCTCTCAGCCCCGGCCTTTCAGAAGACCTTGTGCATTTTCACTTCGACCTGGTAGCCGCCCGTCTGATCCCGGATGGCGCTCACGGAATATTTCCGGGTTAGTTGATACTCTAGCTGTACAACTACACCCTCGGTCGTGGTGACGTCGGTGGCAAACGTGAAGAACAGATTCTTCGTCACGCGCTCCTGAATAGCGAGCTGGGAGGCCGCGTTGCTCTGATTACCGCCGATCTGTGGGTCAATGGTCAGTGACGAGATCCCGACCAGCTTCTGGACCCGACTACCCACCTCGCTCGAGAGGCCTTGCGCCAGCAGCGACTGCGGCGTGGTGGGAGAGGCCTGCGCCGCTTCGCTGGTGTGGCCGGAAACCAGCAGGTCGATGATGTCCACGGGCGAGAGCGGCGGGTCGGACGTATACGTGGTTCGCAGTTGGTCGATGGGTCCCACGAAGTTGAGCGTCAGGTTGAATTGCTGAACCGTGGTGGTGACGGCGAGGTTCAGGACAGGCTCCGTTTCGAGCGGATTTAGGAACTGAATGACGCCGTTTTGTACCTGAAAGCGCTTTCCTTCGAAGAAGACCTCACCCGAAGCGATGTCAGTGCGGCCCAGAATGACCGGTTCGGCGACGGTTCCCCGGACCTGCAGGTTCACGGAGCCCTGCACGCTCAACTGGCTGCTCTCCACATTCATCTGTCCTCGCGACAACACCGCCACATTCAGCTTGATGTTCTGCTCCAGGGACGACGCGGTTATGACGGCGGACGAGCCTGACAATTGGCCGGCAAAGTTCGCCAGATCAAAGCCTTGGCTGAGCGACAAGCGGTCCACGTAGACTTGGCCATTCAAAAGCGCCGAAGCCGGCGTCCCTGTCAGGTTGAGATCGGCGTCGGCCTCGGTGCGCACGCCGCTGTACAGCATTCGCACGCCCTTGGCCGTGACTCCGAGATTGAACTGCGCCGAGGGTGAGTACGTCGCGAAGCCTTTGGCCGTAATGCTGCCGCCGCCGACCTGCCCTGAGAGGCTCTTGATTTGGACGCGCCCTGCTCCGATGTCCAACTCGCCGTTGACTGCCTCCAGCCCGATCGGCGATCCAACAGGCACGGCCGACGCGTCGCTCAGCCGGATCAGGCCTTTGACCTCGGGATTAGCACGGCTGCCTTGAGCCGTGATGTCCAGTTGAATACGTCCGGACGTATCCAACTGCGGGTCCACGAGTTGGATCAGGTGCAGGTCGACGCCGCCCGTCGCGCTCAACTGAATGTCGCCGGGCGCCCGGACAGGGATCGAGCCTTGCAGTTGAAGATCCGTGTCGGTGCCTTTCAACTCGCTGTGCTGAAGGGTAAGGATGCCGTCGCGATAGTCGAGGCGAATCGGCGCCGCGGTCCCGATCTGCAGCGATTGGTAGCTGAGACCGAGCGATGGAATCTCGACGTGCGCCTGAACCCGGGCGGGCTCGCTCAGCGGACCGTCGAGGGAGGCCTGAATCTGGGTCTGTCCCTTCAGACCATCGGGCGCCTGAGGAACGAAAGCCGCCAGCAGGGGTCCAAGCTGGATCGTCTGGCTCTGAACCGTCAGGTGCGCTTGATGTTGGCCCGTCAGGCTCAATGTTCCTTGCGCTTGGATCGATGCGCCGGCCACCGTGGAGGCGAGCGTCAGATTCGCCTGCCGGTTCGCCACATCCGCTTCGGCCCTCAATCCGCTCAGGTCCTGGCTTCCGACGTGCAACTGGGACGCATTTAGCGTGGCTCTAAGCTGCGGGTCCTTCACCGTTCCTCGGCCGCTGGCTGCGAATGACACTACTCCCGTGATTTGCGCGCTGTGATCGGCGAGCGCCGCGAGGCGCGCGAGGTGAATAGCGGGCGCTTGGGCCTGTACGTCGTAACTTTCCTGCTTCGGGCCGTACGTCACGGTCGCGGTGGCCGATCCGGCGGAAGTGTTGATGGAGAGCGTTGAGTGAATGCTGTCTCCAGTCCCCTGGAAATTGACCGTCAAGTTCTGGATGGGCTGATTCCAGGCGCTTCCCTTGGTAACCTGCACCGAACCGTGGCCCGACGGACTGGTCTCCGATCCGCTCAGGCTGAGATTGGCGGAAAGCGTTCCGCTGACCGGGTACTGCTCGTGTGCCAGGCGTTCGAGATCGGCAATCTGGAACTTCTGCGCCGCCACCTGAGCCCGGATCGGGGATTGCGGAGTGAACGACCAGTCGCGCAGGCCGGCGGAGACATCGAATTGGGCGCTGCCGCCCGCGCTCTCCTGCAGGTTACCCTGATGAATGGCCGCACCCGACGGACTGAGGTCCACATTCCCTTGAATTGTCTTGAAGCTTGCGCCGCCATACTGCAGATTCGCCGCCGTCAGCTTCCCTGCGATCTCAGGAGCGGTGACGCTGCCCCGCACCGTTCCTGTGAACGACGCCGAACCGGCAAGGCCGAGAAGCTGCGGGGTTGAGGCCGGCTGCTGAGGGGGCGCCGGAGCAGCGGTCCGAAGGATCAAAGTGAGATCGTCAACCTCGCGAAGATCGGTGCTCTGCACATTCACGCTGAGACTGGCCTCAGCGGCGTGGCCTGGGGGCGCGGGCATCCTGCCCGCCTTAGCGGCGCTCCCAGGTTGACCCAGGCTTCCATCCACATTGATGGTTGTGTGGGGCGTGCGCAGACTTGTGTTCGTCAACGTAAGCACCTGGCGGCGGCCGTCGTAAGCCAGATGCATGGTAGCGTCAACTGGAATGGCGGTGGCACCGGAGGCTGCGGTGGCCGGAGGAGCTGTCGTTCCCGTAATCATGGCGTCGGCACGGGCCTCGAGGTCCTGCATGCTGCCCTGCCAGGTGGCTTCAAGCCCGCCGTTCAGCTTTCCGTTGATGATCGCCGCCTGCGGAGGAGCGGAACGCATAGCCCTGCGAGCGTCCGCCAGCGACACGTCGTGGATGTCGGCGGTCAACCTTGCCGCCGGTGTCCCGGCAAGGTGGGTCATGGTCAGCCGGCCACTCAGAGAGCCACCCAGAACACCGGCCGCGAGGTTTGAGACCTCGAGATTGCCCTGCGACAGGCGGTATGCTGCCGAAAATCGCTGGACGCCCGCGCGTGCCTGAGGCAGGTCGACGGCGAGAATAGCGCTATGAAGAGTCCCGGAGGTGTCAACGGCTTCGATAAAGGGTACGCCGGCCTGATTGCGGTAGCTCACGGTGCCTCGCGCTTCCACGGACCCTTGGGGCAGGGAAGGATCGTCAAGCACGCGCGCCATCTCCGAGCCCGTCAAGACGGCCTGGTAGGATCCCTCGATCGCAGGATCACTGTAATCCGTCATCTTTGCCTGGGCCGTGATCCAGGAAGGTCCGCTGCGGATTTGCAATGAGCTGAGGGTGATGCCGGAAGGCGCGGCCGTGAACTGCGCTGCCAGATCGTGGTTCAGCGGGTTGAGGGTTCCGAAACGAATGTGCGCGTCTTGATAGCTGAGCGAGCCCTGATAGGCGGTGCTGGTGGGCAGGAAGCGCACGTCAGCCTTCAAGTCTTGAGCTTGGGCCTCAAGCGGAATCTGCCGGTCGTTGTAATAGATTTCCCCGTTGCTGATTCCCGCGTAATTCACCGCCAGTTGGAATACGTTCATCGGCTTGCTGGAACTCGAACTGGGCGGGTGCGGCAGGTTGGAACCGCCTTGCGCGTCGACGGTCAGGTGTACGACGGGATGATCGATCTCGAGGTCATTCAGCAATATGTCGCGCCTCAACAATGAGACCACGCGCAAGCCGAGCCCGATGTGATCGGCCCAGACCAGCGGCGGCGCCGTTGCGGGCCCGGTGCCATACAGCGCAACTCGATAGAAGTCGATCCTCAGGCCGGCGCGGCGAAACGTAAGGTCCCCGATTTCCACCCGGCCGCCCGTCGCCCGTGCTGCCTGCGAGACGATCAGGGCCAGAGCGTAGCGATGAAAGCGGCCGCTACGAAGAATCAGGACCGCCGTCACGACCAGCAGTACCAGAACGGCCGCCGCTATCAAGACGAAGCGGATTGTGCGTCGATGGCTCGCCATGAGCTGTCACTTCGTTGGAGGCGTGTTGCGGATTGAAGGGATGCGAAACGGCAACTTCATCGCCGACCACGCTGACCACCGCACCCAGGCTCAGGTCCTGCCGGTGGTCCCAAATCTCATCCTCGAACTCGCTCTCGTCCCAAATTTCATCATCCTCCGGGGGTCCGCAAATCTCCTCTTCCAGCCTCGCCGCGGCCGCCAAACCGGGAATCAACGGAGCCAACTGCGCCCAATCCTCAGGGTGCGCGGCGGCCCAGTCGCCCAGCCCGAACTCTTCGGGACAAGTTGCTGATTTCGCGCGAGATTCCAGCTCCGTTCCGACTACATCTTTTGTGCTTCCAGCGTCCTGACGTAGCGCGGCCGTCTCGCCCGCCGTGGCGCCGCCCGCCCGATCGCCGAACTCTTCGGGACAAGTTGCTGATTTAACGTGAGATTCCAGCTCCGTTCCGACTACATCTTTCGTGCTTTCGGCGCCCGGGCCGGAGGCGCCACGGGCGGCGAAAAGCCGCCGGACCGTTTTCGGAATCAACCTGGCAAGCTTGGCCCACCCTTTGTCCCGCCCGCCGGCGCCCATCCCAGACTCTTCGGGACAACTCGCTGATTTCGCGCCAGATTCCAGCTTCGTTCCGACTACATCTTTTGTACTTTCGGGGCCAGGATCGGGCCTTCGACCGCGCGCCAGAAGACCTCGCACCGCGATGCCCGGCGATTCCTCACCGCGGCGTTTGTCCGCTCGCACCCGCCTGGCGCGGGGAAGCCTCGGCGGAGGGTCGATGTACTCCACCTGCGGGATCCACGCAAACTTCATCTGCTTGCGGCGGCTGGGGCAAGGATTGCAGAAGCGGATGCCCACGTCGTGGTAGTCCAGCAGCGTAAGCTCGCGCGGGCAGACCAGGTCGGCGCCGTAACGGTAGGTTCCATGCAGGACGAACCAGCCCTTGTAGCCGCTCTTGCGCACCCGCGCGCGCAGCATGCGGCCGCTGAGGTGGCACCAGACGCGCGCCGCGAGGCGCCGGTGATAGCGCCAGCTCCGCTCGGTGCTCATCGGGCAAAGCTCGAAAAAGCGGGTAAAGATCCAGTCGAAGAGGACGGCGGCTTCCTTGTCGCCGGTGCGCGCGATTTTGTCGCGCAGGTTGCGGGCGTCCCAGCCGTGACGCAGGGCGTTGAGCGAGGACCAGGCTTTGCCGCGCTCGGTTCGGGGTCCGGTGGATTTGAGGGCGTTGGCGCGCCGCGCAGCCAGCGCGGCGGGAGTGAGTGTGGGCGAACGACGGAGAGACATGCTTCACCTCCCGGTGAAATGGCGCCCCCGCCAGAAAAAACCTACCACCAGAAAAGGCGTTTGTCAATAGAAATCTTAGCTGAGCGTTCTAGGCATAACGTGTAGGCTAGTTTAGCAGTACGCCGCTTCTGTTCGTCAAACGAATGCTAGCCCTGCGGCACTGTAAGCCCCGCATTTACAACGTTCGAGGGGCACAGCCCAACGAGATCCTTCGCTGCGCTCAGGATGACAGAGGTTCCGAAGGGTGAAGTAGGAGCCCTTTTCAAGGCGACGCCGTTCCGAGGCTATCCAGCATCCTGGCATACATCGCTCCGGCGTCGAGTAACGTCTGCGTTTTTGCGGGACGCAAGAGACAGGGGTTACACAAATCTCGACAGCAGCACCTCGCGCACGCGGTCTGACAGCGCCTGGACGTCGTCTCGTGTCAATCCTGCCGTTGCAATCGGCGGATGGATGATCATCTCCGTCTGGCCCGACCGCATGTGCAGCGTGTCAGGCTCATGGACGTGGCGCGTGCCGTTCAGCGTGACGGGCACAATCGGGACACCCGCCCGAATCGCGAGATGGAAGCTGCCGGTTTTGAAGGGCAGCATCTCGCCTGCGCTGCGGCTGCGATGACCTTCGGGGAACAGGACCACGGGCGTTCCCTGCCGGATGCGCTGGGCTGCCTCTTCGAAGCTCTGACGCGCCTCGTGCGGGCGGCTGCGCTCCACCGCGATGTGCCCGGCGCGCCGCAGGAACCAGCCGAGAAACGGCAACTGGAACAGCTCGCGCTTGGCGAGAAACCGGAACTGGACCGGCAGGCACGCAAGCAAAATGGGAATGTCCGCGGCGCTCGGATGGTTTACGCAGAAGATGACCGTGCCCCGCGGCAGGTTGTCGAGACCCTCGACGCGGACGCGAATGCCGCTGGTCTTCAGGATCAGCCACGACCACAGCCGGGCGCAGCCGTGCTGCCAGCGCCCGTTGCGGTCGAAGAACGATCCCGCGATCGAAATCGTGGCGAGCACGGCGGTGTAAAGGTAAATCAGGTTGTCAGTGAAAACGAGCGAGCGCAGATAGCTCAGCCAATACCAAAATCCGCGGGACCGGGTGCGAGCGGGGCCACTCGACACGGCTTTACCGGGCTTGGGATGGAGGCCAGGATTGGTTTGGACCGGATCGGTTTGAAGAGGAGCAGCCATGACATCACGCGAGATTAGCCACGGCCAGGATGGCCGTTCCACGGACGTCCCTCACGGAACGCTTCCTTGATCGCGCCGACGAGGAAGAGCGAACCGGCCACGAGCACCACGCCGCCGGGATCGGAACTCGCGCGGGCCTGCTCCAGAGCCAGTGCGGGATCGGGCACGAGGTGCATGGGCGTCGATCCCGCATGCGATCCGGCGCGTGCCCGCAATTCCTCAGGCGAGGCGGCTCGCGGCATCGACGTGCGCGTGAGATAAATCTCGGACGCGAGCGGAAACAGCAACGCTGCGACTTCTTCGATCGCTTTGTCACGCATGGACGCGTAGACCAGCGTTAGCGGCCTGCCCTGAAGCTCGCTGCGGACGAAATCCGCCACCGCGGCGGCAGCGGCCGGATTGTGGGCGCCGTCAAGGAACGTCAGCGGGCGTTCAGCACACACTTCGAGGCGTCCTGGCCAGCTTGCGCGCGCAATCCCCTCGGCGATCGCCGCAGGCGGAATCTTCCAGCCGCGCGCTGCGAGCTTCCATGCTGCGGCCACGGCCGCCGAAGCGTTCTCCACCTGGAATCGTCCGCGCAGCGGCGCTTTCAATGCCCCAAATTGCGTCCCGTTCAGCGCCAATCCGAAACTGTAGCGCCCATCGTCGTGGCCAAGATCGATGAGCCGCGCGAAACTTGGCAGCTCGATCAGGTCCGCGCCCAGCTCCGCGCAGCGCTGACGGACAACGGCGGCGGCTTCGGGTTGCCTGCAACCTGAGATCACGGGTTTACCACTGCGAATCACACCCGCTTTTTCGGCGGCGATGGCCGCGTGAGTGTGTCCCAGGTACTCGACGTGATCGAGTTCGATGTTGGTGATGACCGCGACTTCAGGCTCGGCGCTGTTGGTGGCGTCCAAACGCCCGCCCATTCCGACTTCGAGCACCGCGAAGTCGACCGCTGTGCGCGCGAAGTGAACGAAGGCGGTGGCGGTGAGAAACTCGAAGAAGCTGGGACGCTGCGCAAGCGCACCCTCGGCGACCAGGCGCGATACGGCGCGCTCGACCTCGCTGAACGCCAGCGCAAAATCGTCGTCGCCGATCTCGGCGCCGTCCAAGCGAATCCGCTCATTAACTCGCACCAGATGCGGCGAGCTGTAGAGTCCGGTGCGGTATCCGGCGCAAGTGAGGATGCTCGCCAGCATCGCGCACGTCGACCCTTTGCCGTTCGTGCCGGCGACAATTGCCGAAGGCCAGGCGCGCTCCGGATGATTGAGCGCATCGAGAATCAGGCGCATGTTGGCCAGGTCAAACTTCACCCCGCGCAGTTCGTGGCCAAGGTCGGTGAGATGGGCGAGGCAGTCGGTGTAGGTCATTTTCAGGTTTCAGTTCTCAGTCGTTCTCAGTCGTCAGTTCTCAGTTTGCAGTCAGGATGAAACCGGGGACTGACGACTGAAAACTGAGGACCGACAACTAGTGTGCGAGTAATCCCAACGTCTTTGCGAGATAACTCTTCATTTCCTTTCGCGGCACAATGGCGTCGAGCATGCCGTGTTCGAGCAGGAACTCGGCGCGCTGAAAGCCTTCCGGCAGCTTTTGCCGGATCGTTTGCTCGATCACACGCGGGCCGGCGAAGCCGATCAAAGCGCCGGGTTCGGCGATGTTCAGGTCGCCGAGCATGGCGTAGCTCGCGGTCACGCCGCCGGTGGTCGGATCGGTGAGCACGGAGATGAACGGCCGCCCGGCGTCATCGAGGCGCGCCAGGCCGGCGCTGATCTTGGCCATCTGCATCAGGCTGATCGCGCCCTCCATCATGCGGGCGCCGCCCGAGCACGAGACCACTACCAGTGGCAGCTTGCCTGCGATAGCGCGATCGATGGCCCGCGTGATCTTTTCGCCGACCACGGCGCCCATGCTGCCGCCGATAAACCGAAACTCCATGGCGCAGACGATCGCCGGCCGGTCCTCGATACGGCCCTCGCCGGTCATGAGCGCGTCCTTCATGCCCGTCTGGGCCTGCGCCTGCTTCAATCGATCGCGATAAGCTTTGTTGTCCTGAAATGCCAGCGGATCGGACGATGCCAGTTTGGCGTCGTGCTCGGTGAAGTGGCCGCCGTCGAAAAGCATCGCCAGACGCTCAGGCGCGCCCATCTTGAAGTGATAGCCGCACCTCGGACAGCAGTACAGATTGCCTTCGAGGTCGCCCTTCCAGACGATCTGCTTGCAGTTCTCGCACTTGACCCAGAGCCCTTCGGTCTGCACGCGCTTCTCGGGCGACGCTCTCAGAGGCGGTTTGTCTTTGCGAAACCAAGCCATGTTAAAAACAGTGGCAAGTGGCGAGCAGTTGATTCATTGAATCAATGATTCAATGAATCAATATTCGATGCCCTTCTGCGCCACAATGCCCTTCTGATACGGATGCTTCACCTCACGCATTTCGGTCACCAGGTCGGCAGCTTCGGTAATCGACGGATGTGCGTTGCGGCCGGTGAGCACCACGTGGACCATCTCCGGTTTCTGCCGCAGCGCGTCCACGACTTTGTCGGCATCCAGCATGTGATAGCTGATCGCGTAGTTGATCTCGTCGAGGATCACCATATCGTGCCGGCCGGCCAGAATCGCCTGCCGCCCGAACTCCCAGGCCTCCTCCACCAGCCTCACGTCCTCGGGGTCAGGCTTCTCGGCGCCGATCTTCACAAAGCCGCGGCCCATGGGCGTGATCGTGAAGCGTTCCTCGCCGAGCGCCTGATTCAGAAGCTGGGCGCTGTCCAACTCGCCATAGTGCCAGGAGCCTTTGATGAACTGCACCACCAGCACGCGTAGCCCCTGTCCCACCGCGCGGAATCCCAGGCCCAGCGCGGCGGTCGTCTTACCCTTGCCCGGGCCGGTGTGGACGATGATCAAGCCGCGCTTCGTGTCCGGCAATCCAACCGCTCCATGCTTCGAATCGGGCGGCCACGAGGGCCGCCCCTACGGCGACCTTCACTTCGCGTACGGATAGCCGCGCAGAATCGTGAACGCCCGGTAAATCTGCTCCAGCAGCAGCGTGCACGCCCAGTCGTGCGTGAGAGTGAGCCGCGAGAGCCCCATCAGCAGGTCGGCTTGTTCACGGACCGCCGCCGGAAATCCGCGATCGCCGCCCACCAGAAATACAAGCTCTTTGGTGCCGCGAAGCGCGCGCTCTCCCATCCACTCGGCGAATTCTTGCGACGTCCATTCGTGACCGCGCGGGTCGAGCACCACTTTGCAACTCGACTTCAGGCTCTCGAGCCACTTCCGCTCCGCCGAATCCGCTGACGCCCTCCGGCTACTCTTCTTCCCGCCCAGCGACGGCCTCTCTTCGAGCTTCAGGTCCACGAAATGCGCGATGCGCTCCTGATAGTCCGCCTGAAGCGCCCGCAGATGCGGGTCCTTGGGCTTGCCCTCGCGAATGAT